>DATAQT010000232.1:0-41050 GCA_036264535.1 Paraburkholderia sp. | reverse complement strand
CATCCAGATTGCATACTTCGGCTTCGATCGCTTCCGCGCGCCGGATCACGATGCCGCCGGCGTCGGTCGCGCGCAGGCGTCCGTCGGCATCGCGCTCGAACAGCTTCGCGTTCAGCGCAGTTTCGACGGCGCGCGGCCGCCGGCCGACGGTGGTCGGATCGACATCGAGGCGGCGCGCGGCCGCGGCGTCCGCCCGGCACGGCCGCCGATTTGCCACGACCGGCACTCCCGCCCCGATCCCTTGCCTGCGCGCCATCTTCCTCTTACCCTTAGCGTTAGCTTCATTACCTGCTCCAGACACGGCACAACCGACTGCGTGCACAGTCATCGATCCGGGGCGCGAAGCCGTCCGTCGGTCCTGCAACTAGTCATGTGATCAACAAAGGCACATCAGGATGACTGATTATCTGGCAGACATCGAACCCGCCGGGTTGAACTTCGCTGCGATCTTCGGGCTGTTGATTGGCGGCCTCGCGCTGTTTCTGCTGGGTCTGGAGTTTTTGACCGGCGGCCTGAAGGCGATCGCGGGATCGAAACTGCAGTCGCTGATCGGCGTGCTGACCGCGAACCGGTTTCGCGGCGTGCTGGCGGGCGCCGCCGTGACCGCGCTGCTCAACTCGTCGACCATTACGACGGTGCTGATGGTCGGCTTCGTGTCCGCCGGGCTGATGACGCTGACCCAGGCGGTGCCGATGATCATGGGCGCGAACATCGGCTCGACGGTCACCGCGCAGATCATCGCGTTCGACGTTTCGCGTCTGACGCCGTACATGCTGGCGATCGGCTTCGTGCTGCACGCGTTTGCCCCGCGCGAACTGCTGCAGCAGATCGGCCGCGTGGTGATGGGGCTCGGGCTGCTGTTCATGGGCATCCAGTTGATGGGCGAGTCCACGCATCCGCTGCGCACCTACCAGCCGTTCATCGACGCGATGCAGGACATGCGCAATCCGCTGTTCGGCGTCATCGTGGGGGCGGTCTTCACCGCGGTCGTGCAAAGCTCGGCGGCGACGCTCGCGGTCGTGATTGCGTTGAGCGGCCAGGGTTTGATGCCGCTCGAAGCCGCCATCACGCTGATTCTCGGCGCGAATGTCGGCACCTGCGGCACGGCCTTGCTCGCCTCGATCGGCAAGACACCGGAGGCGGTGCAGGTCGGCGTCGTGCATCTGATCTTCAATGCGCTGGGTGTCGTGATCGCGCTCTTCCTCATTCCGCAGATGGCGGAGGTCGTACGCTGGATCTCGCCGTCGCATCCGGAGCTGGAAGGCCTCGCGCGCCTCGCGGCCGAGGCGCCGCGTCAGGTCGCCAATGTGCATACGCTCTTCAGCGTGGCGAACACGCTGCTGCTGATCTGGTTTACCGGTCCGATCGCGCGGCTCGCGCAGTTCGTCGTGCCGAAGCGCGCGAAAGCCGCCAAACCCGCGGGCGAGCCGTTGTATCTCGACGAGTCGTCGCTAACGGTGCCGTCGCTTGGATTGCAACGCGTGCGCATCGAGCTGACCCGGCTCGGCGCGCAGGTGCTCGACGTCGTGCAACGCGGCTCGCAATTGGTGTCGACCGGTACGATGGAAGAGATCAATCAGCTGCTCGATCAGGACAAGGAAAGCGACCGGCTCGCCTTCGGGATTCTTCAATATATCGGCCGCTTGTCGGAGGAGGAGCACTCGGCGGACGAAGGTCAGCAGGTCGTCGGCTACACGCAGGTCACGAGCCATCTCGAGAGCATCAGCGGCATTATCGGCACGACCTTGATGTCGGTCGGACAGCAGCGAATGACGCAGCAAATCGATTTACTGCGCCTGCGCGATGCGGCGACCACGCAGTTTTCGGAGGCGGTGATCGGCAATCTCGAGCAGGCGATCCGCACGATCGAAGCGCCCGATCCCGAACAAGTCGCGAAGGTCGTCGACGCGAAGGCCGGCATCGACAAGCTTGCCGCGACCGCGCGCCAGGTCGTGCTCGCGAAGCTTCAGCTGGCGGACAAGTCGGACGTGGTCACGTTCCGGCTCGCCATGGATCTGATCGAGCAGGGCCGACAGATCGCGCAGTTCTCCCGAGCGATTGCGAAAAACGTGGCGGCCATTCAGGAGCATCGATAGCGCGCGAGTCAAACTCAGCGATCGTTCTATTCGCACTGAACTGATCGCCAGCACACGGATGTCGAGGTTGCATGAGCGCTAGACTTTTCGCGTGTCATCCTCGTGACACCCTTTCACTGAGAGTGGGATTTGCCCGCCTTTACTGCGCGGGCTTTTTTCGATTCGCTGATGTTGTGGTATCAGTAGTGAAGCGCGGACGCGGGGAGTCGATTGTGCGTTGACTCACACTAGCTTGCACAATAAGCAACGCCCGGAACGAATTAACACACGTCGCACCCGGAATTTGATAGCCTGTATCCCAGCAGAGCATAGAACTCGAGGAGGGCTTCACCATGATGAGGTGGCTTGCTAACTGGGCTTCACAACATGCTCCTACTCCCGAGAAACAGGCCGAGCGCGCGCTGAACAACTTGCGCATGGAACTGTTTCAGGCCGAACAGCTCGTGCTCGACGCACGGCTGCGTGCCGACTACTACCGGGCTCGCCTGACCTTTCTCGAAGAAGTCACGAAAAAGGGAATCGAACAGGTATCGGACGAACGCAAGGGTCCGCAAGAGACTACCCAGCCACTGCTACGGCCGGGACTCAAGCTCACCGCGGCGCAATAGCCGCGAGTATTCCATCACAGTGTCCTGTCACCCGCGTTCGCTACGCGGGGTGACGGCATTCGACCTGGCGCGCTCGCGGGTAATGTGCGTTCTTGTGAGTATTGCGCGAGCCATGATTGCCGCGCGGAGAGGCTTAGGGTTGCCCGGTTTAATGCTTCGACCGGGCAACCTGGTCCGAGTGATGGACTTCTACTGCGCTACGCCTGCGCGCAACGCTTGATTCGTCCTGCTTAACTTGCCAGATCGGGCGGCAACTTGCCGCCGTTCGCCGCGAGTGCCTGCATCACCTGCTTGTGCAGCCAGATGTTCATGCTCGCGGAGTCGTTCATGTCCCCGCTGTACTTCAATTCCTGCGCAAGCTGTTTGCGGTGTTCGAGACTGCTGTCGACGCCGAGCGCTTTCATTGTGTCGACAATCGACGTGCGCCAGTTCAGCGTCTGTCCGCTTTCGCTGACGAGTTGATCCATCACGGCGGCCACGTCGACGTCGGTCAGCGGTGCGGGCGCGGCGGGAGCGCCGGGCGTCGCGGCTTGCGCGGCGGCCGGCTCGGGTGTGGGTTCAGTCGCGGGGGGAGGTTGGTCCGGCTTTGCTTTGCCGAACAGCTTGTTTACGATGTCACCGAAAATGCTCATTTCCGAAATCTCCGCAGTTGAATGACGAATGCGAGTGGGGGCGCTCGCAGGACACACCCTAGGTATGCTACGCGATCTACCACGGAGAAAAACGTAATATTTTGTCAGGTCGTAGTCATTCAGCGTGCTCACGGTCGAACTGCCACACCGCGGGAAAACCCATCAGCTTGCACATCTCGGAGAACGGATACAGGGTGTTTTCCGCGTGCATCGTGCCGCGCTGTGCCTTGATCTGGCCATAGATGTCTTGCAGCACTTTCGCGACCGCGAGAAAGCCCGAGGCCGGATAAATCGCAATCGAAAAACCGAGCTTCTGCAATTCGGCGGGCGCGAGTTGCGGTGTGCGGCCGCCCTCGACGATGTTCACGAGCAGCGGCTTATCGAACGTGCGTGCGATGGTTTCCAACTCTTCGACGGTTTCCGGCGATTCGATGAACAGGACATCGGCGCCCGCTTTGGCGAACGCTTCGCCACGCCGCAGCGCTTCATCGAGTCCGAGCGAGGTGCGCGCATCGGTGCGCGCAACGATCTGGAAGTTCGGATCTTCGCGCGTTTCGGCGGCGACCTTGATCTTCTTCACCATGTCGTCGAGCGCGATCACTTTGCGGCCCGGTGTGTGGCCGCATTTCTTCGGAAACTCCTGGTCCTCGAGCTGAATGCCCGCGGCGCCGGCGCGCTCGTAGCCGCGTACCGTGTGTGCGACGTTCAGCAATCCGCCGTAGCCGGTGTCGCCGTCGCAGATCATCGGTGTGCTCGTCGCGCCGCAAAACGCGGTGACGCGATCGACCATGTCGGTATAGGTGGCGAGGCCCGCATCGGGCACGCCCAGGTAGGACGCGACTGTGCCGAAACCCGTCATGTACAGGCAATCGAATTGCATCGAGTCGGCCATCTTCGCCGAGATCAGATCGAAGATGCCGGGCGCGGTGACGATTTCCGGCTGTGCGAGACGGGTCTTCAGTTGCTGACGTTTGTGCTGAGCGTTCATGCTTGTTTCCGTTTGATGACGATGGATGTGTGTCGATTCGATGTCGGCTCAATGACGCGGTTCACGCGCGACCGATGCGCCGGTGAGCGCAGTGTCGATATCGACGGTGGGCGGCGGCGCGATCTCTTCGAGCGAGCGCTGATTCGTTTCGATGCCGAAAACAGCGAGAATCGCGGCCATCGCGACGAGCACGCCGACGATCACCGACAGCACGTCGCGCACGCCGCCGGTCGCATACATGACGACGACGAGTTGCGGCGCGAGAATGCCGGCGATGCGGCCCGCGCAGCCAGCAATACCGTTCGCGCGCATGCGGTTCTCGGTGGCGAACAGCTCGGGAATATAGGTGGCGATGCCGAGCGCGACCATCAGATACGTCAGGGTGAAAAGCAGGAAGCCGAGCACGGTGGCCATTTCGACACTCGACGAGTGTCCGTATAGCCAGCCGACCACGGCGGCGATCGTCGCGACCGCGATCAGCCCATTTTTACGGCCTATCCGGTCCGCGACCAGGACGCCGAGGAACGCGCCGGCGGGACCGCCGAGCGACATCAGCGTCGTATAACCGAGCGACGACGCCATGCCGAGCCCCTGCTTGATCAGGAAGGTCGGCACCCAGACGATGAAGCCGTAGATCACGACGTTCACGCCGATCTGCACGGTGATCGCGAGCAAGGTGCGGCGAATCTGCGGACCCTTGAACAATTCGAGGAGCGTCGTGGAGCGCGGCACGGCGGAGGCGGACTCGAACGAAGGCGTGAACGGCGGCAATGGCTGAGCCTTTGCCGATTCGGCTTCGGCCGCACGAAGAATCGCATCCGCCTCGGCATAGCGTCCCTTCGATTCGAGCCAGCGCGGCGACTCCGGCATCTTCTTGCGAATCACCCACACGATCAACGCGCCGATGCCGACGATCGCAAACATCGCGCGCCAGCCGATCGACGGAATGATCAGATAGCCGATGAAGGTCGAGAAGAACAGCGCGGAGTTCGTGATCAGCGACAGGTACGCGGACCACTTGCCGCGCACGGCCGGCGGAATGAACTCGCCGACCGAGCCATAGCCGACGACGATCTCCGCGCCGAGCCCGAGGCCCATGAAGAAACGACAGACGATCAGCCACGTCATGTTCGGCGCAAGCGCGCCGGCGATCGACGCGAGACCGAAGATCGCGAGATTGAATTGATAGGTGAACTTACGGCCTTTCGCGTCGCCGAGCAGGCCGGCCGTGAATGCGCCAATCAACATGCCGACGAAGGTCGATGACAGAAACGCCGCGTTCAATTGCATCGTCGACCAGCCGCTCTTTGCCAGCGCACCGAGCACGCCGCCGGCAAGGTAGATGTCGAACGAATCGAGGAACATGCCTCCACCGATCAACCAGAGGATGCGCCGGTGAAAACCGGAGAGAGGTAGTCTGTCCAGTCTTGGACCCGCGTTCACGGTGCTCGGCATTTCACGTCTCCTGCGTCGTTATGGGACGGCTAATCGTGTGTTGCTGCGATGCGTGGTGCTGCGGTGTTCCGCGCGAATGGCTAATGGCGAATGGCTACGCCGAAGAGTGCTCTCTTTGATAGCGGTCGAGCACCGTTTTCTCGGCGGCGAGGATATGACAACGCGTAATCGCCTCGGCCCACGCCGCATTGCGATTCTCGAGCGCCTGGACGATTTCGAAGTGCTGGCGCGCGCTGCTCGCGCGGTGTTCGTCGTTGTAGGAGTCGAACGTCCACTTGATCAGCGGCGTTTCCTTCATCGACGTCAACGAACGATCGAGCCGCGTGTTGCCCGCCGCGGCGGTGATGATCGAATGGAATTCGCCGTTGGCGGTGAACCATGCTTCAGTCGTTTCGGGAGTGGACGCTTGCCGCGTGATCGCAGACATCTGCTCGGCGAGCGTGCGCAGCCGTTCGATTTCGGCTGCGCCGATCTTCAAGGCGGCGCGCCCGGCGAGAAATGGCTCGATCAGAAGCCGCGCTTCGAAGATTTCGCGCGCGTCCTGCAGCGACCATGCCTTGACACGCACACCATAGTTCGGCCGGATCTCGACCCAGCCTTCGGCGCCGAGACGGCGCAGTGCTTCGCGCACCGGTGTGCGACTCACGCCGAGGCTTTTGGCGAGCTGTTCTTCGCGCAGATACTGACCCGCGCCGAAGCGGTTCTCGGCAAGCGACTGCTTGATCGCGAGATAGACGTTGTCCGGTGACCGGGCCGGCATTGTATGCAAAACACTCTCCTAAACCGGCAGACGAATGAGATTCAGCGGGTTGATGGACACATTGTATGCAAAGTTGAGGCGGCGAGGTTCGGTGATTTCCCTGGGCGGCGGGGTGCGGCATGCCGCCCCAAAAAGAAAATGGCCTGAAGGGCAGGTGCGCCCTTCAGGCCATTCACGAAGACTTCCGGAATCAGAAGTGCGTATGCAAGCCAATGCGTGCGATTGCCTGCGTCTGGCCGCTCGATGCGCCGTCCGGGGTGTTCATGCCGTTGATCTGCGCGAAGCCGCCCGAGCTTGCGCGCTGATACAGACCCATCACATAGACGCTCGTGCGCTTCGACAGCGAGTAGTCGACGATCGCCGCGACCTGGTTGGCGTGATTGTTGTCGACGATCGAATTACCCTTCATATACATATACGACACGCCCGTGGCGAGTGCCGGCGTGAACCGGTACTGCGCGCCGACCGAGCCTTCATAGACCGAGCCGCCGTTCAACGAGTTGTGCACGGTCGTGAAGAGCGCGTTGGTAAACCACGGGCCGAACCTGTAGTGCGCGCCGAGGCCCCAGTTGCGCACGCTGACCTGCGGCGAACCCGCGGTGTAGTACTTCACATTCGTATAGGCGGCGTTGGCGCCGAACGAATTTGCCGCGTAGTTGAGCCCGAAGCTGGTGGAATTACCTGCCCCGACGGAGCCCGTGACGTTGCCGAAGCCATACATCGCTCCCGCGCTGAATCCACCGAACACCGGTGACAGGTATTTGACGGAGTTATTGATGCTGGCCCCGGCCATGCGGTCCCAGTCGAAGGCGCCGGTCGGATTCTGCGGCAGAGCGAGCTTCTGGAACGGACCCGCGCGGAACGCGTAGAAGTGGCCGGAAACATCGGCAGGATCGTTGCCGCCGGCGAACAGGGAATCCGTCATGAAGTCGTACTGGTTACCCAGCGTGAACTTGCCGAGTCGATCGTTGACGAGCCCCACGTACGAAAGACGGCTGAACAGGCTCGAATTGGGCATGAATTGCCCGTTGTTCAACTGGTACTGGTCCACGAGCTCGAAGATGGCCTTGCTGCCGCCGCCGAGATCTTCCGAGCCTCTCATGCCCCACAGGTTCGGGCCGTTGACGCCGTCGTCCATCTTGACGTTGCTCTTGCCACCCTGATTACTCACATACGTCACGCCAGTATCCATGAGGCCGAAGAGCGTGACGCTGCTTTGCGCATGCGCTGCCGTCGACATCAAGGTACCCGCGAGAATGGCGAGTGCGATTTGCGTCTTCTTCATCGAAATGATCTCCTTTTATATTTAGTCATGCCAAGCGAAGTGATGTAGCTGTGCGGCGTTGTTGGATCACGGCGATCTCGGCTGGTCCTCGTGATGCAAAACAGGTCGGGCACTGCTGAACGGGGCTCAATATAGTCGGCGCGATGTTTCCGAGGAAGTAGCTCGAACGGCCCGAAAAACGCAATTGATTGAACATGAGGCTGTCAGACATTGCGGGGTTTACGCGAACTTCCGAAGCCGCGCGCCGACTGCAACACTTCAGAGTGTTCGTCGTAGTTTGTTGAAAAGTAAAAGTTTTTTGTTCTCGGCTCGCTCGCGCGACGTTTGCTTGTGGTAATTCATAAGTAACAAAAACGTAAGAAATTGAGGGGGCTCGGCAAGGGGGCGATAAATAAAACAGAAAGCTCTTTGCGTTAGTTCGCAACGCGATTGGGAATAACGTTGGGTTCACGCCACAACATGGCAATCGCCGCGATTGACGTCTCGTTCTTCTCGATACACGTCCGTGAACGGATGGCGTCGGTGTCGCTGCTATAGAAATAGAAGCAGTACTTTGCGGCTTTTTCCCCCACCTCATTTCGCGGCAGGACTCAAGACTCCTGATTACCGCGCAGCGCATTTCAATTTCTTTCTTTTCGCATCTAAAAAAATTATTGCCTGCGCTTGCGCAAGAGGCCGGCGCACGAATGATTCGACGCTCGCGGCGATCCGTAAGTCCTTGTGCCATAGGCTCGAGCGTGGTGGCGAGCGTCGTCGCGACAGGCGTGAGCGTGGATGGGAGAGCCGTCGATATCGCTGATCCTTGTGGTTAACCCGTGATTTCTTGTCATTCACCGTCTGGCTAACGTCGCGTCAAAACCCGACGAGCCTGTGCAACTGCACGGCCGCGGCCAAAAGAACGATGACGTTTCTGAGAGCCGAAGTACTAAAAGAGGAGAAGTGAATCCATGAAGGTGAAGAAGACATGCGTCACTCAACGCGGATGCATGATGCGCACCGCGAGCACACGCACGGGTCCGATAGTCGACCGCGAAACCCACGCAGGAGATCAAGTATGAGAACACTGCAACCCCTGAAGTTGCTGTCGCGCATCAAGGCGCGCAGCGTTTCGCTGCTGACGTTCGTCGGCGTTTGCGCGACGGCCGCAATCGTCGCCGCATGCGGTGGCGGTGGTGGTGGCGGCACGCTCACGTACACGCCGTTGTCGGTCGTGCAACCGACCGTCGATTGCTCGAAGCTCGCTTCGATCGACATCACCGACATCGGCGGCGCGGGTAGCGCGATTACGTCGGCGACCGTGCAGAACGCAACGGTCAATGGCAAGACGGTCGCGTTCTGTACGGTGAAGGGCACGCTCGCTCCGTCGAACACGTTCGAAGTCGCGCTGCCGGTCAGCACGTGGACGCAGCGTTTCGCGGAACTCGGTTGCGGCGGTCTGTGCGGTAACTTGAGCGATCCGACCCAGCAAAGCTCGTTCAGCTTCACGTATCAGTGCCCGCTCGTGCAGGAAGGCGGCTTCGTGACGGCGGCGACCGACATGGGGCATTCGGGCCAGGATCAGACGTGGGCCTCCGATCCGCAAAAGCAGGCTGACTTCGCGTATCGCGGCCAGCACATCACGACGCTCGCCGCGAAAAAGCTGATCAAGGCTTATTACGGACAGACGCAGAAGTACTCGTACTTCATCGGCTGCTCGGACGGCGGCCGCGAAGCGCTGATGGCCGCGCAACGTTACCCGACGGACTACAACGGTATCGTCGCTGGCGCCCCGGCTGCGCACTTCCAGATCCAGAACTCGCTGTATCACGGCTGGAGCGTGAAGTCGCAGAGCACGACCGGCACGAGCACGGGCAATGCGATTCTGTATGCCGACAAGGCGACGCTGCTGCACACCGCGGTCGATGCGGCTTGCGGCGGCGGCAGCGGTGCGGCCGACGGCCTGATCGCCGATCCGCGTACCTGCCATTTCGATCCGGCGACGATCCAGTGCGCGAGCAATGCGACCAGCACGAGCAACTGTCTGACCGCAGCCGAAGTCACGACCGCGAAGGCTATCTACAGCGGTCCGACCGATGCGACGACCGGCGAGTACATGCTGGCGGGTTCGCCGCAATATGGTTCGGAAGCGAACTGGATCGGCGTCGAAGTGCCGAACTCGAACTCGACGGCCGCACCGGTACCCGTCACGAAGCTGTTCAGCTACACCATCGTGACTGGCGCGTACAACCTGATCTTCACGGGTTCGCCGACGATGCCGACCATCGATACCTTCGGCTATCAGGACGCCAGCTTCTACCCGACTTACCTGCAGGCGAACCATCCGTTCATCGATGCGACGAGCCCGGACCTGTCCGCATTCAATGCTGCGGGCGGCAAGCTGATTCTGTGGCACGGTTGGGCTGACCAGCACATCTCGCCGCTCTTCACGATCCAGTACTACGAAGCGATGCAGAACACGATGGGCACGTCGGCCGTCGACCAGTTCGCGCGTCTGTATCTGGTCCCGGGTGTCGGTCACTGCGGTGGCGGCGAAGGCTTCCCGAACATCGACCTCGTGACGTCGATCACCAACTGGGTCGAAGAGGCCAAGGTGCCGAATTCGGTGATGGCGTATCAGACCGATTCGTCGAGCAACGTGACGGCTTCGCGTCCGGTCTATCCGTACCCGGCCGTCGCGAAGTACACCGGTTCGGGCGACTGGCACAACGGCGCGAACTTCACGCAAGGCGCTCCGCTGTACACCGCGTCCTCGCGTAAGTGGGCCGGCTCGAGCTTCTACACGCCTTACACGGGCACGACGCGCGGTGTCGCGGCGCCGTAAGCGGGGTAGCGCCTCGCGGTAATTGAGCACAAGCCGGGCTCGCCAAGGGCCGGCTCATCCCGAAGCGGAATGGCCATTGCACGGTTGTTCCGCTTTTTCTTTTGCGCCCTTGATTCGAGGGGCAATTGCAAGTTCAGCGCGACGCATCTGTGCTGAGCGGCAAAAGCGCGACGTCCCGCGGCCGTTCTATGCGACTTCGTTCCCGCCGCATCTGTTTTATTTATGACGGTGTACACGAAGTGGCATTCGCAAAGCCCGATTTCAAGGGCCTTATGTCCGGCTTGAGCGCTTATCGGGCGGGGCTTTGAGCGAATCGACCGGGCTTCGCCAGTGCTATGCGGAACGATGAAAATGCGGATACTCGCATCGACCATATGGTTAACCCGCGCTTTGGCCCGCGAATGACGAAACGTACCTTCACGCCAGTTGCTCGAGTAAGGCGTGTGGGGCCCCATCGCCATGATAGTTACGGGATCGACGGACATTGCGAAGCAACCCGCTTCCAGCGCGCGATGAGACCAGTGAAGGAGACAGGAGAGCTTTTATGAGTACTACCAGCGGTAACAGGATTGATATCAAGAAGTTCATCGACGAACGGGCTATTTCGCCCTACCAGTGGCTATTGGTGGTGCTGTGTTTTCTGATCGTGACCGCCGATGGCATGGACGTCGCGATCATGGGTTTCGTCGCGCCCTCCATCATTCATGAATGGGCGATTTCGCGCCCCGAATTCGGACTCGTGATGAGCGCGGCGCCGATCGGTCTCGTGATCGGCGCATTGTTCGCGGGTCCGGCTTCGGACCGCATCGGCCGCAAGTGGGTGCTGATTGCGTCGGTGTTTCTGTTCGGCGTGTTCACGATCGCGACCGCGTTCACGCAATCGCCGATGTCGATGGCGGCGCTGCGTCTGTTGAGCGGTATCGGCCTCGGCGCCGCGATGCCGAACTCGACCACGCTGCTCTCCGAGTACGCGCCGCAACGCAAGCGCGCCTTGCTGATCACCGTGATGTTCACGGGCTTCAATCTTGGCTCGGCTCTGATCGGCTTCGCGGCTGGCTGGCTGATCCCGATTCACGGCTGGCGCTCGGTGCTGATTTTCGGCGGCGCCCTGCCGCTCGTGCTGATCCCGTTGCAGATCTGGCTGCTGCCTGAGTCGGCCCGTCTGCTCGCGGTGCGCGGCGCGCCTGCGCAGCGTATCGGCAAAGTGCTCGGCCGGGTGTGCGGGGCGCGCTTTGCGGGCAATGAAGTGTTCGTGTCGAACGAGCCGCCGCTGCCGACGCGCAAGCCGATCGGCGTGCTGTTCTCGCAAGGTTACGGCTCGATGACGATCGCGCTGTGGGTCACGTATTTCATGGGCCTGCTCGTGATCTATCTGCTGACTGGCTGGCTGCCGACGCTGATGAAGGATGCGGGTCTGTCGGTCACGACCGCGGCCAATGTCACGGCGATGTTCCAGATCGGCGGCACGATCGGCGCGATCCTCGTCGGCTGGATCATGGACAAGACGCGTCCGGCGCCGGTCATCAGCGCCGCGTATATCGGCGGCGCACTGTGCGTGCTCGGGCTCGGCTATATCGGCGCGTTGTCGTCGTCGCTCGCGTTGCTCGTGTTTGCCGCGGGCTTCTGCATGAGCGGCGCGCAAACCGGTCTGAACGCATTTGCGCCGGGCCGCTACCCGACCGTCGCACGCGCGACCGGGGTGAGCTGGATGCTCGGCATGGGCCGCTTCGGCAGCATCTTCGGCTCGGCGATCGGCGGTGCGCTGCTTGGCCTCGGCTGGCAGTTCGGCGCGATCCTGGCGATGCTCGCAATCCCCGCTACACTGGCTGCAATCGCGATCCTGGTGAGCCAGCGGGTGGGCGGCGCCGAAACGGCGGCGCAGCCGAATACCGCGCATTGACGTTTGCAGGTACGCGGCGCGCGAGCGTTTCGCGCGCGCCGCTGGTTAACTTCATTACTGAGGAATCACGGTGATCATCGACATTCACGGCCACTACACCACCGCGCCCAAAGCGTTGGAGACGTGGCGTAACCGCCAGATCGCTGGCATCAAGAATCCGTCCGAGACGCCGAAGGTGTCGGAATTGCAGATCAGCGACGACGAGCTGCGCGAGTCGATCGAAAACAACCAGTTGAAACTGATGCGCGAGCGCGGACTCGATCTGACGATCTTCAGTCCGCGCGCGAGCTTCATGGCGCACCACATCGGCGACTTCGAAGTCTCGAGCACGTGGGCCGCGATCTGCAACGAACTGTGCTATCGCGTGGGCCAGCTGTTTCCCGAGAACTTCGTGCCGGCCGCGATGCTGCCGCAAAGTCCCGGTGTCGATACGGCCACCTGTATTCCTGAACTCGTCAAATGCGTCGAGCAGTACGGCAATGTCGCGATCAACCTGAATCCCGACCCGTCGGGCGGCCACTGGACCAGCCCGCCGCTGTCCGAGCGCTACTGGTACCCGATCTACGAGAAGCTGGTCGAGTACGACATTCCCGCGATGATTCACGTGAGCACGAGCTGCAACGCGTGCTTTCACACCACCGGTTCGCATTACCTGAATGCGGATACCACCGCGTTCATGCAATGCCTGACTTCGGACCTGTTCCGCGATTTCCCGACGCTGCGTTTCGTGATTCCGCACGGCGGCGGCGCGGTGCCGTATCACTGGGGTCGTTTCCGCGGCCTCGCGCAGGAGCTGAAAAAACCCTTGCTGAAGGACCATCTGCTGAACAACGTGTTCTTCGACACCTGCGTCTATCACCAGCCGGGTATCGATCTGCTCACGCGTGTGATTCCCGTGGACAACATCCTGTTCGCGAGCGAGATGATCGGCGCGGTGCGCGGCATCGATCCGGAAACCGGTCACTATTTCGACGACACGAAGCGCTATGTCGAAGCGGCGCATGTCGACGCAGAAGAGCGTCACAAGATCTACGAAGGCAACGCGCGGCGCGTTTATCCGCGTCTCGATGCCTTGCTGAAAACGAAGGGGCTTTAATCATGTATGAAATCGGAGTCGTCTATCGCAACATCGCGCGCGCGGATGCAGACGTGGCCGCGAAACTCGGCGCGCTCGGCTCGGCGACTGTGCATGAAGCCATGGGCCGCACGGGCCTGCTCAAACCGTATATGCGCCCGATCTATACCGGCGCGCGCGCGAGCGGCACGGCCGTCACGGTGCTGCTGCAACCGGGCGACAACTGGATGCTGCACGTCGCGGCCGAACAGATCCAGCCCGGCGACGTCGTCGTCGCGGGCGTCACGGCGGAGAGCACCGACGGTTATTTCGGCGATCTGCTCGCCACGAGCTTCAAGGCGCGCGGCGCGCATGCACTGATCATCGACGCGGGCGTGCGCGACGTCAGCGTGCTGACCGAGATGAACTTCCCGGTCTGGAGCAAGGCGATTTCCGCGAAGGGCACGGTCAAGGCGACGCTCGGCTCGGTGAACATTCCGGTCGTGTGCGCGGGCGCGCTGGTTACGCCGGGCGATGTCGTCGTCGCCGATGACGACGGCGTGGTCGTGGTGCCGGCGGCCATCGCGCCAGCAATGCTCGAAAAAGCCGCGGCGCGCGAGGCCAACGAAGCCGCGAAGCGCGCGAAGCTCGCCTCGGGCGTGCTCGGTCTCGACATGTACAACATGCGCGGGCCGCTCGAGCAGGCCGGGCTGCGTTACAAGGACTGACAGGCGTGGTCGCAGCGATCAGCGGTCAATCTGCGCGCGCGCCGGTCACCGGCATTTCGTCGATGGCCACGCGTCAGGTGCTGGCCGAACTCGTCGCGTCGTACGAGCAGCGCACGGGCCAACCGGTCGCGATCGAATCGGTCGGCGGCGTCGATGCGGCGCGCCGTGTCGAGGATGACGAAGTATTCGACATCGTCGTGCTTGCCGCGGACGTGATCGAGCGGCTCGTGATGGCGGGCTGCGTCGATGCGGCGAGCCGCGTCGGGGTCGCACGTTCGGGCATCGCGGTCGCGGTCGCAGCCGGAGCAATGCACCTGGACATCGCGACCGAAGCGGCGCTGCGCGAGGCGATTCTCGGTGCTCGCAGCATTGGTTACTCGACTGGGCCGAGCGGCACGTACCTGCTGACGTTGTTCGAACGCTGGGGCATTGCCGACCAGATTGCGGCGCGAATCGTGATGGCGCCGCCAGGTATGCCGGTCGGCACGCTTGTCGCGCGTGGAGAAGTCGCGCTGGGTTTTCAGCAGTTGAGCGAGTTGATTCACGTGCCGGGCATCGACGTGATCGGCGAACTCCCGGCCGCCATCCAGTCCACCACGACTTTCACTGCCGCGATCTGCACCGTGGCGCGCCAGCGTGAAGCGGCGCAGGCGTTGCTGGCGTTTCTGGCGTCGCGCGAAGCTGACGGCGCGAAGCTGCAAAACGGCATGTCCCCCGCTTGACGGCCGGCGGCGCTCTCCGCCCAGGCTCGTTTCTTCCTCTCCTTCCGTAAGTTCTTCAGATCACGGCCTCGACATCCCGCTTCATGGGATGTCGAGGCCGGCTCGTTCTCCGCTCGCGACTCCGATCGGTTTGCTGGGCAAAAGTGTCAAACACTTTTGCCTGAAGCTCCTGTAGCATGCGTAGCAAGTCAACCGCGTCGCGAGTTAGCGATGCTTGCGTTTGGCTGACATGACGCGCGCCGTGTCCTCGCCGTGTCCTTTATCGGAGACTCCACATCGAACCCCGCGCTTTTCTTCCTGGCGATGCAGGCGGCCGCTCCGGCGAGACCGTCGAGCGCATCGCGGAAGAGCTCAAGACCCGCATTCTCGAAGGACATTTCGCGCCCGGCCAGCGGCTGATTTCGCGCGACGTGGTCGAAGAACTCGGCATTAGCCGCGGCTCGCTGCGCGAGGCATTCCGGCGGCTCGAAGCGGACGGCCTGGTCGAAGTCGTGCCCAATCGCGGCGCGGTGGTTCGCAAGCTATCGCATGCGCAAGTGCGCCACGTGTTCCAGATTCGCGAAGCGCTCGAAGGGCAGGCCGCGCGCCTCGCCGCGCACAACATCGATCACGGCGACCACCGCCAGCGGCTCGCCGACGTCCTCGAAGCGGGGCGCCGACATCACGACCGCCCGGTCTTTCAGCAGTTCATTGCCGACAATCGCAGCTTTCATCAGGAGATCGTCAGGATCTCGGGCAACCCGCTGCTCGGCGAACTGATCGACAAATATCAATTGCCGGTCTTCATGATCCAGTTGCGCCAGAACATCGGCAGCGACCAGATGATCCGCAATTCGCTCGCTGAGCACGAGGACATCGCGGCGGCGATTTTCGCAGGCGATGCCGACGCCGCTTATCAGGCGATGAAGCGTCATCTGTGGCACTCGGCGAACCTGATCCTTTCGATGCCCACGATGGCTCATTCCGTCTCGGAGATGTCCGCCGCGTGATGCAACGGCAAACAACCCAAGGAGACATGCAACGCCATTCCAGTACCGTCAGCTAACGCGCTAGTAGTTCAGAAGACCGAATAAAAGATTGGCTCGACGACTCGCACAGAAGATCGGGTCCAACATGGAGAAGACAATGAGCCTCAGATACAGACTGCTGGGACTGACCTGGCTATTGCAGTTCGTCAATTATCTCGACCGCGTGAGCATTTCGGTGACGGCGCCGTCGATGATGAAAACGCTCCAACTCGACGCTGGTCAGATCGGCCTGATTTTCGGCGCGTTCGCAGTCGGCTACGCGCTGATGCAACTGCCGGGCGGCATGCTGTCGGATCGCTTCGGCGCGAAGACCATGCTGGTCGGCGCGCCATTGCTGTTTTCGCTGTTCACGGGATTGACGGGGCTCGCCTCGACGGTCGGCGTGCTGATTCTGGTGCGCTTCTGTTTCGGTCTCGCCGAAGGTTCGAGCAACGCGGCCGTGTACA
Source organism: Paraburkholderia sp. (assembly GCA_036264535.1). GTDB lineage: Bacteria > Pseudomonadota > Gammaproteobacteria > Burkholderiales > Burkholderiaceae > Paraburkholderia. The sequence continues at coordinate 24,527 of DATAQT010000232.1, read as the reverse complement.
AGGTCGTGTCCGACAACTTCACCACGAAAGAGGCGGCGCGAGCGCATAGCGTATGGCTGAGCGCGCTCGCCCTCGGCCCCGCCTTCGTCGCGCCGGTCGTCGTGATGTTCCTGACCTACAGCACGTGGCGCCATGTGTTCTATTTCTTCTCCATTCCGGGCGTCATCGTTTCGTTGCTGATCCTGCTGATGATTCCAGCCCGCAAAAACGAGGCCAAAGCGAATCGCGTCGAGCGCGCCGAGCGTCGCAGGCAGTGGGGCGAGATTCTTCAAACGAAGACCACGTGGCTGCTGTTCGTCGCCTACCTGACGTTCAATATCGGCTATTGGGGCTTCGTCGGCTGGATGCCGACCTATCTGGCGCTCCAGCGTCATATCGATCTGAAAACGATGGGCTATGCGGCGTCCGTGCCGTATCTGTTCGGCTTCCTGGGCCTGGTCGTGTTCGGCACACTGGGCAGCGGCGCGCTGCATCGCAGGCGTCCGCTGCTGGTCGCGGCGGGCGGTCTTGCCTCGGCGGCCGCGCTGTATCTGACGTTCACCTGCAATGACGTGCTGACCTGCCTCGTCGGTTTGTCGGCGGCAGCGTTCCTGCTGTACGGCATGTTGTCACCGTATGCAAGCCTCGTGTCGCACTTCTCGCCCGAGCAGGCGCGTGGCGGTTTCGCGGGGCTCATCAACACCGGCGGCCAGATCGGCGGCATGGCTTCGCCGCTCGTGGTCGGCTATATCGTCAAGGCAAGCGGTTCGTTCAACGCCGCTTTTCTGTTCATGATCGTCGCGATGGTGATGAGCGCGGCGAGCTTCGCGATGCTGCAGCCTCATCTCGCGCGCAAGCCGGCCGTGCTGGTCAACGCTCAGGCCTGAGGTGAGCATGCAGTCGGACTCGAAGAGGGTAGGGATGGCAGCGGCACAAACGCTTGCGCAAAAACTGATCGCGGCGGCCTGCGGGCGCTCGCATGTCTCGGTGGGCGAGATCGTCACCTGCAACGTCGACCTGGCGATGTTCCATGATTCGAGCGGCCCGCGCCGCCTGCAGCCGATGCTCGACGAGCTCGGCGCGTCGCTGTGGGACAAACGTAAAGTGGTGCTCGTCATCGATCACTATGTCCCCGAAACCGACGACGAGTCGCGTCGTATCGTGCGCATCGCGCGCGATTGGGCGAGCGCGCAGCAATTGCCGAACGTGTACGACAGCGTCGGTATCTGCCACGTCGTCTTGCCCGAACACGGGCATCTGCGTCCCGGCATGTTCTGTGTCGGCGGCGATTCGCACTCGCCGACCGGCGGCGCGTTTGGCGCTTACATGTTCGGCATCGGCAGCACCGAGATGCTCGGCGTCGCGGTGTCGGGACAGATCTGGGTCAAGGTGCCGCAGACGTTGCGGATGAATTGGCGCAATCGTCTCGCGCATGGCGTGACCGCCAAAGACATGATGCTGCATATGATCGGCCGCTTCGGCATGAACGGCGGCCGCTATCAGGCGGTGGAATTCGCCGGGGAGGCGGTGTCCGCGCTGTCGATGCAGGAGCGCATGACGTTGTCGAACATGAGCGCGGAACTCGGCTCGCAGGTCGGGCTCGTGGCGCCGGATCGCGTCACCGTCGACTATCTGCGCGCGGCCGGCGTGCAAGACGAGATCGACCTCGAGCGCTGGCAAACCGATACCGGCGCGCAGATGGAAACCTACGATTTCGACGCGGCATTGCTCGCGCCCCAAGTGGCCGCGCCGCATAGTCCCGCGAATACGCGCGAGGTCGGCGCATTCAGCGACGTGGCCGTGCAGATCGCCTATATCGGCGCGTGCACGGGCGCCAAGCTCGAAGATCTGCGCGCGGCGGCGAGCGTGCTGCGCGGCCACCGCATCGCCGACGGCGTGCAGCTGGTGGTCGCCCCCGCCAGCGTTCGCGACCAGGCGCGAGCCGCGCAGGAAGGCGTCATGGATGTGCTCGAAAAAGCGGGCGCGAAGGTACTCGCGACCACCTGCGGAGCCTGCGCCGGCTATGGCGCTTCGATTCCAGAGGGCAGCACCGTGATCTCGAGCACCGCGCGCAACTTCAAGGGACGAATGGGCGCGGAATCGGCGCAGGTCTATCTGGGCTCGCCCTATACAGTGGCCGCCTCCGCGCTGCGCGGCCGCATTACCGATGCTCGCGAGGTGCTCGCATGAGCGGCCATCGCGTATGGCGCGTCGGCGCCGACATCGACACGGATGCGCTCGCGCCCGGTGCCTACATGAAGTTCGGCATCGACGAAATCGCGCGCCACTGTCTGCAGAATCAGCGGCCGGATTTCGCGGCGGATGTGCGGCCCGGCGACGTGCTGGTGGCCGGACCGAACTTTGGGATCGGCTCTTCGCGCGAACAGGCGGCCGCGGCGCTCGTGCGGCTAGGCGTGCGCGCCGTGATCGCGCCCGCTTTCAACGGCCTGTATTTCCGCAATGCGTTCAACGTCGGGCTGTTGCTGCTGACTTGCGCGCACGCCGAAAACATCGACGAAGGTGAGCGCATTGCCATCGATCCGCGGGCCGGCCGGATCCGGCGCGAGAACGGCAGCGAACTGGTCTGCGACGCGGTGCCCGATTTTCTGCTCGACATGGTCGAGGCGGGCGGTTTGCTCAACGTGCTGAAGCAGCGCTATCGCACGCCGGACGGTATTCGCTGATCGGCATGCCGGGACCTAAACCAATGACGATGAAATCCAATCCACTGAAAACCTTGCTCGCAAACGGCTCGGTGCTCGCGCCGGGCGTATTCGACGCATTCACCGCGCTGATCGCGGAACAGGCCGGTTTCGAGGCGCTGTATCTGTCCGGAGCGTCGATCGCCTATACGCGGCTCGCCCGCTCCGACGTGGGTCTCACGACGTTTCCCGAAGTCGAGGACACGCTCGCGCGCATTACCGAGCGCGTCGCGCTGCCGGTGATCGTCGATGCCGACACCGGGTTCGGCAATGCGTTGAACGTGAAGCGTACGGTTCGCGGCTTCGAGCGCGCGGGCGCCGCGATGATCCAGCTGGAGGATCAGACCTTCCCGAAGCGCTGCGGGCATCTGGACGGCAAGTCCGTGATTCCGGTCGCGCAGATGTGCGGCAAGCTGCGCGCGGCACTCGATGCGCGCACGAATCACGACACGCTGATTCTCGCGCGCACCGACGCGGCCGCGATCGAGGGACTCGATGCGGCGCTCGAGCGTGCCGAGCGCTATCTCGAAGCGGGCGCGGACGCGCTGTTTATCGAGGCGCTGCGTTCGATCGAACAGATGGAGGCCGCGTGCAAGCGCTTCGCCGGACGCGTGCCGTTGCTCGCGAATATGGTCGAAGGCGGCAAGACGCCCGTGCAAAGCGCGCAGACGCTGACGCAGCTCGGCTACCGCATCGTGATCTTTCCGGGCGGCACTGCGCGAGCGGTCGCGCATACGCTGCAGGGCTACTACGGCAGTTTGCGCGAGCACGGGACGACCGCGCCGTGGCGCGAGCGCATGCTCGACTTCGAAACGCTCAATGCGCTGATCGGTACGCCCGAGTTGATGGCGGAGTCGAAACGCTACGAATGAAAGCGCATTTCAGGCCAGCAGCTTGCCCCACTCGTAATCGATGCTGTCCGGCGTGAAGGGCAGCACCCCCGCGCCGGGCGTAAACGTCAGTTCGCCGAAATAAACGAGGTCGTCCGGCGCGTACAGGTCGACGCGCACGTAGTCGAAGTCTTCGCACAGCCGGGCCGCGACATCGAGCACGGCCCGTAGATGCGGCGGCCGCGGAGCGGGCGCCGCGCTGCGCTTGTAGTCGCCGATCGCGATATCGAGGTGATTCCAGTCGATGTCGTAGACGTCGCCGTGCGTCGCGTTACCGAACCGGTCCGAGATCACGAGGATATAGATGATCGGTCGTCCGGGCCGGCCGCCGAAGCAATGCAGCTTGAAATCCGCCGGAATCTGGCCGTGCTGGTCGAGCAGCAGTTGCTCGAAGAACACGCGCGGCTCGATCGTCCGATAGTGCCGCTCGCGCGCAACGTAGTAGAACTCGGTGCGCAGCCATTGATCGGCGAGCTTCTTCAACTGCTCGAACGAAGTCTCCGACTTGTTTCTCACCACTTCGACGAAGGTGCTGCCATGATTGGCTTTCATCACGAAAGCATCGGGCAGCGCATCGAACACGTCGGGCGTGAACGCATCGGGTACGGCGATCAACGGTATCAAATGCTGGGCGCCGATCTTGCGGGCAATATATTCCCGCACCAGCAGCTTGTCGGTCAGGTCGATATAGCGCGGGTCAGGGTGAAGATTGCGTTGCAGGATCTTCTCGTTGAAGGTGACCGGCTTGATCAGGTTCGGATAGCGGCCGATGCACTTGTGATGTAACAGACTGAGGAAAAGGGCATCCGGCAATAGGGTCTTCGCTGCGTCCTTGATCTTTCTCGTGGTCGTTGGCGCTTGCGGGTGCGGCGAATGTGCACCGGCCTGAAACCCCGGCCGCTCGCCGGGCGCGGCCATAACAGTGTGGCCAAGCTGTACGGAGGCCCTGCTTTCCGGCGCGACAGCCGCCTCCTCCGCATCCATCCCGGCGGATTTGCTTATCGTCATGGTCTATTCCTTTGCTTCTAATCCCGTGACGGTCGAGTCGGGAAATCGTCCTCGGAGTGACAGGGGAGTTGAAATCAAAGCGTCAGCGGTGCCTGCCGCAACATCTCGGTCGCGGCGCTCCAGCTTTCCTCCGTCGTCAGCCAGCGTTCTTCCGCGTCCACATGTTGTTGCGCGCGGAATTGCGTCGGCGACATGCCATAGCGTTCCTTGAATAGCCGCCCGAGCCGATTGCCATCGCCCATTCCGCAGCGGCGCGCTATCTTGTCGACCGGCAAATCGGTGTTCTTCAGCATCGAGCGAACGATCTCGAAGCGCGTGCGCAACAGATACTCGAGCGGCGTCATGTTGAACTCGCATTTGAAGCGGCGCTGGAAATTGCGCTTGCTCATTGCGACCGATTCGGCGGCCTGCGCAACCGAAATGGCCTTGCTGTAGTTCTCCTTGATCCAGCGCGCCGATTCGCGGATCTTCTCGGTCGTCGTCGTGATGTTGACGTCATCGAGCTCCGGGCGGCTTTTCTCCGCGTAGCCGGTTTGCAGAATGCGGCCGATCTTGCGGGCCGTGTCGGTGTTGATGTCGCGTTCGATCTGCGCGAGCGCGAGATCGGTCGGGGTCACATTGCTTTGCGTGCGCGCGGCGTCACCGCTGTCGTCGAACAGAAATATCGGCACGATCGATTGCAGCGGATCGTTGCAGACGACCGCGAGATTCGCGCCCTGCTGCATGCCGAACGATGCGATCGATCCTTGCAGCGAGATCCACGACAGAAAGCGGTCGTTGGATTCCGCAACTTCGGTGACGTCGCGACACGCGACGAATAACGCGTGGAAATCGGCGAGGCAATAGCGTTCGAGGCCTTGCGTCCAGATCGATATGCCGGAAGAACTGGTGACGAGACCGCCGCCGTCGGAGACCACGGTGAACCGGTAGGGCGCCTCTTCGCCAGCGGTTCTCCTGAACTCATTGGCGAGCCGGAACGCGTCGCCGATCGCGCCGGTACTTGCCATCGAACAGTCCTGAAAGACGAATAAACCAATGTGCTTCATCACGCGAGCTTCTCCAGTCAGGAAAATCTACGCATTGAGATTAGCGCATCGGATTGGGCGAGACGAGCTTGGCTGGCATGCGCGGGTGTTTTGGCGTAATCGTCTGGATCGCAGAAATTATTACCTCGTTTGTCGTTAAACCACGTGCTACTAATTGACATTCCACGGAAGTTTTTTCCCGTTCAATTTAGCGCGCTTCCTGCAGACGGGCGACCGGCGACCCTGCGGAATGCGCCGAGTGGCACGGGTTTCGGCGCAATATGAGGGATAGCAACACACCTCCTTGCACTGGACCTGCGCAATGCGCGTTCTGTCGCGATGTACGCCGGTTGCCGTATAAATCTGTTACAGCAATTGCAGAAAGCAACAAGCCTTCCAGGTTTTTGTTGCATTTGTAAAAGGCTCCGCATTATCGGCCAATAACACCCTACTTTGGGCCGCGCGCGAATGCCCCGATCCTTTGCGGACTATGCTTCACCGCAACATCGAGAGAAAATTGTCAATCACGGATACGTGAATGGCGGGTTCAGCGTTCCCGTTTCCGTAAGAAGAGCAATCGGCACTGCCGCGGTGGATAAGCAATACGTATGTAGTTTTCCGTGGTTCGAGACGTCCCGAACACGGCTCCCCGACCTAACCCGACACAGCACGTCGCTTCGCCGTGCTGCCAGCCAATAGAGGGCCTATCTGGCCGGCGGCGTAATTGACGACGTAGCGACACAAAGCGATCGCCGATCGCTTTGTTCATCAACCTGCAAGGATCAGACCGGTGGATTACTATCCGCAAAACTCGCTCTATCCCGCTGTTGATTCCGAGCGCAGACAACTCAGTGTCAGCGGGATGCTAACTTTAATGCGCGACCACATCTGGGAGATCGTGGTGACGACCGTTGTCGTCCTCACGCTGGCCGTCGCGTATCTGCTCATTGCAACGCCGATCTATTCCGCAGACGTAGTCGTCCGTGTGGACCCGCCCGAGCCGAATGCGCTCGGACTCGCGTTGCAGAACCAGGATCTGATGCCGCCTCCGGCGCCTTCCCCAGTGACCGAAATGGCGGTCATGGAGAGCCGCTCGGTCTTGCAGCCGGTCATCGACCAGTTCCGTTTCGACATTTCGGTGAAACCGCACAAGCTGCCGGTACTTGGCGATATCGCCGAGAAATTCGCGACGCCGGGCCAGCCTGCGGCGCCGTGGCTAGGTCTGAAATCGTATGCGTGGGGCGGCGAGCGTGTGCAGATCGCCTCGCTCGATGTGCCGCGCGAACTCGAGGAAGAGAAGCTGACTTTGACCGCGCTCGAAAACGGCGCCTACGAATTGCATGGCCCTTCCGGCGAATTGCTGGCGAGAGGCGTGGTCGGCATGCCGCTCAAGCAGAACGGCGTGTCGATGCTCGTGAAGGAACTCGCTGCGCGGCCGGGCACGAAATTCGAGGTGATCCGCTGGAACGAACTGGATGCGATCAAGCGCTTCTCGGGTCTCGTCAAGATCGGCGACAAGGTGAAGGATTCGGGGCTGCTGCAAATACAGTATCGCGACAAGAGCCCGGACAAAGCGGCGGCCGTCGCCAATGCATTGGGGCAGCAATATCTCGCATCCGCGGTGGCGAGCCGGCAATCGAACGACACGCAGACGCTCGCGTTCATTAACGGCGAGCTTCCGCGCCTGCTCGCCGATCTGCGAAAAGCCGAGGAAGCGCTGAAGAATTTCCGCTCCAGTTCGCAGTCGATGCAGCCGACCAGCGAGGCGCAAGCGTATTTGCAGGGCGGTCTCGATCTCGACAAGCAGATCGCGGCGCTGCAATTGCAACGTACGCAAATGATCGAGCGCTACACGCCGCAGAGTCGCTGGGTGCAAAACATCGACGAGCAGCTGACGCAATTGAAGGAAGCGAAGGCGAAATTCTCCGGCCATTTCAACGGCATGCCGGCGTCGGAGCGTGAGAGCGTCGATCTGATCCGCGCGCAGAAGGTCGCGGAAACGATTTATCTCGGCATGGTGCAGAAAGCCGAGCAATTGCAGGTGCGCCGCGCGAGCACGACGGGTGGCGCTCATATTCTCGATGAGGCGATCAGGCCGCATATGCCGGTCATGCCCCAGCCGATTCTCGTGCTCGCGGGTGGCCTGGTACTCGGCATCGTGTCCGGCGTCGTGCTGGTTTTCATGCGCCGCCACGTGATGATCGGCGTGACGGATCCGCGCTTCATCGAGCGTCAGATGAGCGTGCCGGTGTTCGGCGAGATCCTGTTCAGCCATCAGCAAGTGCTGCTCGATCGCGATGCGATGAGTGCGGGACGCAAATCGTTGCCCGGAGTGGCCGGACGCGCCCATCCCCCGATACCGAAGAGCCTGCACGACATTCAGCTCGAGCACGGCGACCAGAACAGGATCCTCGCCGCGCGGTTTCCGCACGACACATCGGTCGAAGCGCTGCGCAGCGTGCGCACGGCGGTCACCCGCGAGCTCGCGCATGCGCGCAATAACATCGTGATGATCATCGGGCCTACGCCGTCCGCGGGGAAGAGCTTCGTCGCCGCGAATCTGGCGATCCTGCACGCGGAGATCGGTTCGCGCGTGGTGCTGATCGATGCCGATATGCGGCGCGGTCATCTCGCCTCGCTATTCAACGAGAGCAACCGCGGTGGTCTTTCGGAAGTGCTGGCGGAGCGCTTGCCGCTGCGCAATGCATTGCGCTCGACCGGGATCGACGGCTTGACGTTCCTGTCCTGCGGCGTGCGTCCGGAGAACCCCGCCGCCCTATTGATGAGGCCGCGCCTGAAGGATGTGCTCGAACGGCTGTCGAGCCAGTTCGATCTCGTGATCATCGATACGCCGCCATTCCTCGCGGTCACCGACGCATCGATCGTCGCGAACGAGGCGGGTGCGTCCCTGCTCGTATTGCGCTCGGGCATGCAAAGCGAGGAGGAAATCGCGGACACGCTCAGAAAGGTGGAGCGAGCGGAAGGGCGCATTGCGGGCGCGGTGTTCAACGGCATTCCGCTGCGTCGAAGCACGAAGAGTTACGGCTACGAAACGAACTATGCCAGCGATTTCGGCGAGGACGACGTCGCGCGGAAAGAGCCGCATGGCGCCTGAGCGTGGAGATACTTCAGCGCGATAAAGCGCGCTCGCGATGGCGTAAAACGGAGAATCAGATGGCTTTTGCAATCAACGGAAAGTTTACTTCGCAGCCCGTCACGGGGGTTCAACGCGTTGCCTATGAACTGACGAGGGCCATGCAGATGCGCGTCGCGCCGGGCGACGAACCCGAAGTGTTCGTGCCGCCGAACGTGGTCGAGCCAGGTGCGCTGCTCAAACGGCAGCGACGCTTTCCGTGGCTGCGCGGCACTTTGTGGGAGCAGATCACGCTGCCCATCGCCGCGCGTGGGGTCACGCTGCTGAATCTGTGCAATACGAATCCGTTGTTCAAGCACGATCAGATCGTGATGGTTCACGACATGGCCATATACGACGTGCCGCAAGGCTTCTCGAGAAGATTCCGCCTTTGGTATCACATCTGTTTCGGGCTATTGCCGCGTACGCATCCCATCGTTCTGACCGTGTCGACGTTCTCGAAGACGCGCATCTGCCATCACCTGAAGATCGACGAATCGCGCGTGGAAGTCGTGACGCCCGGGGCGGATCATCTCGACCGGATCGTTGCCGACCCCTCGGTGCTGCAACGGCTCGAATTGAAAAAGGACGCTTATTGCGTGGTCGTCGGCAGTCTCGATCCGCGCAAGAATCTGCGCGGCGTGCTCGATGCGATCGCGCGGCTCGGACATCTGAGCGACGTCAAATTCGTCATTGTCGGCAAAAAGAATCCGCGCATCTTTAGCAGCGCTGGCGCGGAGCATCCGGTGCATTCGCGCCAGGTGGTGTGGGCGGGCTTCGTATCGGACGAGGAATTGAAGGCGCTGTATCAGAACGCCGGCTGCCTCGTGTTTGCGTCGTTGTACGAAGGATTCGGCTTGCCGCCTCTCGAAGCCATGTATTGCGGCTGCCCGGTGATCGCTTCGGGGCGCACGTCGATACCGGAGGCGTGCGGTAACGCTGCGATGTATTGCGAAGCGACTTCCGCCGACGACATCGCCGCGAAGATCACGCTGATGATGAGCGACGCGGAGCTTCGCCAACGATACCGCGGCGCGGGGTTGCTGCATGCCCGCGAGTTTCGCTGGGAGCGGGCGGCCCAAAAAGTGCTCGAAATACTCTACGTCCAGACCGGCGAGCGGCTGGCCGAACTGACGCCGCGCGCGTCGGCGAGCTAGAGATGGATGGGCCCGAACATGAATCGCGCGAAGACCCGTGCTGGCAGAAGACGTGCATTGCGCACGCTCGCCGCGTTAGCGGCGGGTGCGGCCGCGCCGTTGTCGACGATCAGGCCCGCTCTCGCGCTGATTCCGGCCGCGGCGCCCGCGAACGCGCGCCCCCGCATGATGACTGATCTGATCGGCACGAACGGCTGGGCCGGATCGGCCGCCAACATCGAGGTGTGGCGGGCGATGGGCATCAGCTGGGGGCGCAGCACGGTCGGCCCCGGTCAACCTGATCGGCCCGGCGAGCCGATGCGCATCGACAAAACCAGTTCGGCGTTCGATAGCGATCTGCCGTCGGAGCTATTGCGAAACGAACGCAGTGGAATCGGTTCGCTGCTGATGCTCGGCTATACGCCGAGATGGAATGCGAGTGTGCCGGGCGACAGCAATTCGGCACCCGTCGATGTGGACGTGTGGAAGCAGTATGTCGACGCGGTGGTTCGCAAGTATTCGGCACCACCCTATAACCTGCGCTATTTCCAGATCTGGAACGAGGCTGCCGGCAAATTGTCCGGTGGCTTGCCGCAGTCGGCGTTCTGGCACGGCCCGAATTTCAGCCAGGACGAAAAGCTCTCGAAACCGTATGAGCGCGCGATGCAGGATTACGTCGAGCGAATTCATATTCCGGCGGCACGCATCATTCGCCGTTACCACGCGTATGTAGTCTATGGCGGCTGGCCGGACCAGGGCGGCCTCGATAACTTCCACCGCTGGCTCGAATACCGCAGCCCGGTATTGAAAGAGCGCATGCTCGATTGGGTCGACTACATCGATACGCATTATCTGCCGGTCTCCGATATGGAGACGCTCTACCAGCAGTACGTGAAGAACGGTCCCGCGCGCGGCATCTGGCAAACGGAGATCGGCAATGAGTACATGAAGGATCCGCACTACCTGCCACGCTATTTCTTCGATTTCGCGGTGTGGGCGCTCGGCAGGGATTGGGATGATCCAAACAAGTACTTGTCGATGATCTATCACTGGGACGGCTATGAACCGTTTCGTCTCACGCATCCCGGTCCGCCTGAACGAACCTACAACGTTTCAGGTCGAAGTTTGATCGTGCTGCGTCAAACCGCGGGCGGACATCTGGCGAGCTTTTCGAAACCGCTGCAATGCGGTCCGGGTGTTGCCGCGAGTGCCTTGCTCTCCGGCAACGACCTCGTGATGCAGGTCAGTAGCAGCGCGGGCTGGCAAAACATTGCCATCGGCGGGCTGCAGGCACTGCGCTCACGCCCGATACAGGCCGATTTCATTGATGCGGTGAGTGGCGAGGCGAGCCCAGCGGGCAATGTTGCAGTGAGTTGGGACAACGATTTGATGAACTTGCGATTCAAGGTGCCCGAGCACATGAATGGCGCCGACAATAATCCGCCCAGGCATCTGGCTTATCTCGTGGTACGTCGTGTGACGCAGGGAGTGACATAGCGATTTTTCGCGAGCTTGACGGCCGCCGGGAGCCGGCGGATCGAACCTGACGGATCGTGTTGACACATCATGAAACAGGTCACCATTGCGATTTGCAATTACAACTACGAGCGCTATCTGGCCGCGGCGATCGACTCGGCGCTCGCGCAGGACTATCCGGCGACTACGGTGATGGTCATCGACGATGGCTCGACCGACGGTTCACGCGAGATCATCGCGAGCTATGGCGATCGCGTGCTGTCGCTCCAGAAGAAAAATGGCGGACAGGTATCGGCGTACAACTATGCAATCGCGTCGCTCAACAGCGAGTATGTGGTCTTTCTCGATTCCGATGACGTGCTGTACCCGTCCGCGGTCTCCGAAATCATGCGCTTTTTCGACGACGGCGAATGGACCAAGGTGCAATTCCGCCTCGACGTGATGGACCACGAGGGTGCATTGACGGGTGCCTACGTGCCGCATAGCGAGCCGCCACACGACTGCGGCAGGCTGCTGCGCGGCGGCTGGCTTTATCCGTCGCCGCCCGCCTCGGGCAATGCTTACCGGGTGAGCGCGCTCAAGCAGATTTTCCCGGTCCCTGAAGAGGCCGTGAATCGATATGGCGCGGACTTTTATGCAATCTATGGCGTCGCGCTGATTGGACCGATCGCGACCGTGTCGAAGTCGCTAGGCGGTTACCGGGTACACAACGCGGGCAGTGAAACGGTATCGTTCGCTAACTCCGAACAACTGACGAAAGCGCCGCGCGCGTTCAACATGCGCTGGGCCATCCTGCGCAATATCGCCAAAGACCGGCTCGACATTGAATTGCCGGCCACTTTCCTCGACTTCTCGCTCGAGAAAGCATCATTTTGTTCTTCCGTTTATCGCGCAACGTTTTTCAGGCGTTGGCACTGGATGCTGCTCGATTCGGGCAGTTATCTGCACACCATCATCGCGAACCCGTTCTGGAGCCTGAAGAAAAAGCTTGGCACGCTCGTACTGTCGAGCCTGTGTCTGGTGCCTTATTCGCCGCTGTCGGATTTCGCGGTGCGTTATATCGCGAATCCGCTGGCGCGCCGTCGCGTCGCCGGACGCTGAGGCGGAGGACGCATGGATAGACGAGCGAGCGCCAATGTAATCGCGTTTATGTACGGCGGCTATTTGATGAGGTACGTGTACCTCATCATCGTCGTGCCGTTCTATGGAAGAGTGCTGGGTGTGGCCGAGTACGGGCGGGTGCTCGCGTCGATGTCGCTGATGAACGTTATATGGATGCTCGTCAGCTTCGGTTTCAATTTCGTCGGCATGCGCGAGTTGTCGAAGGCGAATTCGGCGCAAGAATGCAATGCGATCTACTCGCTCCATGTGAGCGCACGGCTGATTCTCGCCGTGATTGGGGCGGCTATCGGCATCGTTGCGACGCTGAGTTCGCCGGTATTGTCGGAGCGGCCTCTGATCGGCGTGCTCGCGACCATGCTCGGCATCGTGTCGGCACTCAATCTCGGCTGGCTATTTCAGGGGCGGCACCACTTTCGCACGCCGATCATGATCGAGGTGTTCGGCTTCGCGGTGAGCCTCGTGCTGGTGCTGACGCTCGTCAGAGGGCCGGAGGACTCCGTATGGGTGCTAGCGAGTCTGCTGATTGCGGGTGTGGCGTCGTCGATCATTTCCTACGGTTTGGCGACCAGGCAGCTCGGTTGGCCTCGTCTTACGTTTTCCGGCGTCGTGCCGCTCTTGCGCAACTCGACGATGCTGTTCTGCTATTCATCGGGCTCCGTCGTGCTCACGGCATCGTCGACGTATCTGTTGACCTTGCTGTCGACGCCCGCGCAGGTCGGCTATTTCGGTGCGGCCGAGCGTTTCGCGACCATCGGGCTCAGCCTGATGAGCCCCGCGGGGCAAGTCTTTATTCCGACGATTACCCGGCAACTCGCGCAGGGCGACAAGGAAGGCGCGCACGCCACGACGCGGCGCGGCGCGATGCTGCTACTCGGTTACGGCCTACTCGTGCTGTGCGGTGCATTGACGCTTTCACCGTTCGTCTTGCCGCTGATTCTCGGGGCCGAGTTCGAGCCGAGTGCGCATGTGATGCAGGTGTTTGCATGGATGTTTCCGTTTGCCGCTTTCAACGAGCTGGTCGCGTTCTATGTATTCGTGCCGCGCAAGAAGGACAAGGTGCTCGCGATTGCCGGCCTCGTTTCGGGACTGGTCAATCTCGTCGCGGCGCTCGTGCTCGCGCCGCGTTTCGGCGCGATGGGCATGGCGTCTGCTCGGGTGATCGGCGAAGCGGCGTTGTCGGTGGCACTGCTCGGCGTGATGGTTCGCCTCGAGCTGGTTGGCCTGTTGCCTGGCGCCGAGAGGGCGCTCGCGCGGGTGCGGGTGGTATGCGGGCTTCGTACGCAGGCGGGCGGCGCAAAGGACGATTGAAGTAGCGCGTGGGTGTGCGGGGATTGGTTGGATTGTCACAGGAGGTCGAAGTGAGAGTCGCTATTGTTCACGATTGGCTGGTGGTGTCCGGCGGCGCCGAGAAAGTATTGAAGAACATCATCGAGTGCTTCCCGGATGCGGACGTCTTTTCGATTGTCGATTTTCTCGAAGACCGCGAATGCGTGAAGGGGAAGTCCGTCAACACGTCGTTCATCCAGAAGATGCCATTCGCGCGAAGACGTTACCGCGCCTATCTACCGTTGATGCCGATCGCGATCGAGCAGGTCGATCTGTCCGGCTACGATCTCGTCATTTCGAGCTCGCACGCGGTCGCGAAAGGCGTGTTGACCGGGCCGAACCAGGTGCATATCAGCTACATTCATTCGCCGATCCGCTATGCGTGGGATCTGCAACATCAGTACCTGCGCGAATCTCATCTGGATACAGGGCTGCGCTCGGCGTTGGCGCGTTTGCTGCTTCATTACATTCGCGGCTGGGATTCACGTTCGGCCAACGGGGTCGATCATCTGGTCGCGAATTCGCAGTTCATCGCACGGCGCATCAAAAAGGCCTATCAGCGCGAATCGACGGTGATCTATCCGCCGGTCGACCTCGCGAAGATGTCCATTGGTACGGAGAAAGAGGATTTCTACGTGACGGCGTCGCGGATGGTGCCTTATAAGCGCATCGACCTGATCGTTCAGGCCTTTTCGCAAACGCCCGAGCGCAAGCTGGTCGTGATCGGCGACGGTCCCGAGATGAAGAAGATCAGGTCGGTGGCTGGCGAGAACGTCGAGATTCTCGGGCATCAGCCGTCCGACGTGCTGATCGATCATTTGCGGCGCGCGCGCGCATTCGTGTTCGCGGCGGAAGAAGACTTCGGCATTTCCGTGGTCGAAGCGCAGGCATGCGGCACGCCGGTGATCGCATTCGGACGCGGCGGCGCGCTGGAATCGGTGGTGGGTTTGCCGCTCGAGCGGGCCACCGGAGTGTTCTTCGGCGCGCAAACCACTGAGTCGTTGCTGGACGCTGTCGACCGGTTCGAGAGCAACACACGCTTATTCGACCCGCGCGTGTGCCGCAAGAATGCCGAGCGCTTTTCCTCGGAGAACTTCAAGAAGGCGCTGATGAGCTTCGTCGACACGCGGCTGCCATATGCGTGCGTCGAACAGTTTCTCCCCTATGCACCGAGTCAACCGCAATCGGTCGAAGAACGTCATCTTGCCGACGTTACGCCCTGAGTCGGGCGTGGGACACGGGCCGCGAAGAGGGCCGTGAACCGGGCCCTGAAGCGGGCCTTGAAGCGGGCCCTGAAGCGGGCTGTGAAGCTCGCGTGCCCACATTGCCCGCCTTGCGCGCTCCCCGCGGGCCGGGCCTGAACGCGGTAACCGCCAGCGGACGCGCGGCGAGCAGCAACGAAATCACCAGAGTCAGAATCAGCACATTCGACGGCGTGACCAGCCGATGCTCGGTTGCCGACATCACCAGCAGGCAAACCGACGAAATCTCCACGAAGCGGAACGCCGCGAAATGGCGGCCCCCATCGACCAGCGCGGCATAGGCCGCCCCCTGCTTGCTCCATTCGATCAGTTTCCAGTAAAACGCGAGGATCAGCGTCAAGCCGACCACGCCGAGTTCGGCGAGGATATTCAAATAGGAGTTGTGGGCGTGCGAGTCGCTGTGCTCGATCACGATGTTGGATGGCACCGCGAACAGATTGAAGTACGACGAAAGGCTGCCGATATGGTCGTCGAAGGAGCCAAAGCCGAGACCGACGATCGGGCTCTGTTCGAAATACCTGAGCGCTCGCGGCCATAGCCACTCGTAGCGAATGTTGAGGTTGGCGACTTTGGCGTCATTAGCTTGAATCGAGAACGTATAGCCCATGTAGTCGACGTTCGACTCGGTATGGTAGATCGCGATTGCGATCGAGGCGAGCAGCAGCACGGCGATCAGCGTCCCGAGAATCCAGCGCTTGCGGCCAAAGTACAGATAGGGCAGCACGGCGACCGCGCCAAGCAGCGACCCGCGGCTATAGGTCGAAAACAGCATCAGCGCATTGCAGGCGAGCAGCGCGATCAGCAGCTTGCTGCGTTTTTGCAGGTAGCAGGCTACGCCGAGACAGAAGAGCATCGCGAGAAAGCCACCGGCTGCGTTACGTGCAATGAAGTAGCTGCCGAAAGTGTCGGTGGGGTGAGCGAAGATGACGAACAGTCCGTTTGCGGCGACGTAGTAAGCGTACATCGGCAGATTGATGAGGACTGCCGTAATGAACAGCGCACGCAGTATCTTGTTCAGATCCCAGCGATGCACATAGACGCAACCGGCAAAAATGGGTGCATAGGAGATGAAAAAATTGCCGTCGCGCCGATAGAAGTCGAATTCGAGGAACGATTGCGGATCATAGAGCAGCGTCGAGACGATCGCGAGCACCGTGAACGCGGTGAGCGGCGTCATGAACGCGGGGTAACTGCGGCCGTAAAAGCGCCATGCGCACAATAGCAGCGGAACAAAGCCGATCGCACTGATGGGAACAAAATTCGTGACCGTCAGGAACAGTGCGAGTAGCGAAATATAGGCCATTGCAACTCCAGGAAAACGGATCGCGCGCCGGTTGGGGCCGTGCCCATGCGCTGGATGATGGCGAGATTGGGAAAGGCGGAAAACTCACGGTGCTCGCGCGAGACGACACACGGGACCGCTATTTATCTTTGACATGAATGCCACGGGACGTTCATTAAACGGTAGCACGTGTGGGCGTTTATTTCCAATCGCGGGCCGTCCCTGCAATAGAAGTGCAAGCTCGTTCGCAAGTCTGCGAAATGCAGTCCGCGAGCGCCGCCAAAACTTCCACGCTTCGCGCCAGATGCGCTGCGCGGCAATGTTGCCTCCTATGATGGAACTGATCGGGGCACGACGTCGAACAGATCCGATGTGCGTCGTTGCCTCATTCGTTCTTTCATTTCAATCGTTTTCTGGTCGTCGTTGTCGAGCAGACCACTGCGATCCGGCCAGTCAGTTTCCGCACTTCCCGATCAAGCCGGATTCGCCGTCGGCGCATGCATTTTTCACAGCGCAATGAACTGCTGGTCTGGTCCGTTTGACGCGGACGCCCTGTCAATAAATCACATGAGACGGTATTTGCGTGGATCGCGGCGCATCGCGTTATGCGATGTCGTCCAGCGGGAAGCGTTTCCGAGCCGGTTTCAATGCGAAGGAGTCAACGATGGGCAAGGTTACGGCGGCAGCAGCCGCGACGGATGTCGAAACGATGCGGCAGGTTTCCGCCGAGGCGGATTTTCCGCCGATCGTGCAGGTGATTCTCGCCGGTGGTTCCGGCACCCGGTTGTGGCCGGTGTCGCGCGAACAGTTTCCCAAACAGCTGATCGACGTGATCGGCAATCAGACCTTGCTGCAGGCCACGATGGGGCGCATGGCGGGTTTTGATCGCGCATGGAACGTCGCGGCCGATCCGGTGATCGTCTGCGGGACCGAGCATTATTTCGCCACTTACGAACAGGCGCGCGAAATCGGCGTGAACGCGCGGATCGTGGTCGAGCCCGCGCGTCGCGATACCGCGCCGGCACTGACGCTTGCCGCGCTGACGGCATGCGCGGAAGACGAAGACGCGATCCTGGTCGTGATGCCCGCCGACCACGCAATAGCGAACCTCGACGCACTTCATCACGCGCTCGACATCGCGGCGACGCACGCGCGCGACGGCGCGATCGTTACGCTAGGTGCGCTGCCCGAACGTCCCGACACGGGCTTCGGCTATATCCGCCTCGGCGATGCGTTGCGCGATGGCGCGCGCCGCATCGAGGGCTTCGTCGAGAAGCCGGCGGCGGAACTCGCGGCCCAGTACGTCGCATCGGGCAATTACTGGTGGAATAGCGGCATCTTCGTCGTGCGTGCGTCGGTGTGGCTGGCCGCCATTGAGCAGTTTCAGCCGGCCATGCATGCGGCCTGCCTCGACGCGTGCCGCGACGCGAAGAAGACTGAGGAATGCATCATGCCGAACGCCGAGGAGTTTCTGCGTTCTCCATCCGACTCGATCGACTACGCGGTGATGGAGCAACTCGGCAAGCCGGACTCGGCGTTCTCCGGCGTGGTGGTGCCGCTCGAAGCGGGTTGGTCCGATCTCGGCTCGTGGGACGCGGTATGGCACGCGATGGAAAAGGACGATTGCGGTAACGCCGCGAGCGGCCGCGTGCTATTCGAAGGGGCTACCGCGACTTATGCACGCTCGCAAGGAGGCCGGCTTCTCGCTTGCGTGGGCACCAGCAACATGATCGTGATCGAAACCGACGATGCGGTGCTCGTCGCGGATCGCTCGCATGTGCAGGACATCAAGGCACTCGTGTCGCGGATCAGGGCTGAGAACTCGCCGGAAGCCGATGCGCACAGAAAGGTCCGCCGTCCATGGGGCTTTTACGACTCGATCGACCACGGCGACCGCTTTCAGGTGAAGCGCATCGTCGTCATGCCCGGCGGGCGCCTGTCGTTGCAGATGCACCATCATCGCGCCGAGCACTGGGTGGTGGTGTGCGGAACGGCACTCGTCACGCGCGGAGAGGAACAGTTTCTGCTCGGCGAAAACGAATCGACCTATATCCCGTTGGGCGTTCGCCATCGGCTCGAAAATCCGGGCCACGTGCCGCTGCAGATCATCGAGGTGCAGTCGGGTACTTATCTCGGCGAAGACGACATCGTCCGTTTCGACGACAAGTACGGGCGCTGTGGGTGATGCGACGGAGTCGACCTGATACGAGCTATGAGGAGGCTGTGATGCGATTGCTGACTGGTCTGCTGGCGAGAATATTCGACGTCGCGATGATCGTGGGGGGTGGCTTCGTGGCCTCGCAGATCCGCTTCGACGGCGGCTCGCAACGTAGCTTCTACTTCGCGTTCGTCGCTTTTGCCGCGGCGTTTGCGCTTGCGGTTTTTCCCGTCCTCGGCGTGTACGAATCGTGGCGCGGCCGCTCGAAAAGGGCGCTCGCGAGCCACGTGGCATTCGGCTGGCTCGTGGTGCAGGCCTGCGCGATGGTGCTGATGTTCTCGCTGCACCAGATCGACTTCGTGTCGCGGCTGTGGTTCGTGTACTGGACCGGCATTTCGGGTGCGGCGATGATGACCGGCCGGCTGGTCACGCATGCGCTGCTCGGCCGCATGCGTCATGCGGGGATAAACTTGCAGCAGGTCGCGGTGGCCGCGTGCGGCGATCATTGCGACGAGATTATCCGGAAGATCGAGATGGCGCCCGCCGCCGGCTTTCGCGCGAACGCGTTGTACAACCTGCACCCCGGCTGCTGCAATCCGTCGGGCTCGTCGGTGCAGGTTTTCGAAGAACAGGGTGCGTTCGCTCGCTACGTGCGGGAACGGCACATCGGCGAAGTGTGGCTGGCGCTGCCGCTTACCGAGGAGCGCGCGATTCTCAAACTGGTTGCCGAGTTTCGCAACGATCTGGTCAATGTGCGCTTCATGCCCGACGTGCGCACGCTTGCGCTATTCGAAGGCAGCATGACCGAGTTGCTCGGCTTGCCGACGATCAATCTCGCCGCCTCGCCGTTGCCGCCGAATGCGTTGCTGCAAAAAGAACTATTCGACCGTCTGTTCGCGCTCGCCGCGTTGATCGCGATCTCGCCGATTCTGCTGGGCTGCTCGATTGCCGTCAAACTGAGCTCGCGCGGGCCGGTGTTCTTCAGGCAGCGCCGCAAAGGGGCCGACGGTCGCGTATTTACGATCTACAAGTTCCGCACGATGCGCTTGCACGAGCAGAAGCCGGGCGTGCTCGAACAGGCTACGCGCGACGATCCACGCATCACGCCGATCGGCGCATTCCTGCGCCGCACGAGTCTCGATGAACTGCCGCAGTTCTTCAACGTGCTGCGCGGCGATATGTCGGTGGTGGGGCCGCGGCCTCATGCGCTCGAACACGACGATCTCTATCAGAACATCGTGTCGGGCTATATCCACCGTTACCGGATCAAACCTGGCATTACCGGCTGGGCGCAGATCAACGGCTATCGCGGCGAAACCGATCGCCTCGAAAAGATGGAAGGGCGTGTCGCGCACGATCTGTACTACCTGCGCAACTGGTCGTTCTGGCTCGATGTGAAGATCATCATGGCCACCATTTTCAAGGGGCTTCATCATCCAAACGCGTACTGAGCATGATGCTATCCGGCGTTGAGAACGTAGTGAGACGATCGGCGAAGAGGGTGTCGCTGTACCGCTTTCACCTTGACCACGGCGCGCAGGCGAGACGAGTATTGCAACTGCTCGAAAAGCAACACGGCAAGACCGATCCGGCCAACCTGCGGCTCGCGGACGCCTATGCGCGCGACGTATTCGGCGACCCGGTCTACGCGCCGTGGCTGCGCGTCTACACCGCGTTTCGCGGCACCTTCAAGGAAGGCTGGATTCCGGACAACTACTACGGCATCGTCGTCGTGCCGCATATGAAAGGCTTGTACGGGAAGATCGCGAACCTGAAGCCGATCTCGCAACTGCTTTTCGACGGCAACGCGTTGCCCGACATCGCGTACTTCGCCAATGGTCTGTTCTTCACCGCCAAAAGCGTCGTGGTGCCCGAGCGCGAATTGAAAGATGTCGTGTTCGAGCATGCCGAGCGCGTGGTCTTCAAGCTCGACGGCTCGGCGCAGGGCAATGGCGTCCATTTCTTCGACCGGGCGAATTTCGATCCCGCGCTGATCAGGTCGCTCGGCAATGGCGTGATTCAGACCTTCATCGTCCAGCACCCGCTTCTCAGGGCGTTTGCTTCGAAGCCCGTGGCAACGCTGCGCTTCACGACCGTGGTGGACGACAGCGGCCGCATTTCCGTTCGGGCTTGTTTTCTGAGGCTCGGCAGAGCCGACGATACGCACATCGTGACCGATCGGGAAGTCTGCGTGGTGGTCAAGCTCGAAACCGGCGAACTGTGCGACGAAGGTTATATGAGCGACTGGCGCGCCGTGGACGCGCATCCGGACTCGGGCGTGCGCTTTGCCGGCATCAGGATCCCGCAGTTCGAGCAATGTATGGCCACCGTGCTGCGCCTGCACCAGAAGCTGCCATTCGCGCGCTGTATCGGCTGGGATGTCACCGTCGATGCGAACGATCGCGTGCAGGTGATGGAGTGGAACGGTGAGCACAACGACGTCAAATTCAGCGAGGCGACCCAGGGCCCGTGCTTCTCGGATCTGAAGTGGGAACGGCTGAGGCCAGGGCGCTGAGTTTTTTTATCGGTAGTGGAAGCGGCTGAAATACGCGGCGGGAGACGCGACGTGAGCGAACAGTTATGGTGCGTCCACATCGAAGGACTGAACGACTTCATTGCCGTCGATTCGGAGGAATCGGCGCGGCACGAGGCGTCGGAGATCAATGCGTATATCGAGCGTGCCGACAGAAGCTCGCGTGCGGCGCGCTTGCGCGCCGTGGTGGTCGAATGGCCGTTCAGCGCGGACGGTCACGCGAGGGCGCTCGATAACGACCGCGACGATCTGGCGCGTATGCCGCACAGACAGCAGGCCGGGACTCGATCATCGGCTGGGGTGCTGTCGAAGTTGGCGCGCAGCGTCAGAGAACTGCTGAGCGTCGCGCGCGCGGGCAAGGACGACGCATGAACCGCGGCCGTGGCATACCGCGTTATGCGGGCAGCGGCACGTCTTCGATCAGGTCGGCGTGCACCGCGCGAATCCTGCGATCCACAAAGTAACCGCCACCTTCGACATAGCGCAAGTACAGTCGCCCGCACGTCGAGCAGCGCCACACCCCGCAGCGGTTGTACGGGAAATAGCGCGGCGCGATCGGTGCATCGTCCGACCAGTAGGTCGTTTTGTTGGGTAGATACTCGCTGAAGGTCGGCTCGGGATCATCTTCCTTCATCAGGGTGCCGATTTCCTCGAACAGCGTTTCGTCGAGCGATAGCGGCTGCGATTGCCAGCCGTCGAGGGGCGTGCGCGTGCAGTCGCAAGGCGCGCTGGCGCGCTGTTGCGCGGCACGCGCGAGTTCGAGAAGCGTTGCAGCGTTCAGGTAGTGCGCCATGTAGCCGATAGCAGGAAGTTCATGAGCCGTTCATCATACGGTCGCGTTGGACGTTGACCCAGCCGCGCTCGAACGTGCCGTTGGCAATCGACGCGAGCGCCGCTGCTTCTTTGGCCTGTTGACGCCGCGCGCCTTCGATGACCGCGTCGACGTCGGCCGGTGCAATGGCGAGCAGACCGTCTTCATCGCCGACGATGAGATCGCCCGGATGCACGACCATGCCGCCCACCGTAACCGGCACGTTGATTTCGCCGGGACCGTTCTTGTACGGGCCGCGATGCGTGACACCGCGCGCATACACCGGAAAATCGTGCTGCCGCAGCGCGTTGACGTCGCGGATCGCGCCGTCGATCACGAGACCGCGCACGCCGAGGCTTTCCGCGTAGGTCGCCATGATTTCACCCATCAGCGCCTGCGTGAGGTCGCCCGCGCCATCGATCACGAGCACGTCGCCGGGCCGGCAGAATTCGAACGCGCGATGAATCGCGAGATTGTCACCGGGGCGCGTATGGATCGTCAATGCGGTGCCGGCCAACGGCTTCGGCCGATGATACGGCCGCAAGCCGATCGCGCCGCTCGCGCGCGCCATGTTGTCGCTGAGCAGCGACACCGCGAGTTCGCGCAAGGCGTCGAGCGTGGCTGCGCTCGCTTGCGGCGCGCACGGAAATTCACGCCATCCCACTGGATTCATACGGTTGCTCCTCCTGCAACGAATTGTCGATCGAGTTGACGCGACAGCCGTGCATAGACGCTGCGCGCATTGTCTTCGTAGATACGTTGGCGGTCCGCGTCGCTGAGCCATTCGATTGCGTCGACGTAGCGGCGCGTGTCGTCGTAGTAATGGCCGGTGCGCGGATCGATGCCTTGCACCGCGCCGATCGTTTCCGAGGCGAACAGAATGTTCTCGACCGGAATGACCTTCGCGAGCAATTCGGCGCCGGGCTGGTGATAGACGCAGGTGTCGAAGAACACGTTCTTCAGCAGATGCTCTTCGAGCAGTGGCCGCTTCATGTCTTGCGCGAGTCCGCGATAACGTCCCCAGTGATACGGCACGGCGCCGCCGCCGTGCGGAATGATGAAGCGCAGGGTCGGGAAGTCGGCGAACAGATCGCCCTGCAAAAGCTGCATGAAGGCGGACGTGTCGCCATTGATGTAATGCGCGCCGGTCGCATGAAAGTTCGGATTGCACGACGACGACACGTGAATCATGGCCGGCACGTCGAGCTCCACCATCGCTTCATACAGCGGATACCAGCTGCGATCCGTGAGCGGCAAGCCGCTCCAGTGTCCGCCGGACGGATCGGGATTCAGATTGCAGCCGATAAAGCCGAGCTCTTCGACACAGCGCCGCAATTCGCCGATGCAATTGGCCGGCTCGACGCCGGGCGCTTGCGGCAATTGGCACACGCCGACGAAGTTGCGCGGGAACAGCTCGCACACCCGATGCACGAGGTCGTTGCATTCGCTCGACCACTGCGCGTTCGCTTCGGCGCCGGCGAGGTGATGGCCCATGCCGGCCGCGCGTGGCGAGAAGATCGTCAGATCGGTGCCGCGCTCGCGCTGCACGCGCAACTGGCCGCTTTCGATGCTGTCGCGAATCTCTTCGTCGCTGATGAAAGGCCGCGGCGGCGGTGCGAGGCCGTCCTGCAGCGCGGCGATCTGCTGCTTGCGCCACGCTTCGTGCTGCGGCGGAGAGGTCGTGTAGTGACCGTGGCAATCGATAATCATGGGTACGTTGGTCCTCTGCGATGACAGTCGTTGGTAACGAAGGGGCGAAGGGGCGGCCTCAGACGCGCGGCGCGGCATCGCCGGTCGCGAGCTCGGCGGCTTCGTCTTCGGCGGGCGTCACGCGCATCACCAGCGCGATGATTGTTGCGATGACGAGGAACGCGGCGATCGTCAGCAACGCGAGCTTGAAGTTGCCGGTCGCGCTGCGCACGAGCCCGATGCTCCACGGCCCGACGAGGCCGCCGAACTGCGCGATCGTGTTGATCAGCGCGATGGTGGCGGCGCCGGCCGCGCCGGTCCTGAACGACGATGCGAGACTCCAGAACAGCGGATTGCCCGCATAGATGAAGAGGCCCGTCACGCACAGCAGCAGATAGGCGATCACCGGGCTCGGCGCGTAGGCGCTGCCGGCAATCGCGAGCGCGCTCATGCCGTACACGAAGGCGAGGTGCTTCTTGCGGTCGCCGGTGCGGTCGGAACTACGGCTGATCAGGAAGGTGCCGAGCACACCGAGCAGCGGCGGCGCGGCCGACAGAAAGCCCACCTCGATATTGCTCAACTCGCCGAGGCTCTTGACGATCTGCGGCAGCCACAGAAACAGCCCGTAAATGCCGACCAGCGCGCAACCGAACAGACAGGCGAGGCTCCAGACGCGGATATCGCTCGCGACGCGCAACAGCGGGAAATGCCGGTTGCCGCCGAGGGCTTCGCGCTCGGCGGCGAGCGTCGATTCGAGCCAGTGCTTTTCGTCGCCGGTGAGCCAGTTCGCGTCGGCCGGACGCTCGGTCAGGATGCGCAGCGTCAGCAGACCCAGCAGCATGGCCGGTACGCCCTCGAGGATGAACATCCATTGCCAGCCGGCCAGGCCGAGAACACCGTTCGCGTAGGTCATCAGCGCGGTCGAGATCGGACCGCCGAGCACCGCGGAGAATGAACCCGCGATGATATAGCCGCCGACCGCGCGCGCCCGGTAG
>DATAQT010000227.1:0-17432 GCA_036264535.1 Paraburkholderia sp. | reverse complement strand
TCGATGCTCGACGTCGCGATCGCGCCGCTGCTGTGGCGTCTCGACCACTACGGTATCGAGCTGTCGAAGAACGCCGCGCCGCTGATGAAGTACGCCGAGCGCATTTTCAGCCGCCCGGCTTATATCGAAGCGCTGACGCCGTCGGAAAAGGTGATGCGTCGTTGAGTTTGGCTTTGGAGTGCGGGCGCCGTATCGTTTTGATGCGCGCCCGCGCCCGCAAGAGGACTGTTGATGCAAGAGATTTCCACGAAGCCTTATCTGCTTCGCGCGCTCTACGAGTGGTGCACGGATAACGGCTACACACCGCACATCGCGGTCCGGGTCGACAATCAGACGCGTGTGCCGCGTCAGTTCGTGCGCGATAACGAGATCGTGTTAAACATCAGCTTCGAGGCGACGAGCCAGCTGCAGATGGGCAATGAGTGGATCGAGTTCAACGCGCGTTTCTCCGGCAAGTCGCACAAGATCGAGGTGCCGGTGGCCAATGTTCTCGCCATCTACGCGCGCGAAAACGGCCAGGGCATGGCGTTCCCGGTCGAATCTGCAGGCGGGGAGGCGCAGGATTCGGGGGCGGATGCCGCGGACGAAGCCGACGTGCCGGCGGCTCCGCGTGCGGTCGAAACCTCACCGGCCGATCCGGCCGCGTCCACCGCTGCCGACGACAAACCGCAGCCCGACGACGATGGCTCGAAAGGCGGCGGACGGGCTCGCCTGAAGATAGTGAAATGAAGTAGAATTACGGCCTCATGCCGGCTTAGCTCATCAGGTAGAGCGCTTGACTTGTAATCATGAGGTGGCGGGTTCGAGTCCTGCAGCCGGCACCAGTTACTAGTCCGAGATCATTCTCGGAAGTCTTGAAACCCGCGATAGCACAGGCTTCGCGGGTTTTTTTATTCCTGTTTCGTCCGTCGTTGTCAGCGTGAATCCGGCACGGTTTGCTGGAACAGTCGCTGGCACTGACCGCGGCCGCCCGAACGCTTCCCGCGTGTGCAAACGCCCATCGCGTTCCCTCATCCAGTTCCTTACAAGCTTTAACCGTATTGTCATACGTATCCCTTACGATCCTGCGCCGATGTAATAAACCTAACAATCGGGTGAGGTTGCGCATAGACGCTGCCCGCCTCGCGTGCGACGGGATCCCACATGACCTTTTTGAAGAACAAGAACCTGATAGGGCGCAAGGGCGCTTTTGCCCTGCTGGCGGGTATCGGTCTAGCGGCCGGCCTGGCTGCCTGTAGCGGGAGCGATGGCATTTCCGCTCCGGACAATACGCCGAAGGTGTCCGGGCAGGTGCTGGGCAGCTACATCCAGAACGCGAAGGTCTGTCTCGACCTCAACGATAACGGCAAATGCGACAGCGACGAACCGTCCGCGTCGACCGATGCGAAAGGGAAATTCTCGATCGCCGACAAGACGAACGACAGCTGGAAGAACGTCGTTGCCGACTTGACCAACGCCCGCGAAAACGATGCCAACGGCAACGACATGGGCACGAAGTTCGGTTCCGGTGCGTTCTTCCTCGCTCCCAAGGGCGCAACTGACACGGTGAGCGCCATTACCACTCAACTGGCTCAGCTGGTTGCAGGCGGCAGCGCGCTGAGCGACGCAAAGAACACGCTGGCTACCCGGTACAGTGGCGTATCCGCCGACAAGCTGCTGGGTGACTTCAACACCGACACCAGCCTTGCCAGCGTGAAGGCCGCGAGCGACAACTACATCAAGACCGTGGTCGGCGCCAAGGCTGTTCGTCACGTCTTCGTCATTACGCTTGAGAACAAGAACTACGAAGAATCGTTCGGCACGACCGAGGCTGCCAGCAGCCAGGATCCGTATCTCAAGTCGCTCGCTCCGCAGGGCGCGCTGCTGACCAACTACTACGGTACGGGCCACGTCAGCCTCGACAACTACATCGCGCTGCTGAGCGGCCAGCCTTCGACGGTGGACACCGAGACCGACTGCTTCAGCATCTGGTCCGATATCGTCGATGCAGGCAACGACACGGCGAATCCGAAGGTCCTCAAGGCCGGCACGGACGCGAACGGCCACGCTGGTGGTGGCTGTGTGTACCCGTCACGCGTGAAGACGCTTGCCAATCAGCTCGACAACGCCAAGTTCACCTGGAAGGGTTACATGGGCGATATGGGCAATGACCTGAACCGTGACGGCACGAAGGCTTGCAGCTTCCCGGCACGCACCGCGAAGCTGGCAGGCAAGGATCCGTCGAAGGCTGTCGACGGTACCCAGTCCGCCCAGGCCAGCTCCGCGTCAGGCGACGTCAAGGCGGATGCTTACGCGACGCGTCACAATCCGTTCGTGTACTTCCACTCGATCATCGACGATACGAACTATTGCGACCAGCACGTCGTGAACCTGGACGACAACCTGCAAAACGATCTGCAGTCCATCGACACCACGCCGAACTTCGTGTTCATCACGCCGAACCTGTGCGATGACGGCCACGACGGCGACGGCACGGGTGCGGCAGGCAAGGGTTGCAAGAGCGGCGCGCCTGGTGGCCTGAGCTCGATCGACGCGTTCCTGAAGAAGTGGATTCCGATCATCCAGGCTTCGGCGGCTTACAAGCAGGACGGTCTGATCATCATCAACTTCGATGAATCCAATGCGGCGAGCGCGCCGATGACCACGACGTTCAGCAGCGGCTACACGCAGATGAATCTCACGATCGATCTGCCGGGCGCTTCGTGCTGCACGCAGCAGACCGGTCCGAACGTCAAGCGTCCTGAAGACCAGATCATGTCCACGCTGCCGATTGCGTATGCTTCGACGCTCGGTATCAACACCGCGTCGCTGCCGGCGACTGTCCAGACGATCCAGATCGGCATGCACTACGAAGGTGTCGGCGGTGACCGCACGGGCGCAGTGCTGCTGTCGCCGTTCATCAAGGCCGGCACCACCGTCGATACGGGCTACAACCACTACTCGTTGCTCAAGAGCCTGGAAGACCGCTTTGGTATTCCTGAGTACCTCGGTTACGCGGACGATCCGAATCTCGTGACTTTCGGTTCCGACATCTTCAACCAGTAAAGACAGAATGTTTGTCCTTTGTTCCAGAAGGGCCGCTCGGGCGGCGGCCCTTTTTCTCATGACAAGTCTCTTCCTGACGGCAAGCGGCCGTGAGGAAGAGGCTGTTGGCGCCGCTGCCACCACCAAAGCTTCCGCGATGCCTGCCGCAGCACCATCGAACAAGGACATGGCCGAGCTCGGCAAGCTGGCCTTTTTCGATCCGTCGCTGTCGGCTTCCGGCAAGCAGTCCTGCGCGAGCTGTCATAGCCCGGACCATGCCTACGGTCCGCCCAACGGTCTCGCCGTGCAACTCGGCGGTGTCGATATGAAGCATCACGGCACACGTGCCGTGCCTTCGCTACGCTATCTGCGCCGCGTGCCGATCTGGACGCACACGTATGCGAGCAGCTTCAAGGAACGTCTCGAGGATGGGGATAACCAGCCGTCGGGTGGCTACACCTGGGACGGTCGCTTCGACCGGCCGGCCGACCAGGCCGCTTTCCCGCTGTTGAATCCCGACGAGATGGCCAATGCGGACGCTGCCGCCGTAACGGCCAAGCTGAGCAAGAGTGGCTATGCGGCGCATTTCAAGGAAGTGTTCGGTCAGGACATTTTCTCGCGGCCTGCCGAGGCGTTAGCGGCGCTAGGCAAGGCGCTCGAACGGTTCCAGTTCGACGATCCCAGCTTCCAGCCTTTCGACAGCAAGTTCGACAAGGTACTGGACGGCAAAGCGCAGTTCACCACCCAGGAAGCTCATGGCTTTGCGCTTTTCAACGATCCCGATCGCGGCAACTGCGCATCGTGCCACCTGGTCGACAAGGGCGCTGCGGGCGCGCATCCGACGCTCACCGACTACAACTTCCAGACGCTCGGCGTGCCGCGCAATCCGGAGATTCCGGCGAACGCGGATCCGAAGTACTACGACATGGGGCTGTGCGGCCCGTTCCGGACCGATAAGGCCGACAACCCGTGGTACTGCGGCATGTTCAGGACGCCGACGCTGCGTAACGTCGCGACGCGAAAGGTGTTCTTCCACAACGGCCGCTTCCACACGCTGGAGGACTCGTTGCGCTTCTATGTGCAACGCGACACCAACCCGGGGAAGTGGTATCCGCATCCTGGCAGCAAGCAGCAGTTCGACGACCTGCCAGTGAAGTATCAGAACAACGTCGACCATCGAGATGCGCCGATGACCAATCACAAAGGCGGCAAACCAGTCTGGGCGGAAAGTGATATTCGCGACGTGATGGCGTTTCTCAACACGTTGAACGATAGCGACGCGCAGCCGGCCACCCAGACTGCGGCGCATTGAGGCGTTGTACAGATAGTCGGGAAGCACTGCCTCGGCCGACCAGATCGCTTTACCAGCAGCAACTGGAAATACCGCCAAACCCCGTCGAAGCAAAGGCTTCGGTGGGGTTTTTCTTTTTTCGGCATCAAATGGACGCTAGATGGATTTCACTTCGCCGCCGTCCATTCGCAGCGTCGAGCCCGTCATCCAGCGTGCCGCGGGCGACACGACAAATGCCATCAGCTCCGCGATTTCCTCGGGCGTGCCATAGCGCGAGATGCCTGCTTCGGCCGGGAATTTCACGGTCGCCTCTTCGACGCTCATGCCGTGCAACGGTGCCCAATGCTCGAGATAGGAGCGGCGCCGGCCGGTCATCACCGGTCCGGGCAGCACACGCTGTTGACCTGCACGCCGTCCGCGATGCCGCGATCCGAAAAGGCCTTCGCCAACGCCACGATCGCCGCGTTGATCGTGCCGACCGCTGCGTAAGGCGCTTTTGGGAACAGCGCCGAGTTGCCGGACATCAACACGACCGAACCCGCGCTCGCTTTGAGCGCCGGCCATGCCGCCACCGTCAGCCGACGCGCGCCATGCAGTTTCAGCGCAAATCCTTGATCCCATTGCTGATCGGTCATTTCGAGGATGTCGATCTGCGGCACTGCGCCGGCGATGTTGAGTAGCGCGTCGATCCTGCCGAGCGTCGCCAGAGTCCTCTCGACGACTTGCGCGGCGGCATCGGGCTCCGACAGATCGAGATCGACCACGAGCGCTTTCGCGCCGGCTTGCTCAACCTGAGGCGCGGTTTCGTCGAGATTTGGCCGATTGCGCGCGACCAGCACGATCGAATCGAAATCCCGCGCCAATCCGATGGCAGTGGCGCGTCCGATACCCTGACTCGCGCCGGTGACGATAGCAACTCTGCTGGACATTTCGCTTCTCCTGAGGGATGGGGTGGTTCGGTGGGTGACAGCCGGACAGTGGTTGGCGTTGTTGACGAGGGCAAAAGATTTCGCCAGACGTTCACGGATTCAACCGCCAAGAAACTCGCGGATCGCCGCGGCGATTTCGTCCGCATGCGTTTCGAGCGCGAAGTGGCCCGTGTCGAGGAAACGCACCACTGCATCTGGGAGATCGCGCCTGAACGCCTCGGCGCCCGCCGGCAGAAAGAACGGATCGTCCTTTCCCCACACAGCCAGCAGCGGAGGCCGGTGGGTGCGGAAATACTCCTGAAACGCCGGGTACAGCGCGACGTTGTGGCGATAGTCACGGAACAGATCGAGTTGGACCTCATCCGCGCCGGGGCGGCGCAGGTAGTAGTCGTCGAGCGAGTAGCCGTCCGGCGACACCGACGCCGCGTCCGGCACGCCATGCGTGTATTGCCACACGGTCGTCTCGTGCGCGAGCAAGGCGCGCAATGCTTCACGATTGGCCGGCGACGCGTCCTGCCAGTACGCGCGGATCGGATTCCAGCCATCGCTGAGCCCCTCTTCGTAGGCGTTGCCGTTCTGCGAAATGATCGCCGTGATCCGCTCGGGATGCGCGAGCGCCAGCCGGAAGCCGGTCGGCGCGCCATAGTCAAAGACGTAGACAGCGAATCGGTCGAAACCGATCACCTCGGTAAATCGGCCGATCACGTCCGCAATGTTCGCGAACGTGTAGGCAAAGTTTTCGCGCGGGGGCATGTCGGACTGTCCGAAGCCTGGCAGATCGGGCGCGACGATGTGAAAGCGATCGGCGAGCCGCGGAATCAGATCGCGAAACATATGGCTCGAGCTTGGGAAACCGTGCAGCAACAGGAGCTTCGGGGCGTCCTCGCGGCCGGCTTGACGATAGAACACCTTGAAACCGTCGACGTCGGCGTGGCGATAGGTGATGGCGGTCATGATGGCTCTCCTTGCAGGAAGTAGCGTGGATGATGGGTGCGGATACAAACGCGTAAGGCGGATAGCGAAATTGCGCAGGCTTGACGCAATGGCCCGCTTCAACCGGCGGAGACCGCCTGCGCCGCCTCGACGATGACCTCGACGACGGCGTCGGGCGCCGTGATGCTCGGCGCGTGATCGGCGTCGAGCGCGTGGACGCGCGCGCCCATCCGCTGTGCCATCGAGCGCTGGGTGTCGGGCGCGATCATTCGATCCTGTCCGGCCACGAGGAACCAGCTCGGCAGGTCTTTCCACAGCGGCCGTCCTACGGCTTCACCGATGCACGCCGCGGCGATGGGACGCTGGATCGCGGCGAGCACGTTCGCTTCGCGGGTGCTCGCGTGATGCGCGAAGGCAGTCGCGAACGCGTCGCGCGGGAGCCAGACCAGGCCGTCGCGATCGGGCGCGAGCGTCGGGGCCTGCGGATGCGCTTTACCACGGTAGAACACGTCGGCCACCGTTTCGCCTTCGTCGGGCGCCAACGCGGCGACGTACACGAGCGCCTTCACGTTCGCGGCACGCACGGAACCGATCACCGCGCCCGCGTACGCATGCCCGACCAGCACGACGGGACCCTCGATTCGCGCGAGCGCGCGCTCCAATGCGGCCGTGTCGTCACCGAGCGACGTCAGCGGTAGGGGTGCTGCGACCGCATCGATATGCCGGTCGGCGAGCCGCTCGATGACCCGGCTCCAGCTCGACCCGTCGGCCCATGCGCCATGCACGAGCACTACGTTCAGGTTGCGAAGAGACATGTTGTTGCTCCTTTGAGCGAAGGAAAGGTTTGGCTGGGAGGCCCGGATGCGATGCGCCGCTGTGTAACCTGTTTAATTTGTGTTGTGAGGTTACTAATTGGGTGTGTAACTTGTCAAGTGCGCTTTTGATGGTTACGATTGAGCAATCGTCATCAACTTCGTCACATTGAGAAATGGATTACCGTCAGATCCCCGCACTATTCCTGGCCGACGCGCCGGGCCTCGATTTTCTGAACTCAGTGGCCACGCCCGTGGATGAGCAAGTCGACTGGATCGCGGACGGCCCAGGCTTGATGGCGTGGCTCGAGCAGGCCGGTATGGTGCCGCCCGAAGCGCTCGCGGAAGTGCGCGAGAGGTTCGCATCGACCGAGTTCGACGCGATGGCCGCTCAAGCGCGCGAACTGCGCGAGTGGTTCAGGTGCTTTGTCGGCGCGAGGAAAGGGAGGCCGCTGGCGGCCGGAGACCTGCTGGAACTCGAGCCGGTAAATCGACTGCTCGAGCGGGACGAACGATACGGTGCGCTCGTGTCCGGCGACGACGGTGCATTCGAATTCCGCGAGCGTCGTCGGTGGGAGTCGCCCGAGTCGCTGCTGATGCCGATCGCGGAAGCCTTGGCGAGGCTTGTTTGCGACGAGGATTTCACGCACGTGAAAGCGTGCGAAGGTCCGCGCTGCACGCTGCTGTTTGCCGACCATACGCGTGGACATGCGCGGCGCTGGTGCAGCATGGCGGTCTGCGGGAATCGCGCGAAGGTGGCGGCACACCGCAAGCGGCTCAAGCAGCAGGAAGTCGATTGATGCCCGCTGACGTGCGACGTTGAGGCGGTTGTACTCTGCGCGAACCGGCGCGCCACCAGATTTCGCCTGACCGACGAGGCGCCTGCCTCTTGGTAATCCGCGCGAGCGAAACCGTTCGCCGGAGCCTACTGGTCACCCAAACCCCGTAAAGCGAACGGCTTGCGGGGCTTTTTCATTGTAGAAAGCGAATCCTCGGCGATCAGAGCGCGATAACGGCTCGGCCAAGCTCCCTTCATTACGGGAACTTTCGGTGAAAGTTATCATATGTCTTACATCCAGCGAGAGCCAAGGGAAAATCCGTATAGCCTGCATTTCGGGGCTGAACGGAAAATTTCCCTCGGAAAAGAGGCTATCAGGCGACCTTTCCTGCTAAGGTAAACCTCGGCAGTTTGTACGTCGTCTTACAAGATGGCGGTAAGAATATTCACGCGCGCAGGTCGCTGCGTGTGTGTCCACACAACAGGGCAACAGGAGACGAAGGTTTTATGACCAAGAAAGTCGAAGATTCACTGAACGACGCGCAGCAGGAGCGTCCGCAATCGCCAGCTCGCCGCAGCTTTCTCGCGTTCGCTGGGGTCACGGCAGGCGCTGGGCTGATCGCTGGTCTGCCCGGCTGCGGCGGCTCCACCGACACAGCCCCTGGCGCCACCGGCACGACGGGCACCACGACACCGCCCACCACCGCGGCTGCCGATCCGATCTGGGGCCCGAACGGGCAAGCCACCGCGATCATCAACAAGCTCTCCGGCATCACGACGTCGATGTTCCCGTCGGTCGATTTCCAGGTCACGACGTACGGCGCGCAACCGCTGCTCGCAGCAGCGCTGATCCAGTCGACCGCGTGGCCTGGTGGAGCGATTCCCTGGGTGACGGGCGGCAGCGAGCAGACCACCAATCCGACGATCGACCTGCAAAGCCCGGGGTCGAACATCATGGTGCCGTGCGACTACACGGACACGACGTACGACTCGTGCGCCGCATTCAACGCCGCGATCCGTGCGGCCAGTCTGGCGGGCGGCGGTCGCGTGGTCGTGCCGGCCGGCAACTGGTATTGCGGGGGCCCGATCGTACTGCTGAGCAACGTGAACTTCCACCTGAGCTCGGGCTGCACGATCTATTTCAGCCCGAACCCGGCGGACTACGCGAAGAACGGTCCGTACCCGACCGCGAACGGCAACCTCTACTGGACGCGCTGGCAGGCCAACGACTGTCTGAACTTCGGCTCGCCGATCTACGCGTATCAGCAGAAGAACATCGCCGTCACCGCTGACGACAACACCTGCGTGCTGAACGGCCAGGCAATGACGCCGATGCAGCTGAGCACCCAGGCCCCGACCTCGTGCTGGTGGACGTTCAAGGGCTCGACGAACGAATACGGTTGCAAGGGCTCGACGACACCGTCGCAGGCCTACACGAACCCCAACAACGTCGCATTGGCGAGCCTGCCTGCGTCGCAGATCACCAATCCAAAGGCCAACGTGTCGTTCACGAACCAGGATGGCGCGACGACGACGTTGATGGCGCTGATCACCAGTACGTCCTGGGGGCAGGATCAGAACTACCTCCCGGCGCTGTCCGAACTCGGCGTGCCGGTTCTGAACCGCGTGTTCGGCAACGGCCACTACCTGCGTCCCTGCATGGTCGAGTTCATCGGCTGCACCAACGTGCTGCTGCAGAACTACCACACGCAGAACACCCCGTTCTGGCAGCACCATCCGACCGCCTGCTCGAACGTGGTGATCGACGGTGTGTTCGCCGACAGCGTCGGCCCGAACAACGACGGCTTCGACCCGGATGCGTGTAACACCGTGCTCGTGCAGAACGTCCAGTTCAACACCGGCGACGACTGTATCGCGATCAAGTCGGGCAAGTGCCTCGACACCGAGTACGGCCCGATGCAGAACATCGTCGTGCAGAACTGCACGATGCAAAGCGGCCACGGCGGTCTGACGATCGGCAGCGAAATGAGCGCGGGCGTGGAAAACGTCTACGCTCGCAATCTGACGATGCAGAACGAGAACTGGGCGAGCAACCCGCTGAACATCGCGCTGCGCTTCAAGACCAACATGAACCGCGGCGGCTTCATCAACAACGTGTGGATCAACGGCGTGACGCTGCCTAACGGCGTGAACCTCGCGGGCAAGTACGGTGGCAGCCCGTTGGGCTCGGCGTACCCCGGTTCGGTCCCGGGGACCGGCACCACCGGTCTGGTGAGCAGTCCGTCGACGGGGCAGGGCGGCCTGATTACGTTCGATTGTGATTACCAGCCGTCGGGCGACGCGGTGCGCTGGAATCCGGCGACGATCAACAACGTCAACATCTCGAACGTGAACGCGACCAACGTGTCGGGCAGCGTCTCGTACACGATGACCTCGGGCTTCACTGCCGGCGCGAACTCGTGCTTCCAGGCGATCGTCGCGCAGGGTCCGGTGGCGGCCGACTACAACGGTCCGTTGCCGGTGCCGACGGTCCCGCCGATCACCGGCGTGACGATCTCGAAC
Source organism: Paraburkholderia sp. (assembly GCA_036264535.1). Classification (GTDB taxonomy): domain Bacteria; phylum Pseudomonadota; class Gammaproteobacteria; order Burkholderiales; family Burkholderiaceae; genus Paraburkholderia. The sequence goes on along the minus strand of DATAQT010000227.1, from coordinate 7,142 downwards.
TGCAACCTGGGTTCCCCGGTTTGTGTGGGCCCGGCTTCGTCGACGGTTCCGGGACCGATGTTCGTGTTCAACACGAACGGCATCACGCTGAACAACGTCGTGATCGCGGGTACCACGTACAACTCGGTGCTGAAAGGCTGATCGGGCATCGGCGCCGACGGGACCTCGTTTCGTCGGCGCTGGTGTCTGCGGTTTTTCCGCAGCAAAACATGCCTCTCTACGAGCGCCGTTGGATTTCGACGGCGCTTTTTTTCGTGCGTCGTGCCGGAAAGAGGCCCTGCGGCGTGAGGTGAGCCGCTTGATGGCTCAAAAAATCACGATATCTCTTTCACCTTGTCGATTGTGGACTATTTAGTCTACATTTGTCGCATCTAAACTCACCTCATCGCCGTCACCGATGCATACCGCGCCGCGAATCCGCACGGCGGCGGTACGGTACTATTCGGGCGTCGCCCACGATGGCGGTCAACGACCTGCCATTCCGATCCGCTGCCGCGGTCCACGTCGCCGGTGACGCCAAATCGACTCCATTGCCCCATGACCAGCCCCGCAACTCTCACCTGGCCCGAAGCCGACGGTCCGCGCACCGCGCGCTGGCGTTCCGAAGCGGCCGTGCCGCCGCCGAAGCGAGTGGTCGTCGCCGACGACCGCACCACCGCCGATTCGGCCTACCGGCTCGCCAGCGAAGGCACCGCGCTGCTGTGGCACGGCGACTTCCAGAACGCGCGCCAACTGCTGCAGGCCGTCACGCGCCGGCTCGAACGCAAGCCGCGCAAGCAGGGAGCGACGCCGCTCGACGCGTTCAATTTGCATCGCCAGGCCCAGTCGCAGCGCGCACGCACGCTCGGCATGATCCTGATTCCGCTCGATGCCGACTATGGTATTTCGCTGCGCCGCGCGCCTGATGTGCGGCAGGCCTGTATCGAAGCGTACGGACCGGCGACCGGTGAGGCGTCGGTCGTGTCGTTGCGCGAGTTGCTCGGCTTGATCGGCGCACACGAATGGCGCAAGAAGGGTGTCGAGATTGCAGCGCTCGGCGAGCGCATCCATCCGCACTACGGCGTGTTCTCACCGGTGCGCGGCGAGTATGTCGATCTGGTCGCGCGCACGCCGCTGCCGTCGCTCGACCTCGCGTTCGATATCGGCACGGGTACCGGCGTGCTGGCTGCGCTGCTGGCCAAACGCGGAGTGCGCAAGATCGTCGCGACGGATCAGGATTCGCGCGCGCTGGCGTGTGCTCGTGAAAATCTCGCGCGTCTTGGCTGCGGCGAGCAGGTCGAGATCGTACAGGCGGATCTGTTTCCGGAGGGGCGCGCTCCGCTCGTCGTCTGCAACCCGCCGTGGGTGCCGGCGCGGCCTGCGTCGCCGCTTGAATATGCGGTCTACGATCCAGACAGTCGCATGCTGCTCGGCTTCCTGAACGGCCTCGCGGATCATCTGATGCCGGGTGGCGAAGGCTGGCTGATCATTTCGGATTTCGCCGAGCACCTGGGGCTGCGCACGCGCGAGTGGCTGCTGGCTGCGATCGATCACGCAGGGCTCAGTGTCGCGGGGCGCGAGGACATTCGTCCACGGCATCCCAAGGCGAGCGATCAGACCGACCCGCTGTATGCGGCGCGAGCGGCCGAACTCACATCGTTGTGGCGGCTCAAAGCGCGCTGACGGCGATCGCGCGCATCACGCCGACGTGCCGCGCGCTTCCAGATACGCGCAAGTCCCCTCGCCAGCCACCAGCCCGCTGGCAAAGCAGGCGGTCAGCAGATAACCGCCGGTCGGCGCTTCCCAATCGAGCATTTCGCCCGCGCAGAACGCGCCCGGCATCCGGTCGATCATCAGATGCGCGTCCAACGCCTCGAACGGAATTCCGCCCGCGGTGCTGATCGCTTCCTCGATCGGTCGCGCGCGCAGCAGCCGCACCGGCAGCGCCTTGATCGCGTGGGCGAGGCCGCGCGCATCCGCGAACGCCTCTTTCGACAGAATCTCGTGCAATAACGCCAGCTTGACCCCGCCAATCCCGATTCGCCCGTGCAGATGACTCGCAATCGAGCGTGAGCCGCGCGGCCGCGTCACTTCCTCGACGACCCGCTCGAGCGGCAAGCCTGGCGCGAGATCCAGCGTGATCGTGACGTCGCCGTCGGCCAGAATCCGCTCACGGATCGGCGCCGACAAAGCGTAAATCAGGCTCCCTTCGAGGCCCGTTTCGGTCAAAAGTATTTCACCTTGTCGATTGTGGACTTTTCCGTCTACATCGGTGAGCGAGATCGCGACTGGTTTGATCGGCTGACCGGCGAATCGCTCGCGCAGATACGAGCTCCAGTCCGCGTCGAAGCCGCAGTTCGCGGGGCGCAGCGGTGTCACCGGCACATCGCGCGACGTCAGCAGCGGCACCCACGCGGCGTCGGAACCGAGACGCGGCCAGCTGGCGCCGCCAAGCGCGAACACCACCGCCTCGCAGCGCACCGTCTGCTCGCCGTCGGGCGTGTCGAAGCGCAGCACGTGCGCGGCGTCGTCTTCGGACATTGACGCCCAGCCACTCCACTTGTGACGCATATGGAACTGCACGCCCGCTTCGCGCAGCCGATGCAGCCACGCACGCAGCATCGGTGCGGCCTTCATGTCGGACGGAAACACGCGCCCCGAGCTGCCGACAAACGTCTCTACACCCAGTTCGTGCAGCCACGCGCGCAGCGCATCGGGCCCGAACGCGTCGAGCAACGGCGCGATGTGCGCGCGGCGCGCGCCGTAGCGGTCGAGAAACGGCTCGAGCGGTTCCGAATGCGTGATGTTCATGCCGCCTTTGCCCGCCATCAGGAATTTGCGGCCGACAGACGGCATCGCGTCATACACGTGGACTTGCACGCCGCGCCGCGCAAGCGTCTCGGCGGCCATGAGGCCGGCGGGGCCGCCGCCGATCACGGCGACGCGGGCGAAATCGAGCGAGGATGGCATGCGGTTTAGCGGATCAGCGGGGAAAAAAGGCGGTGCGCCGCAGGGGACCAGGCGGACGTGCGGCGCGAAGGGCGCTATTGTCACACCGTGCGCGATGTGCGGCAAACGTCGCCGAACGCTGCCGAATGCTGCCCCGCCCAGGCCAACAGGCGGAAATCCAGCGCCGACCGCGCCCGACTGCCCCAGGCCGGAAAATACTGGATTCAGTCTTTCTCCCGGTCGTTGTGGACTGAGTTCATCGCTTTGCTCGCGCGGCGCGCGACCTATACTTTTCAAACACCTTCCGCCAGACGCCGTTCGCGTCGTTCTCCGCGTCAACTCACACTCACTCACGTTATTTCGGACGCAGCCGCCAGGGCGCGCTTCGCCGTCGCGCACCGCGTCTTAAATCGGTGGAAGGGTCGATCGTCTATACCAAGGAGGTTGTCATGGCTCGCAAATATATCGACTGTCGCGAGTGTCCGAGCGAAATGAACTGCACTGTCGCGCTGTCCGCCGACAGCGACAGCGAACTGCTCGAAGCCGCGGTCCAGCATGCCGTCAGCGTTCACAAGCACGCGGATTCGCCTGAGCTACGCGCGCAGCTGAAGACGATGTTTCATGATGGAACGCCGCCGGTCGAGGCGCCGCGCGCGTGACACAGCAGTGGAGGGGGAGTCCGGAAGCCTGCGTCCCGAGCGGCATCGCGCCGCTCGCGCGCAGTCGTGTTGCAGCAGTCTTGTCGTAGCACGAGAGACGCAATACCAAGCCATCCTAACCAACGTGCCGACGCGCTAGCCCGGATAAGCCTCGTCGATCTTCAGCCCGGCGAGCTTGAAGATCACCCGCAGGGTCTGAGGCTTGATGTCGCGTCGCGACGCGAGCGTCGTCATCACGAAGTCGAGTACTTTGGCGTACTTGAGCATCGTCAGGCAGGTTTCGAGATCGACGCTGCCGTCGCGCATGACTTCGGCGAGCCGCAGCATTTCCGTCGAGATGTCACGTGCCATTTCCAGCTCGAGTTGCTGTTTCTCCGACCACGCCGGCGCGGCGGTGAGCTTCGCCAGCATTTCCTGGAACTTCTGTTCGACGTTTCCGCCAGGTACCGTATCCATTGCCGCCCCTTCTCTGATCATCCGAGCGCGCGACCGCTTGCAAAGCCGGCACGCTGCTGGTTACGTAACGTTTGGCCCGTGTTCCGGGACCGCTCTCCCCACCTGCATCCGGTTCGCGTGTCCGGCGGCGCGGCCGGGCAGCCTCCTGTTTTCGGCGACACAGCGCGCAGCCGGCGCGCAAGCTGTTTTCAGCCATTCCAGAGACGTTTCCGCACATCGCCTTTCGAGCAGGAAGCGTTCCAGGTTGACCGCATGTCTCGCGTGATCCGCGCGGCTTGCTCGTGGGAGTGCCGCACTTTGGGTAAACTGGCAGCAACTTTTCTCTTTTTCCGTCATCTGTCGCACGTTCGCGCTGCAATTGATGGCGGCCTACACGATGTCCGGTAAAACTCACGAAATCCGTCCTAACCAGTCCGTCGAGCTGCTGAAGGAGCTCCACATCCTCACGCGTGACGGCAAGATGAATCAGGACAGCCGTCGCAAGCTGAAGCAGGTCTACCATCTGTTCCAGTTCATCGAGCCGCTGCTCAAGGACCTCAAGGACCAGCACGGGTCGCTCACGCTCGTCGATCACGGCGCCGGCAAGTCATACCTCGGTTTTATTCTGTATGACCTGTTTTTCAAGGAGTTTCAGGACGCCGCTGGTGGGGCTTCGCACATTTACGGCATTGAAACGCGCGAAGAACTGGTGACGAAGTCCGAAGAGCTGGCGGCGCGGCTTGGCTTCAAGGGAATGTCGTTTCTGAATCTGTCGGTGGCCGAGTCGATCACGTCGACACGCCTGCCCGCCGAAATCGACATCGTGACCGCGCTGCATGCGTGCAATACCGCGACAGACGACGCGATCCGCTTCGCGCTCGAAAAGCACGCGAAGTACATCGTCGTGGTGCCCTGTTGCCAGGCCGAAGTGGCCGGTGTGCTGCGGCAGAACAAAGCCAGGGCGCTGAAGAGCGCGCTGACGGAAATCTGGCGGCATCCGCTGCATACGCGCGAATTCGGTAGCCAGATCACGAACGTGCTGCGCTGTCTGCAGCTGGAGGCGCATGGCTATCAGGTCAGCGTGACCGAGCTGGTCGGCTGGGAGCATTCGATGAAAAACGAGCTGATCATCGCGCACTACAAGGATCTGCCGCGGCGCCGGCCGGCCGAGCGGCTCGTCGAAGTGCTGGACACGCTGGGGCTCGATGCGCTGAAGGAGCGGTTTTTCGTGCCGGCTTTAGGCGCTGCCTAGCGCTTCATCAGGGCATCCCAACCCGCGAAGCCGATGCGTCGCAGCGTTTCCTGATTGCGCTCGTAAATCTCTTCCGCGTCGGGAAAGGCCTGCACGGCCCGCTCGATGCTGTCTTCCCGCAGCAGATGCAGGATCGGATAGGGCGCCCGGTTCGTGTAGTTTTCGATAGCGTCGGGCTCGCTGCCTTCGAACTGATAGAGCGGATGAAAGCTCGCGATCTGAATGACGCCTTCGAGCCTTAGCTGCTGGATCAGCCGGTCGGCGAAGAACAGGCTGTCGTTGAAGTCGAGGAAGTCGGCGAACGCGCGCGGCAGGATCAGCAGCGTCGTGTCGACCGCGGCGGGGTCGGCGGCCACGAGCGCCTGTAGCTCGGCTTCCAGGGCGGTCAGCACCGCTTCGAGATCGTCCGCTTCGCTGACCGCGTAGCGAATCTGCCCCTTTACATGCACGGCCTTCGCGAACGGACACAGGTTCAGGCCGATCACGGCCTCCGTCAGCCAGTGACGGGTCGCGGCGACAACGGCATCGTGGGATTCGGCGGGCAAAGGCATGGCAAACGGACGCGGCGGGGAAAAGCGTGATTTTAATGGACCCGGCTGACGGACTGGCTCAGCGAGCCCGCGTCTGCCCGCAAGCCGCTGCAATCAACTGCGCGGCGACCTTCGGCGCGGCGAGGATCGGACCGCAACCCGGCCCGTAAGTCTGGCTCGCCGCGTACACGCCCTCGATCAGCAGACCGAGACCATCGGCGAGCGCTCGCGGGTCGTCGGCGCCGGCCGCCGTCGACAGTTCGAGCAGACGCGCCATCAAGCGCTGTTTGTTGCGGAACACGAACTGCCGCGCTGGATGCGCGGTATCCGAAAACTCCACCGACACGTTCACGAACGGGCAGCCGCGGTAATCGTCGACCGAGGCGCGCACCGCGAGGTCGTCGAAATACTGCTGAAGCTGCTTTGCCGGCTCGTCCGGATGCTTCGCGAAACTCTTCTCGACGTAGCCGAAGAACTGCTCGTCCTTCAGCTCCAGATAGGCCATCACCAGCTCGTCCTTCGACGAGAACTGCCGGTACAGGCTCATCTTGTTCACGCCCGCGCGCTCGACCACGGCATCGACACCGACCGTGCGCACGCCTTCGCGATAGAACAGTTCGCTGGCCGCGCGCAGCAGATGCTGCTGCGCCTGCGGCCCGGCGGTTTGCGCGCCGCGCGCGCGCCGGGCACGAGTGGGGCCGGGCTTGAGAGTTTCGCTGGCGGACATGGGTAGTCACCCGAATGAAATTGACGCCTTGACATGTTACCGACCGGTAACTAAGATCGCAACACTATTGTGACTGATCTGTCACAAGTCCTTTACCGAAGCCGCAATAATACGAACGACGCCGCGAGCCGCGCCGCGTCGATGGGAGAACCGATGAACTGGGCTGCGCGACTGATAGGCGGACGTTTTCACTACGGCTGGTTGACCGTCGCCGTGGTGTTTCTGGTGCTGCTCGCGGCGGCGGGCACGCGCGCGACGCCGAGCGTGATGATGGTGCCGCTCGAGCACCAATTCGGCTGGAGCCGCGCGACGATTTCGCTCGCGATCTCCGTGAACATCGCGTTGTATGGCTTGATGGGGCCGTTCGCGGCCGCCGCGATGCAGCGCTTCGGCGTACGTCCGACGCTGCTGACCGCGCTCGGCACGATGGCCGCGGGCGTCGCGCTGTCGTCGCTGATGACGCATCCGTGGCAGATGGTGCTGATCTGGGGCGTGATGGTCGGCGGCTCGACCGGCGTGGCGGCGCTGTCGCTGTCGGCGACCGTCGTGACGCGCTGGTTCACGACGCGCCGCGGTCTCGTGATGGGCATTCTGACCGCCAGCTCGGCGAC
>DATAQT010000225.1:0-12220 GCA_036264535.1 Paraburkholderia sp. | reverse complement strand
CGTACCGACTTGCGGACCGTACAGGCCGCCGTTTGCCGGGTTGCGGATTTCGTCGTACATGGCGCGGATCTGGAACAGCGAGTTCGTGTAGGTGGCCTGCGCGCCAGCTTCGCGACCTTGCGGGGTCGTGCCGTTACCGTTCCAGCTCGTCGCGTTCGACAGCGCGTACTGACCGTAGAAGTCAAAGCCCGCGATCTTCGGCGACTGGTACGCGAAGTTGTTGCTCGACTGCGGCCAGTTGCGGCCACGAACGAGCGATGCCGACGACCAGTTCGACTGACCGAACGGGTCGAAGTCCCACACGCCGTTCGAGATGAAGAGCATGCGGCCCAAGGTGAACGTACCGTACTGGGCGTTCGACATACCGACCGTTGCCCAGCGATTGAAGAGACCGCCGCCGCCAGGACCTTGGCCCGTCATCGTGTTGAACGAGCCTTCCAACTGGAACAGGACCTTGTTCCCGCCACCGATGTCCTCAACGCCCTTCATACCCCACAGGCTGGTACCCCAGTCACCGCTTTCTGCCTTGAAACGGTTGGCGCTACCGGTGGCCGCACCGTTGGCGCCGATACCAGTCGGAACACCCGACATGTACTCCAGGCCGGCATCAAGGCGGCCATACAGCGTGACGCTGCTTTGGGCGTGTGCAACAACGCCGGCCGACATCAGCGCAGCGGCGAGCAAAGCTTTCTTCATCTTCTCCTCCATACCCTGTCAAAAAAAGAAACCCAGTACTGCGAGTGGTGTTCGGACGCGATCAGCACCGAACAGGAAGCGGTACCAGGGGAGAGTGGCGGGCGGATAGGGTCTCCTGCCGTGACATGTAGCTTTGAAGCTATCTGTTCGTCATGCCGATCCCACGCCGACCGGTTCTCCTCTGCTTTGAAGTGAAACTACTTTTAATCAACTTTGTTTTGCTACTTTGGTTACTAATTTATCAAAAATAACTTTAGGTGGGAGAAGAAATTGGCACCGTCCACAGGGGGTGTCGCCAAATTGCCATACGAATGTGGGTCCGGAACCGGGGCGGACCCTCGAAAATACGCGCAAAGCCTTGCCGGGTAAGGGAATCACCGGGTTGGGAGGGGGCGCATCAAGGATTGCCACTATTGACGTCTCAAAAGTGGCGAGGTATGGCGAAACCATGGCCTGAATGGCCATTTTGGCGGGGTTTTCGGCGTGTTTTCGCGGTTGGAACGGCCGGACGGAAGGGAGCGGTAGAAACAAAAAAGGCGCCCGTAAGCGCCTTGTAAAACTACATCGACTACATTTGCGATGCAATTCGCATCATAAGTCGCGGGTAATTTTATTATTTGAGACTGCCCGACAGGAATTGCTTCAAACGCTCGCTCTTCGTGTTTTTGAATACTTCGTCGGGATGGCCTTCTTCCTCGACGCGGCCCTGGTGCAGGAACATCACGTGGTTCGAGACGTTGCGCGCGAAGCCCATTTCGTGCGTGACGACGATCATCGTGCGGCCTTCCTCGGCGAGCTTCTGCATCACCTTCAGCACTTCGCCGACGAGTTCCGGGTCTAGAGCCGAGGTCGGTTCGTCGAACAGCATCACGTCGGGATGCATCGCGAGAGCCCGCGCAATCGCGACCCGCTGCTGCTGGCCGCCCGACAGATGCGACGGATACTGCTTCTCGAGACGCGGCGCGAGGCCGACCTTCTCCAGATATTCGCGCGCGCGATCCTCGGCTTCCTTGCGTTTCAGACCGAGCACATGGACCGGCGCCTCGACGATGTTCTCGAGCACATTCATGTGCGACCACAGATTGAAGTGCTGGAACACCATCGAAAGCTTCGTGCGCACGCGCTGCAACTGCTTCGGATCCGACACGCGCAACGCGCCGTCCTTGGCGGACTGCGTACGCACTTCCTCGCCGTCGACGAAAATGCGCCCCGCGTTCGGCTGTTCGAGAAAGTTGATGCAGCGGAGCATCGTGCTCTTGCCCGAACCGGACGAACCGATCACGCTGATCACGTCGCCGGCATTGGCTTTGAGCGACACGCCCTTGAGGACTTCGTTGTCGCCGTACTTTTTGTGAAGCTCGTCGACGAAGAGCTTCTGCTTCTTGGAATTCATCAGGATCCTTAACGGGCTTGCTTGTCCAGGGACGCGCTTTACTTGCCTTGCGGCCGCAGGTAGGCGAGCCAGCGACGCTCGGCGCGGCGGAACAGCCACACCAGCGCGAAAGAAATACAGAGGTACAGCAGCGCGGCGATGCCGAACGCGTTGAACGACTGATACGTCGCCGAGTTCACGTCGCGCGCGATTTTGAGGATGTCGGGCACCGTGGCCGTGAACGCGACGGTCGTCGCGTGCAGCATCAGGATCACTTCGTTGCTGTAATAGGGCAGAGCGCGGCGCAGCGCCGACGGCAGAATCACGCGTCGGTACAGCGTGAACGACGACATGCCGTATGCGCGTGCCGCTTCGATCTCGCCATACGGTGTCGCCTTGATCGCGCCCGCGAAAATCTCGGTGGTATACGCGCAGGTGTTCAGCGTGAACGCGAGCAGCGTGCAATGCATGCCATCGCGGAAGAACGCGTTGGTCAGCTCGTTGTTGCGGATGATCTCGAGGCTGTAGAGACCCGTGTAGCACAGCAGCAACTGAACGTAGAGCGGCGTGCCGCGGAAGATATACGTATACAGCCACACCAGACGCGCGAGCCATTTCTTCTTCGACACACGCGCGACCGCGAGCGGGATCGACAGACAGAAGCCCAGGCCGATCGACACGACCAGCAGCCACAACGTGATCGCGACGCCGGTGAAGCGGTAGCCGTCGCTGAACAGATAGTTGCGCCAATATTGCTGAATGATCTCGATCATAGATCCGCCTTTCGCACGCCGGTCGAGTAACGCTTTTCGAGGTACATCAGCACGAAGTTCGACACTGTGGTGATGACGAGATAGATCGCCCCTGCGAGCAGGGTGAAGAAGAAGAACCGCAGCGTGCCCTTGCCGGCGTCCTGCGAGGCTTTGACGACGTCGGCGAGACCGATGATCGACACGAGCGCGGTCGCCTTGACCATCACCTGCCAGTTATTGCCGATGCCCGGCAGCGCGAAGCGCATCATCTGCGGGAACATCACGCGCGAGAACACCTGCCAGCTCGTCATGCCGTAGGCCGAGCCCGCTTCGAGCTGGCCGCGCGGCACCGCGAGAAACGCGCCGCGGAACGTCTCGGTGAAATACGCGCCGTAGATGAAGCCGAGCACCGCGACGCCGGCCACGAACGGGTCGATGTCGATCTGATCCCAGCCGAACGCGTCGGTCAGATTGTTCAGCCAGATCTGGATGCTATAGAACAGCAGCAGCATCAGCACGAGGTCGGGCACGCCGCGCACGAGTGTCGTGTACACGGTGCCAACGCCGTGTGACAGGCGGTTCTTCGACAATTTCGCCGCCGCGCCGAGCAGGCCGAGCACGAAAGCGAGCACGAGCGAGAACACCGCCAGCTTGACGGTTTGCCAGGTGCCGCTGAGAAGCAGCGGGCCGTAGCCTTGAAGGAACATAGGTAGTCCTTGACGATGCGCTTCTCGCGCACGGCGAAAGACGCGGTGCGCGTTGCGCCGCGTCGGCGACGAGCGCCTGGCTCGCCGTGATCCGCGGCGCACAGCGTGCCGCTGTGCAAATCATGCTGCAGAAACGTTGTCGCTCCTGCAGAGCGCTTTTGGGACTTTCGTCTCGGATTGTTGTGAATCTACTGCCGGGTGCCGCCAATGCCACTGTCACTGTCGCCGGTTTGCACCGGTTTGCTACTCAGTATCCTGCCCGTTTCGCTCAACGGCCAGGATAAATGTCGAAATCGAAGTACTGCTTTTCGAGCTTTTTGAACGTGCCGTCCTGATGGACCTCGGCAAGCGCCTGGTTGAACTTCGCCTTCAGATCGGCATCGCCCTTGCGCAGACCGATCGCGGTGCCTTCGCCGATCGTCTTCGGATCCTTCACGTCCGGACCGGCCCAGGCGAAGCCCTTGCCGTGCGGCGTCTTCAGAAAGCCGGCGTCGGCCTGCACTTCGTCCTGCAGCGCGGCGTCGAGACGGCCCGACGCGAGATCCGCATACACCTCGTCCTGATTCTGGTACGACACGACGACCACGCCCTTCGGTTCCCACCACGCCTTCGCATACTGCTCCTGGGTCGAACCCTGCTCGACGCCGACGTGCTTGCCTTTCAGCGATTCAGGGGTGGGCAGAAGCGGCGAACCGGTCTTCGCAATCATGCGGGCAGGCGCGTCGAACAGCTTGCCGGAGAAGTCGATCTGCTCGCGGCGCTTGTCGGTGACGCTCAGCGAGGAAATGATCGCGTCGAACTTGCGCGCCTTCAGTGCGGGAATAATGCCGTCCAGATCCTGCGCGACCCACACGCACTTCACGTTCATCTTTGCGCACAGAGCGCGGGTCAGGTCGGCATCGAAGCCGACGATGTCGCCGTCAGGCGCCTTCGATTCGAACGGCGGATAACTGGCGTCGACCCCGATGCGCACCGTTTTCCATTCTTTCGCCATCGCGCCGGTAGCCATGACTGCCAGAGCCACGCACAGTGCGAACTTCTTCATGTTTCTCCTGAATCAAACTGATCGTCGTGATGATTCGACTCGACGAACGCCGGCCGGAAGCCGACGGTCGCTATTCTAGGCGGTCAAAAATGCCGTGCCGCTGGGATGTCGCCGCGCCCCGGCGGATCTTGCGCCGGCGGTTCGACCGACGCGCCGCGCTGATCGGGCGCGTTCGGTGCTTGTCGGGCGCGTCTCGCACGGGTGTCGCGCGGGGTCGGTGGCCGCCGCGCGCCGGTTGCGGTCGCCCCAGGAGGCTTGTCGGTCCAGCCCGCAGTCCCGCGGGACGTCCACGCGGCTCGAAAAGCGCGGTATTTTACCCGAACAGCGGCAAGGTGCCAGTGCGGGAGGGCTGCGGGCGGCAAGACAGCGCGCACGGCGTTGTGCGTGCGCGACGCCGGCGTGGCTTTCCGGGCGCCGGGCCTCCGAGCCTCCGGGCGCCGGCGGCTTCGCGCGCGATTGCATGCATCAGTGGAACGCTCCGGTGCGACCGCACACGATTGTTAAGTGGGCGCACAGCCCCTACATTCCCGGCATCGCTCTGATTGATGACTTACCTGGAGACTTTCCATGATCGAGATTCGCCGCTCCGCAGAACGCGGCCACGCCAACCACGGCTGGCTCGACTCGCATCACAGCTTTTCGTTTGCCGATTACCGCGACCCGCAGCACGTGCACTTCGGGCCGCTGCGCGTGATCAACGAGGACCGCATCGCCGGCGGCCAGGGTTTCGGCGCGCATGGGCATCGCGACATGGAGATCGTGACGTACGTGCTCGAAGGCGCGCTCGCGCATCGCGACAGCATGGGCAACGGCTCGACGATTCGCCCCGGCGACGTGCAGCGCATGAGCGCGGGCACCGGCGTGCAGCATAGCGAGTTCAACGCGTCGCGCGACGAACCCGCCCATCTGCTGCAGATCTGGATCATTCCGCGCCGCGCGGGCGACCAGCCCGGCTACGAGGAAAAGCATTTCGACGCCGACAGCAAGCGCGGTTGCCTGCGTGTGATCGCGTCGCCCGAGGGACGCGACGGCTCGGTGACGATCCATGCGGACGCGTCGATCTACGCGGGGCTATTCGACGGCGCCGAACACGCGACGTTCTCGCTGCCGGCGGGGCGCCTCGCCTATGTGCACATCGCGCGCGGTACGTTGAGCGTGAACGGCGCGGTGCTCGAGGCGGGCGATGCCGCGAAGCTCAGCGACGTCGACACGGTGACGCTGGAAAAGGGCGACAACGCGGAAGTGCTGCTGTTCGATCTAGGTCAGTTGGCCGGCTGATCCGCGCGGCCCGCGTATCAAACGGCGAGCAACGCCCAACAAAAACGCCACGGAAAACCTCTTCCGTGGCGTTTTTCCATTCGCGAGGCGCCCTCCCTGGTCGGCCTCGCGGCTGCATCGGGCCGCTTACTGATTGGCGGCCGGCGCCGACGCCGCGCTCTTGTGATGCTCCCAGCGCTCGCGCATTTTCTCGTGACGCTGCTCCATCCGCTCGAAGCGCTTCTTCAGCGCCGTGCTGACGGTGGTCTTCTGCTGGTCGTTCAGCCCGTTATAGAACTTGAGCCACGCGTCGGTGGTTTGCTGACGCAGTTGCGTGTCCTTCTGCTCGATCTGCTGATGCGTCGCGGCCATCGCGTTCAGATCGAGGATCGGCTGCTGCTGGGCGGCCTTGAACTGGTCGTGAGCCTGTTTGTGGTTGGCGCGCATCGCTTCGTGGTTCTGCTTCATCGTATCGAGCGCGTTTTGCCACAGCTTTTCCTGATCCGCGTTCAGCTTAAGCTGGTCGTGGAGTTGGGTCAGGTCCTTCATGAAGTGGCCGTGCCAGCCGCCCGGGCCGCCGTGCGCCTCCTCGGCGGGTTGAGCGGCATAAGCGGCGCCCGCGCCGATGGCGAGAGCGGTGGCAGCAACGGCGAGAACGCGCGACATCTTTTTGGTGGACATATGAGGCTCCTTGTAATGGAATAGCCGACGATGCAACCGGTCGTTGGACTGCCTGCACTCGGTAAGCCACAGCGTAGAGAACCGCGCGCGCCGCTGTGTTACGTGTCCGGACGCGGCTATTACCAGCAATTACGTGCACCTTTCACCGTAACACCCGGTAACCCTTGAGGCGGTTCGGAAAATGAAATCCCTTTCTGCTGAGCGTTAAACTTCAATCCATGGCTACTCAAATCCTGGTCGTCGACGACGACGTCGAACTGCGCGATCTGTTGCGCGACTATCTCGCCCGTCAGGGCATCGAGGTCTCGGTGCTGCACGATGCGGGCTCGCTTGAACGGCGCCTCGAGCGCGAGCGCCCCGACCTCATCGTGCTGGACCTGATGATGCCCGGCGTGGACGGCCTCACCGCGCTGCGCAAGCTGCGCGCGTCGGGCGACGATATCCCCGTCATCATGCTGACCGCGCGCGCGGACGACGTCGACCGTATCGTCGGGCTCGAACTCGGCGCGGACGATTACCTCGGCAAGCCGTTCAATCCGCGCGAACTGCTCGCGCGCGTGCAGGCGGTGTTGCGGCGTCGCCGCACGCTGCCGTCGGCGGCCGCCCCCGAGCAGCGCGAGCCGTTCAACTTCGGCCGCTTCACGCTGGATTTCCAGTCGCGCACGCTGCATCTGGAAGACAAGCCGCTCACGCTGTCGGGCAGCGAGTTCGCGCTGCTGAAGATTTTCGTCAATCACCCCATGCGCACGCTCACGCGCGAGCGTCTGCTGGAACTGCTGCACGGTCCCGAGTACGACGGCACCGATCGCGGCATCGACGTGCAGGTGTGGCGCCTGCGCCGCATCCTCGAAACCGACCCGTCCACGCCGCGCTTCATCCAGACGGTGCGAGGCCGCGGGTACGTGTTCGTGCCGGACGGCGAGCAGCATGCGCCGGCCCATTGATTCGCTGTTCGGGCGGCTCGCGCTGCTCGTCGTAGCAGTGCTGATGCTGTCGCATTTCGCGTGGTATGCGTTGATGCGGCTCGAACGCTCGCAACTGCAAACGCGCTACGCGGTCGAGGAAGCGACCTTCCTCGTCGACGCGGTGCGTCAGCACGTCGCCCGCACACCGGATCAACCGTTGCCGTCGCGCGTGAGGCTCGTCGACCCGGCGAGCCCGGACGTGCCGGCGTCGAGCGCGAACATGCCGCCGCCGCTCGAGCGTTTCATCGAGGACGTGCGCGACCGCATGCCGGCCAACACGCAGGTGCGCGTCGGTCCGCCCGGTGCCCCTCCCACGCTGTGGGTGCGCGCCGCGACCGACCAGAACTGGATCGTCGTACCGGTGCAGCCGCTGCGCATGCCGCGCTCGCTCGATCGCACGGTGCTGTGGCTCGCCATCATCTTTTCGTTTGCGGTGATGGCGGCGCTGTTTGCCGCGTGGGCGTTGCAGCAGCCGCTGCGCTCGCTCGCCCAGGCGGTCACGCGCTTCGGTCGCGGGCTGCCGGTGCCGCCGGTGCCCGAGCGCGGGCCGCGCGAGTTGCGGCAACTCACGCACGGCTTCAATCAGATGGTGCAGGAAGTCGCGCGCACCGAGCACGATCGCGCGGTGATGCTGGCCGGTGTCGCGCATGACCTGAAGACGCCGCTCGCGCGTCTGCGGCTGCGTGCCGAAATGATGGACGACGCGAAGACGCGCGACGGCGTCGTGCGCGACGTCGATTCGATGACGCACATCGTCGAGCAGTTCCTGGTGTTCGCGCACGACGGTGGTGACCGCAGCGAACCGGTGGAAGTGGATGCGCAATGCGAGCGTGTCGTGCGCAGCTATCGGGCGGTGGCCTCCGGCTCGCCGACCGTGCAGACGGAACTGAACGCGGGGCCGTCCTTCCTGTTGCCTGCCGCCACCCTCGACCGGATTCTCTCGAACCTGCTCGATAACGCGCATGCGTATGGCGCGCCGCCGGTGGTCGTCGCGACCGCGCGCACGGCGCAGGGCTTTACGCTATCCATTAGCGACAGCGGCAAGGGCATCGCCGCGCAGGATCTGATCAACGCGAGCCGGCCGTTCGTGCGGCTCGATCCGGCGCGCGGCGGCAACGGCCATAGCGGGCTGGGTCTCGCGATCGTCGAGCGGCTCGTGCGGCGCGCGGGCGGTGAATGGGAAATCGGCAATCACGGCGATCGCGGCCTGCGGGTCTTGATGAGCTTTCCGTTCGAAGTGCTGCCGCAGGTCGCGGCCGCCTCGGAAAACGCCTGGTAAAAGCAGGGTGTTGGAATCGCGATGCGGGCGCGGGGCGTCGGCATCGCCGGCGGGGAGAGGTCAGTCCGAAAACAGCGTATTCAGCGCATTCGCCGTTTCGCTATCGACGGTATTCCACGTTACCGACTCCGCCTCGAAAATGTAGTGCGTCGTATATTTGCCGAGACGCGCGAGTATTTCCTCCTGAATCAGTTCCGGCGCGACCTCCAGTTTCAGATACCACGCGGTCGACGACAGACGCGTCTGGAACGCGCCGTATTCGGCGAGCAGATGGTCGAATGCATCAGCGTCCTGATCGCGACAGACGATCACCAGATTTCCCTTCATGCGAATCTCCCGTTAGAGCGGTAGTGACAATCCAATATTGGGATTGATGATAGCTGCTTCGTTGCGGGAAGCTCGGCGTCGTTTCAGCGCGAGCCGGGTCTCGGCATGGTTGGCTGAATAGAGGGGACTACCGTCGCGCTTCGCGTACTTCGGCGAATGGGCAGGGCGTCACCAGGCATTGACCGCGGTGCGCGTCGGCGGCGCGGTATCGTCGGGCGGCAGTGCTTCGGTGCGGTCGCGGCCACCGGTCTTCGCCGCGTACAGCGCGGTATCGGCCCGGCTCATGAGGCGCTCGGGCAGATCGTCGGGCGACAGCTCGGTGATACCGATGCTCACGCTCAGCCCCGCCGAGTCCGGCAGCTTCGGCGAGGGTGTGGCTTTCAAGCGCAGCCGCAGACGTTCGACGACCTCGCGCCCGCTCGCGAGATCGCTGGCCGGCAGCAGCAGGCCGAACTCCTCGCCGCCGAGCCGGCCGATCGCGTCGGAGCCGCGCAGCTCGGCGCGACACATATCGACGAAATGTTCGAGCGCGCGATCGCCGGTCGCATGGCCGAAGCGGTCGTTGATCTGCTTGAAGTGGTCGAGGTCGGCGATCGCCATGCACAGCGGCTCGCGGCCCGCATGCGCGCGATCGATCTCGCGGCGTAGCAGATCGAGGAAATAGCGGCGCGACAGCGCGCCCGTCAGCGCATCGTGCCGCGCCTCCGCCGACAGCAGCGTATTGGCCGACTGCAACTGCTCGGCGAGATCGCGTGTCGCGCGATGGTGGCGCCGCTCGCGCACATAGGACACGGTGATCACCCACGCGAGCGCGACGGTGCCGGCCAGCGTCAGGAACACGAGCAGATGGTCGCGCTTGTGGTTGCGCAGCAGTTCCGGCCACGCGGCGAGCGGATCGACCAGATGCGCGGAGAGCCCCGAGTTCAGGCCGCCGCGGTTCTGATAGAGCGCTGGGGCAGGCTGTTCGACCATGCCGAACAACTGTCCGGCGACCGCCGACGGCACCCACGGCGCCTGCTCGCGCACTTGCGTGTCTTCGCGGATCAGCATCTCGGGGAAGGTCTCGCGGCGGTAGATGAAGCGCCGCTCGGCGGGGCTCATCTGCGTGACGCGCGAGCTCGGCAGCGCATGGCCCTCGAGCGCGCTGTTGTGCGCCATGATGATGACGCCGTTATCGTCGGAGACGAAGGTGCCCGCGTGGGCGACCCAGTGACGCAACCGCGCGATGCCGACCTTCGCGACGACCGCGCCGACCAGCAGCCCTTCCGAGTACACCGGCGCGGCGATGAAAATGCCCGGCTCGCCGCTCGAGCGACCCACGCCGTAGGCTTCGGAGAATGCGCCTAGCAGCGCATTGGTCAGATAACCGCGCGCCCGCATGTCCACCCCGACGAACGATTGCTGCATGCCGTCCGGCGTCGACATCGTGCTGCTCGACGCGACGCAGATGCCGTTCGCGTTGACGATCCAGACCTGATCGAGCCCGGAGAAGCCCTGCGCTTCGTGCAGGAACTTGCTGACCGCGGCCATCTGCGGATCCTTCAGCAAGGTGGCGCGCAAGGCGGGTTCCGCCGCCTCGCTGTTCGCGGCATAATTCTGCGATTGCACCAGCGCGCGCTGGACTATGTCCATTTCGGCCATGGTCGCGGGGATGGCGCGGGACATCGCGAGGTCGCTGGCAATCACTTCCGCCATGTTGTCGACGATCGACGTGGACATTTGCCGCTGCGTGCGCAACGCCGCGTCCAGCTCTTGCTGTACCATCCGGTCCGCGACCATGCCAGCCACGAACCAGCACACCAGTACGATCAGCACGAAGCTGACCGGCCCGGCTACCTGGCGCAAGGTTGTCCTGTTCATCGACCCTCTGATCCGTCTGGCTGTGACATGCAACATGCTCGTTTGTGGCAGCGCGCTCGCGCTGTGCCCGTGCCTGTGTCGGCCGCGGTTTTCGGCCGGTCGCGGCGACGTGCTCTGCGCCGTCGCCAAGGCCCGGGATGAACCGCTGATAAACAGGTACGTCGTTTCCCGATTTTAACCGTGGTGAGGCACGACGCCACCCTTATTGCCGGGATGTCGCCTGCATATGTCGCGCCGATTAGGTTCTTAACGGCAGCCGCGCCGCATTCTTGATAGCTGTCCGGGCTGGCGGGGCGATTGAGCGAGAACGGCCGACGCGATGCGCAACAGGCCGATGTGGCTTGCGCGCCACGCCGTGTGACGACTGCGTGACGTGTCACGCAGAAGTACGCAGGAGCAGGGTAGAGTCGCGGCGCGACGACTTGAGCCGGGGCTTGCTGAAGGCTTACGCCACGGCCTCGCAGCGCCACATTCCAATTTGCGGCGAAAGGTTGTACCTGAAACATAGGATGGTGTAGTGTCGTGCCGTCCAAAACGAGGAAAGCCGCCAGCCTTCGGGCGGCGCCCGCGGCGACAGGGATCCGGCGTGATGGTTGTGGTTTTGGGCGACGCGTCCACGATCATGTCCATCGCCGGCTACGTGTCTCCAACGCTAACGATTTACCACGCACGCGCGTTTTGCCATGCCTGATTTCCGCTTTCCGGACCGACCCATAGACCGCCGCGTGGTATGCGTGGCTTCCTTCGAGCGTTCGAATCCCAGTTTCAAGGGGGAGGGCATCTGATGGATTTCAGCTTCAATCTGAAGCGCACCGCCAATGCATCGGCATGGCGGGTGTTGCCCAATCGCTGGGATTTCGTCGCGTTCCCGCTGATCATCTGTCTGCTGGCGATGGCGTCGGTCGGCTTTCACGAGACGCTCGCGCCGATGTCGACGTTAAAGAATCAGGCGATCTCGCTCGATCCGTCCAACCTGCCCGAGTACGCGATGCGCACCACCTTGCGCATGCTCGCGGCGATGGTTGCGTCGCTGATCTTCACGCTCGTGTACGGCACGCTGGCCGCCAAGAGCCGCCGCGCCGGTCTGGTGCTGGTGCCGATTCTCGACATCCTGCAGTCGGTGCCGGTGCTCGGCTATATCTCGTTTACGGTCACGTTCTTTCTCGCGCTGTTCCCGGGCCGCGTGCTCGGCGCCGAGCTCGCCGCGATCTTCGCGATCTTCACGAGCCAGGCGTGGAACATGACGTTCAGCTTCTATCAGTCGCTGCGCACGGTGCCG
>DATAQT010000159.1:0-2692 GCA_036264535.1 Paraburkholderia sp. | reverse complement strand
GACCAGCAGACACTTCGTCTGCTGATAGTTCGACAAGGCCATCTTGTGCGTTTCGCGCCCGATCCCCGACTGCTTGTAGCCGCCGAATGCCGCATGCGCCGGATACAGGTGGTAGCAGTTGGTCCACACGCGTCCCGCCTCGATCTCGCGTCCCAGCCTGTAAGCGCGCGTGCCGTCGCGAGTCCACACGCCGGCGCCGAGGCCATAGAACGTGTCGTTCGCTAGCTCGATCGCCTGCTGTTCGTCCTTGAACGTCATCACCGATGCGACCGGCCCGAAAATCTCTTCCTGGAACACGCGCATATCGTTGTTGCCGAACAGCATGGTCGGCTTCACGTAGAAGCCCTCGCCGAGGCCGGCGCCAGGCGCTGCGCGCTCGCCGCCGACGAGGCACTGCGCCCCTTCATCGCGGCCGATGTCGATATACGACAGGATCTTGTCGAGCTGCTGCTGCGACGCCTGCGCGCCGATCATCGTTTCGAGGTTCAGCGGGTGGCCGGCCTTGATGCGCTCCACGCGGGCGATCGCTTTCTCGATGAAGCGCTCGTAAATCGACTCCTGAACCAGCACGCGCGACGGGCACGTGCACACTTCGCCCTGATTCAGCGCGAACATCGCGAGACCTTCGAGCGCCTTGTCGAGGAACGCGTCGTCGCGATCGAGCACGTCGGCGAAGAAGATGTTCGGGCTCTTGCCGCCGAGTTCGACCGTCGACGGAATCAGGTTCTCCGCCGCCGCGTGCAGGATGCGCTTGCCGACCGGCGTCGAGCCGGTGAAGGCGATCTTCGCGATGCGCTTGTTGGTGGCGAGCGCTTCGCCCGCTTCCTTGCCGAAGCCGCTGACGATATTGATGACCCCTGCCGGGAACAGATCGCCGATCAGTTCGATCAGCACGAGTATCGATGCCGGCGTCTGTTCGGCGGGCTTCATCACGACGCAGCAGCCGGCCGCGAGTGCGGGCGCGAGCTTCCATGCGGCCATCAGCAGCGGGAAATTCCACGGGATGATCTGACCGACCACGCCGACCGGCTCGTGAAAGTGATAGGCGACCGTGTTGTCGTCGATCTCCGAGATGCCGCCTTCCTGGGCCCGGATGCAGCCCGCGAAATAGCGGAAATGATCGACGGCGAGCGGCAGGTCCGCGGCCATCGTTTCGCGCAACGGCTTGCCGTTGTCGATCGTCTCCGCGACCGCGAGCAGCTTCAGGTTCTTTTCGATTCGCTCGGCTACCGCGAGCAGCAGATTCGCGCGCTCCGTGACCGACGTCTTCGCCCATTTGCGGCGCGCCGCGTGCGCGGCGTCGACGGCGAGGTTGATGTCGGCGGCGTTCGAACGCGGCACGCGACAGAACGGCTGCCCGTTGATCGGCGACACGTTGTCGAAATAGTCGCCGCCGACCGGGGGCACCCACTTGCCGCCGATGTAGTTTTCGTAGCGCTGGCGATAGGGATACTCGATGTCGATGCCGAGGGCTTTCAGGTCAAATGGATTCATCACTTGTCTCCGTTTTGTGATGGTGATCGGGTGACTGCGCGGGACGACATCAGGCACGAACCGTACCAATGCTTCGAAATGCGAAATTTCAGGGGATGTCGTGGGCTGCGTGTGCGGAAGTGTTCCGTTTTGGAACAGTCGCGCGGGCAATGGGTGTTCAGAAACGCCGCAAATGGGGCCGACGCTGACGCAGATCAAGTGCGCCGGCCTGCGCTGATCGGTGCAGGCCTCGGGCGGGCTATCAAACGGAGTATCCTGTCGTCACGCATCGAAGTGTCCGGCACGACCCGGACGCGTTCAGGAGGAGACAATGCGCGACGACGTTCATCCGGTCAGCCTTGCCGCGGCCAATCGTTCAAATGGCTGGCCCGCACCGGCAATTCAGAAAGCCCACGAACGCTCTGAGACATTCGGCCTTCGCGCATCGATCCGACCGGACTACGACATCCTCTCCGACACGGGCCTCGCGCTGAAGCGCGAACAGAACCAGACGCTGTGCGCGCACGCATTGCCGGTCATGGAAACGTTGCGTGAGCAGATCGTCAACACGCAAAGCATGATCGTGTTGACCAGTGCCGAAGGCTTGATCCTGCATTCGATCGGCGATGACGACTTCCTGCATCGCGCCGAAAAGGTGGCGCTGCGGCCCGGCGCGAACTGGGCCGAGGATCGCCAGGGCACCAACGCAATCGGCACCTCGCTCGCCGAGGGCTGTGCGATGGTCGTGCATGGCGATCAGCACTATCTGGCGGCGAACCGCTTCCTGACCTGTTCGAGTGTGCCGATTCTCGATCCGTACGGCGATCTGACCGGTGTGCTCGACGTGACCGGCGACTACCGCAGCTATCACCAGCACACGATGGCGCTCGCGAAGATGTCGGTGCAGATGATCGAAAACCATCTGTTCTCGACTGCGTTTCGCGACGTGCTGCAAGTGTCGTTTCATGGACGGCCCGAGTTCCTTGGCACGCTGATGGAAGGGATCATTGCGTTCACCGACGATGGCCGTTTTCTGTCCGCGAACCGGAGCGCGCAGTTTCAGTTCGGCCTATCGCTCGCCGCGTTGCGCACGCATACGCTGTCGTCGCTGTTTCAGGTCACGTGTGCGCAATTGATCGATCGGTTGACGCATGGCGTCGCGCCGCATCTGACGCTGAGTTTGCACAACGGCGCGGTGGTTTGCGCGCGTGCGCAGTTC
>DATAQT010000103.1:0-17399 GCA_036264535.1 Paraburkholderia sp. | reverse complement strand
GCCGACGTCATGGACGAACTCGCGCGCCGCTTCGAGGCGGCCGTGATCCGCGAGGCGCTCGACTTCACGCGTGGACGCAAGGTCGAGGCGGCCGAGCGGCTCGGTATCGGGCGCAATACGATTACGCGCAAGATTCAGGAGCTAAACCTAGAACCTTGACGCGCTTGCGTCGAGTGATCCCGCATCACAGGCGAAGGCGGCTCAGGCCGCCTTCGTCGTTCTTGCATCGAGGCTCGCACCCAACCGGCATCCGCTTCGCACAAGGCATAATCAACGCTGTTCCGATTCGACAGCCGACGATGCCAGCTTCCTCCGTTTCTCCCACCCCGTTCGAGTGGCCGCTTTCCCCCGATCCCTTCCTTGCGCTCGAAGCGCTGGACGACGCCGACGCGCTCGCATGGGTCCACGCGCAGAATGCGCGCACGCGCGAAGCGTGGTGCACCGGCGCGTCGTTCGACACGCTCAGGCGCCAGCTCGCCGATGCCTATCTGCCGCGCGAGCGTCCCGTGATTCCGGATCGCTGGAAGGACTGGGCCTATGATCTGTGGCAGGACGATCGCAATCCGCGCGGCATCTGGCGACGCACCGCGTGGGCCGCGTGGCGCAGCGGCGCGCCGGTGTGGCAGAACCTGCTCGACTTCGACGCGCTCGGCGCGGCCGAAGACACGCCGTGGGTGTGCGCCGATCTCGACATCCTTTATCCGGACGGCGACCGCGCGCTGATCACGATGTCGCCGGGCGGCTCGGACGCGCTCGTCGTGCGCGAGTTCGATCTCGACGCACGCCGTTTCGTCGACGGTGGCTTCGCGATCGCGAAGGCCGGCAAGCACACGGTGTCTTGGATCGATCGCGATACGTTGTATGTCGGTTGGGACAATGGCCGTAAGACGCTGACACGTTCCGGCTATCCGCGCGACGTGCGGCGCTGGACCCGCGGCACCGCGCTCGCCGATGCGCCCGTCGTGTTTCGCGGCGAACTCGACGATATCGGCGTGGAGGCGCATTACGATCCGGTCGATGGCCGGCATACGGTGACGAGCAGCGTCGACTTTTTCGATTCGCAGACGTATTACCTCGACGATGCCAGCGGTGCCTGGCATCGCTACGACGTGCCTTCGCACGTCGCGGTCGGTGCGTGGCAGGGCTGGCTGCTGCTCGAGCCGCGGCTCGACTGGGAATGCGAGTGGGACGGCGAGTCGGAGTCCAGGCGCGCGCACTATCCGGGCGGCGCGCTGCTCGCGATTCGAGAGGACGCGTTTCTGCGCGGCGAGCGCGACGTGACGCCGCTCTTCATGCCGACGCCGCTCACGTCGGCCTGCGAGTGGTCGCATACGCGCCATCATCTGATCGTGTCGTATCTCGACGACGTGCATAGCAAGACGCTGATCTGGACGCCGTCGCAGCGCGAGGACGGCACGTGGCAGTGGCGCGAGCGCGTGTTCGCGTCGCGCGGCGATGCGCAGGTCGACGTGTCGCCGGTCGAGTCGACGCTGAACGACGAAGTGTTCGTCGACACCGACGATTATCTGCAACCGCCCGCCTACTGGCTCTCCGATCTCGCCCGCGAAGAACCGGGCGAGTGGGAGTTGCTCGACCGTTGGCCCACGCAGTTCGACGCGACGCGCCTGGCCGTGACGCGCGGGCATGCGGTATCGGCCGATGGCACGCGCGTGCCGTACACCGTGATTGGACCGAAGGACGCGACGTCCTCGTCAGGCGATGCAAAACCAACGCTTCCGTGCCTGCTGAGCGGCTACGGCGGCTTCGCGATTCCGCTGCTGCCGAGCTATCTGACGGGGCAGGGCATCGGCTGGCTCGAACGCGGCGCCGTGTACGTGGTCGCGCATATTCGCGGCGGCGGCGAGTTCGGCACGCGCTGGCACACGGCGGCGCAGGGCGAGCATCGCCAGCGCGCTTTCGATGATTTCATCGCGGTCGCCGAAGCGTTGATCGCGACCGGCGTGACGAGCGCCGCTCAACTCGGCATTCAGGGCGGCAGCAACGGCGGGCTGCTGGTGGCCGCCTGCATGGTGCAGCGGCCCGAGCTATTCGGCGCGGTCGTGTGCGAGGTGCCGTTGCTCGATATGAGCCGCTATCACCTGCTGCACGCGGGTGCATCGTGGATCGACGAGTATGGCGATCCCGACGAGCCCGACGAAGCGCGCGCGCTCGCGGCGTATTCGCCGTATCACAACCTCGCGGCGGGCGTCGCGTACCCGCCGGTGCTATTCACGACCTCGACCGCCGACGATCGCGTGCATCCCGGCCACGCGCGCAAGATGGCCGCGCGCATGCAGGCGCTCGGCGCGCAGCACGTGTGGTATCGGGAGAATACGGAAGGCGGTCACGGCGGCTCCGATGAGCTGGAGCAGGCCGAGCATGATGCGATGGTGTTCGGGTTCTTGTGGGATGTGCTGGGCGGCGCCTGAAGCAACACGGAAGCGAGGCAGCGCTGCCTCGCTTCGTCGCAGTGTTCTGGATCAGCCCAGTTGCGCGAACACCGGCGCGTGATCCGAAGGCTGATCCCACTTGCGCGGCACCTTGTCGATGTCGCAGGCAGTGCAGATGTCGGAGAGCGCCTTCGACAGCAGGATGTGATCGATACGCAGCCCCGCGTTACGACGGAACGCCATCATCCGGTAATCCCACCACGAATAGATTTTCTCCTGCTGTTCGAACTGGCGGAACGCGTCGAGAAAACCGAGGCCGATCAACCGCACGAATGCCGCGCGCTCCTCGGGCGACACGAGATTCTGACCTTCCCACACCTTCGGATCGTGCACGTCGCGATCTTCGGGGGCGATGTTGTAGTCGCCGAGCAGCGCGAGTTTCGGATGCAGCGTCATCTCGGTTGCGAGCCAGTCGTGCAGCGCGTCGAGCCAGCGCAGCTTGTACGCGAACTTGTCGGTGCCGGGCGCCTGGCCGTTCGGGAAATACGCGGAGATGATGCGCACGCCTTCGATCGTCGCCGCGATCACACGCTGCTGCGGATCCTCGAAACCGGGGATGTTGCGCACGATGCTGCTTTCGTCGACGCTCAAACCTTCGCGCACCAGAATGCCGACACCGTTATAGGTTTTCTGACCCGCGTACCAGCAGCGATAGCCGACTGCCTCGAGTTCGGCGCGCGGAAATTTTTCGTCCGGAAGCTTCAGTTCCTGCAGGCACAGCACGTCGGTGCCGCTGCTCGCGAGCCAGTCGATGACGTGTTGCTGGCGGACTTTGAGGGAGTTGACGTTCCAGGTGGCGATTTTCACGAAGATATCCGATGCGTGCGTGATGAGAGCAAGGCCGATTATAGCGGTGGCGAGGCGATGCCCTTGATGAGCAACGGGCGCCGTTCACATGCCGAGATAGTAGCGCCACAGTACCGTCGATGCCGTCAGAAACCCACTGATCGCGAGGAATCCACCGCAGACGATCACGCGTGCCATCGCGCGCGTTTCGCTCGTCGTTTGTCCGCCGAGCCCATAGGCGATGAGCACTGCCGGCGCGGCGAAGTAGCGGCCCTGCACGCCGACGATGAATTGCGCAGGCTGATCCGTCCACGTGATGAGCATCGCGAAGAACGCGAGCCCGATTGCACTGACAGCACAGAAAATCGGCAACCAGCGCGCGCAGCGCGACACATCGCGCGAGAACGAGATCGCCGCGGCGACGGTCAGCGCCACGGCGGACACCACATAGGTCGAAGCCGGCATCGGCGTATCCAGCCATCCGAGAATGCCGACGAACGAGTGCCAGTAGAAAGCCAGATACCCTGGGTCCGTGAGCGTGCGCGCGAACACCGCGATCAGATTCACCGGATGATGGGCGTACATCGAGAGGATCTGTCCCGTGGACATCGAGCGTGTATGGGCCATGTTCACCACGCCGAGCCCGTGGATGATCCAGGCGAGGGCGCCGAGCGCGGCGATGGCGGTCACGACGAGGGCACGCCGGTCGTTGCGCATCCAGAACACGGAAGCGGAGAACAGCGCAATCGGGAAAAGCTGTGGGCGACTCGATATGACGAGGAAGGTCGAAATGATCAGCAGTACGCCCATCCATGTGGGAAATGTCTGCTCGCGCTCGATTCCGCGCCGGAACAGACTGACCGACAGGATCAGCCAGGCGATCGAGATGCCGTCCTGGGTCGCGCTGACGATCTGGAACATCGTCATAGGCAGCGCCAGCACGCAAAGCACGAGGGCGTTGGGCTGGAAGATCTGGAACGACAGGGCCAGCAACGCGGCAATGGCCACCAGCGACGTGGCGCGCGCAAGGCGGTACGAAGTGCCGATACGCAGATGGAGCGTCTGGCCGATTCGCAGACCGATGGCCTGCGGGATATAAGCGAGCGGGAAGTAGGGCGACGCGTTCGGCATTCCCTCGAAGCTTCGCGTGCCTGACCATCTGATGTCATTGGCGTCGCGGATCGTTTGCGTCGT
The DNA here is from genome assembly GCA_036264535.1 of Paraburkholderia sp. Lineage (GTDB taxonomy): Bacteria > Pseudomonadota > Gammaproteobacteria > Burkholderiales > Burkholderiaceae > Paraburkholderia. Next base: position 12,969 of record DATAQT010000103.1, on the reverse strand, counting down.
CAGCGTCGTGTGCGGCTTATTCGCGACGGCGTCGAGGTAGGCCGCCATGAACGCCTTGAGTCCGTCGTCGATATTGCCGCCGGTGGATTGCCCTGACGGGGTGAACACGTGCGACCCAACCGATAGCAGATAGGCGCGCCTCAGGTGGTCGCCCTCGTCCGGCGATTGCATCGGGGGGATGATGGCCGACAGGATGCTGCCGAGAATGACGATTGCAAAAAACACGACTGCGTTTTGTTTTAGTTGTCGCATTGGTAATTCAGGTCTCGTGGTTTGTGCGTGGTCTAAGGCTTGGTATGGATGATGGAGAACTCTTTCAAAGACGCGACATTTTACTTGCTGCATGCCGCGCACACGGCATGCAATGCGAGGCTGTCCAAGCATGCTCATGCGAGGTGGCCGCGTCGCGAGTTTCAGCATGGTGGGATCCGGCGCGACGTCATTTGGAAAATGTTCCAAGCAGGGGTTTGACGTTTTACCGGCGACCCTATATAATCTTTTTTCTCTGACGCGGGGTGGAGCAGTCTGGCAGCTCGTCGGGCTCATAACCCGAAGGTCGTAGGTTCAAATCCTACCCCCGCAACCAAAGCATTGTTGAAAGCCCGCATCGCGCAAGCCATGCGGGCTTTTTGACTTTCAGCGATTGTTTTTGCTGTGGCAGCTACGCTGCGTAGGCCGTGTGCGTGTGAGCACACGCAACACGATTCGCGCGCGATCTACGCCACAAGCCATCCTCACTCTCTCCCGATCGCCCACTCCACCGCCGCCTGCGCATGCAACGCAGTGGTATCGAACACAGGCAGCACCGAATCTTCCGGCTTGATCAGCAGCGTGATCTCCGTGCAGCCGAGTATCACCGCCTGCGCGCCGCGCGCGGCCAGATGCTCGATCACGCGTTGATAGACCTTGCGCGACGCGTCGTCCACGTTACCGTGACAGAGCTCGTCGTAGATGATGCGGTGCACGTCCGCGCGTTCGTTGTCGTCAGGCACGAGCGTGTCGAGTCCATAGCGCTCGCGCAGCCGTCCCGTATAGAACGTCTGCTCCATCGTATAGCGCGTGCCGAGCAGACCGACGCGCTCGACGCCCGCCGCGCGCAGCGCCGCGCCCGTCGGATCGGCGATATGCAGGAACGGCACGGTGATCGCCTTCTCGATCGATTCATACACACGATGCATCGTGTTGGTCGCGAGGATCACGAGATCGGCGCCGCCGCGTTCGAGCTGGCGCGCGGCGTCGGCCATCTGTTCGCCGAGCGCGTGCCAGTCGCCGGCGCGCTGGTTCGCCTCGATCGACGCGAAATCGACGGTCAGCAAGAGGCTGCGCGCGTTGTGATGGCCGCCGAGCCGCGCCTTCGCGTGGCGGTTCAGCAGCCGGTAATACTCGGTGGACGACTCCCAGCTCATTCCGCCGATCACGCCGATCGTTTTCATCTGTCTACTCCGTCATTGCCTGGCTGAAACGGCGAGTATAGGCGCGTCGCATCGCTGGCCGCCGGTACGGATTGCGGCGCGCGCGCCGGTACGCATCGCCCCCGTATTTTTCTGGTGTCGATAGAATCGTAGCGAGTCCGAACTCGATCAACGGGAGCGATACATGATGGATCTGATCATCCGCCGCGCGACGCTGCCGCGCAGCGCCACTCGGTCGACCTCGCAGCCGACCCCGCATCACCAGCACCCGGTCGATATCGGCATCGACGCGGGCCGCATCGTCGCCGTCGAGCCGAACCTGGCCGCGAGCGCGCGCGACGAAATCGACGCGGCCGGCTCGCTCGTCTCGCCGCCGTTCGTCGATCCGCATTTCCATATGGACGCGACGCTGTCGTATGGTTTGCCACGCGTGAACGCGTCGGGCACGCTGCTCGAAGGCATCGCGCTATGGGGCGAGCTGAAGCCCGAACTCACGCAGGAAGCGCTGATCGAACGCGCGATGCAGTATTGCGACTGGGCCGTCGCGCGCGGCCTGCTCGCGATCCGCAGCCACGTGGACGTATGCGATCCGCGTTTGCTCGCGGTCGAGGCACTGCTCGAAGTGAAGCGCCGCGTCGCGCCATATCTCGATCTCCAGCTGGTTGCGTTTCCACAGGACGGCCTCCTGCGCAGCGCCAGTGCGTTCGACAATCTGAAGCGCGCGATCGGCCTGGGCGTCGACGTGGTCGGCGGCATTCCGCATTTCGAGCGCACGATGGCCGACGGCGCGCAGTCGGTGCGCATGCTGTGCGAGTACGCGGCCGAACAGGGCCTGCGCGTCGACATGCATTGCGACGAATCGGACGATCCGCTGTCGCGCCACATCGAAACGCTCGCGGCCGAAACGCATCGGCTCGGTTTGCACGGGCGCGTCACCGGTTCGCATCTGACGTCGATGCATTCGATGGACAACTATTACGTGAGCAAGCTGTTGCCGCTGATGCGCGAGTCGGGCGTCGCGGCGATCGCGAATCCGCTGATCAACATCACGCTGCAAGGCCGTAGCGACACCTACCCGAAACGGCGCGGCATGACGCGCGTGCCGGAGATGCTGGCCGCGGGCATCACGGTCGCATTCGGCCACGACTGCGTGATGGATCCGTGGTACAGCCTCGGGTCGGCCGACATGCTCGAAGTCGCGCAGATGGGCTTGCACGTTGCGCAGATGACGAGCGTCGACGGCATGCACGCCTGTTTCGACGCGGTAACCGTCAACGCGGCGCGGATTCTCGGTCTCGAAGACTATGGCATCGCGCCCGGATGCGCGGCCAATCTCGTCGTGCTCGATGCGCGCGACGAGGTCGAGGCGATCCGTCTGCGCGCCGCGCGGCTCGCGGTCGTGAGCCGGGGCAGGGTGGTGAGTCGCGCGCCGGCCGCGCGAGCGTCGCTATCGCTCGAAGGACGGCCTGAGCAGGTCGATTTCAAGCTGTATCGCGCATAGCGAGGTATCCCGCGCATGAATGAAAAACCGGCGATCTGCTCGCGCAGACCGCCGGTTTTCTTATCATCGCGACGTGTGAATCACTCAGTGCGCGGCGCCCGGCGTCATGCCGTTATGCCGCAGCAGCGCGTCGATATTCGGTTCGCGGCCACGGAACGCCTTGAACGATTCCATCGCCGGACGGCTGCCGCCCACTTCGAGAATCTCGCGGCGATAACGCATGCCGGTCGTCTGATCGAGCACGCTGCCCGCGGCTTGCGCGGCTTCCTCGAACGCCGCGTACGCGTCGGCAGACAGCACCTCGGCCCACTTGTAGCTGTAGTAGCCGGCCGCGTAACCGCCCGCGAAAATATGGCTGAACGTATTCGGCCAACGCGAGAACGGCGCTTGCGGCACGACGTGGAAGCGCTCGTTGATTTCGCGCGCGAGGTCGTTGGCGCTCTGCGCGCCGTTCGCGTCGAAGCCGGTATGCAGTTGCATGTCGAACATCGAGAACACGATCTGCCGAAGCGTGCCGAGACCGCTCTGGAAGTTCTTCGCGGCGAGCATCTTGTCGAACAGTTCGCGCGGCAGCGGCTTGGCGGTATCGACGTGCGAGGTCATGTCGGACAGCACGTCCCACTCCCAGCAGAAGTTCTCCATGAACTGCGACGGCAGTTCGACCGCATCCCATTCGACGCCGTTGATGCCCGACACGCCGAGCTCATCGACGCGCGTGAGCATGTGGTGCAGGCCGTGGCCGAACTCGTGGAACAGCGTGATGACTTCGTCGTGCGTGAAGCAGGCGGGCTTGCCGCCGACCGGCGCCGAGAAGTTGCAGGTCAGATACGCGACCGGCGTTTGCACGGCGCCCTGCGCGAGCTTGTGACGGCCGCGCGCGTCGTCCATCCAGGCGCCGCCGCGTTTGCCTTCGCGCGCATAGAGGTCGAGATAGAACTGCGCGACGAGGCCGCCGTCCTGATTCTCGACGCGGAAAAAGCGCACGTCCGGATGCCAGACGGCCGCTTCGTCGCGGCGGATGCGCACGCCGAACAGCGTCTCGGTGACCTTGAACAGACCCTTGAACACGGCGTCTTCCGGGAAGTACTGCTTCACTTCGTTTTCCGAGAACGAATAGCGCTTCTGACGCAGACGCTCGGCGGCGAACGTCATGTCCCACGGCTGCAGATCGGTCATGCCGAGCTCGCTCGCGGCGAATTCGCGCAGCTCTTTCCAGTCCTGCTCCGCATGCGGACGCGCGCGCGTCGCGAGGTCTTCGAGGAAGGCCATCACCTGCGCAGGCGACTCGGCCATCTTCGGCGCGAGCGACACTTCGGCGAAGTTGCCATAGCCGAGCATCTGCGCTTCTTCGGCGCGCAGCTTCAGTTCGTCGGCGAGCACCTGGGTGTTGTCCCACTCAGGCTTGCCGCTACCGTATTGCGCACCGAGCTCGGAGGCGCGCGTCACGTACGCGCGATACATCGCTTCGCGCATCGGACGGTTTTCCGAGTACTGCATCACCGGGAAATACGACGGGAAGTGCAGCGTGAACTTGTAGCCGGCCTTGCCGTCGCGCTCGGCGGCTTCCTTGGCGGCCGCGATCACGTCTTCGGGCAGCCCCGCCAGTTGCGTTTCGTTGCCCGCATCGACGAGGTACGCGTACGCATTGGTCGCATCGAGCACGTGATCCGAAAACGCTTTCGACAAGTTCGCCTGGCGCTCCTGCAATTCAGCAAAACGCGGCTTCTGGTCTTCCGGCAACTCGGCACCGGACAGGCGGAAGTCGCGCAGCGCGTTGCTGAGGATCTTCTTGCGTTCGCCGTTCAGCGACGCGAACTCGTTGCTTGCGTTCAGTGACTTGTACTTCTCGTAGAGCGCGAGATTCTGACCGACGCTCGACCAGAACTCGGTCACGCGCGGCAGGTTTTCGCCGTAGACGGCGCGCAGCTCGGGCGTATCGGCGACGGCGTTCAGATGGCCGATCACGCTCCACGCGCGCGACAGCGGCTCGGTCGCGCGCTCGACCGGTTCGACGACCTCGGCCCACGACGCGGGCGTGACCGGCAGCGCGGCGCGCTCGACCGCGGCCGCTGCGTCGGCGAGCAGCACGTCGAGGGCGGGCGTCACGTGTTCGGGGCGGATATCGCCAAAGCGCGGCAGATCGGAAAAATCGAGGAGCGGGTTGTCTTGATGCGTGGCGGTAGTGGACATAAGGCTTCCTGTCTGACGCGGGTGAAGGGGCGGTACGGCGGCGTTCGGGCGTGTCGGCTCGCGCAGTGTTGCGCGACGCTCGACACTCGGCGCGAGGCGGCACCGGGTATGGACAGTATTGGGGCGGGGCGCGCCGATTCCAATCCATCGGCTGACAAATTAACAGATGTTGCGGTGCGCTGGGCGGGTTGGGGCGAGGCGTGGCAGGGGGATCAGGCCGCGCGGTTTTGAGGTGATGGTTCAGCGAGGGAGGGCGAGGCGATGGCAAAAGGGGCGATGACAAGACGGCTGAGTCGCCTCACGCCGTCTCGAGCTCACCGCCCGGCTATTACGCCCCCGCCGCGTTCGCCTCGCGCTCGGCCGCTTCGATCGTGTTGACGAGCAGCATCGTGATCGTCATCGGACCGACGCCGCCCGGGACCGGCGTGATATGGCCGGCCACTTCCTTGACGCCCGCGAAGTCGACGTCGCCGCACAGCTTGCCGGCGTCGTCGCGATTCATGCCGACGTCGATCACGGTCGCGCCCGGCTTCACCATGTCCGCGGTCAGGATGTTGCGCAGGCCGGTCGCGGCGACCACGACGTCGGCGTTGCGCGTGTGCGCGGCCAGATCGCGCGTCTTGCTGTGGCAGATCGTGACGGTCGCGCCCGCTTCGAGCAGCAGCAGCGCCATCGGTTTGCCGACGATGTTCGAGCGGCCGATCACCACCGCGTTCGCGCCCTTCAGATCGATGCCGTAGGCCTCGAACATCTTCATCACGCCGTACGGCGTGCACGGACGGAACAACGGCTGGCCGGTCATCAGCGCGCCCGCGTTGGCGACGTGAAAACCGTCGACGTCCTTCTCGGGCGCGATCGCCTCGATCACCTTGTGGCTATCGATGTGCTTCGGCAGCGGCAGCTGCACGAGAATGCCGTGGACGGCCGGATCGCGGTTCAATTCGTCAATGCGCGCGAGCAGGTCGGCTTCGGGCAGATCGGCCGGATAGCGGTCGAACGACGAACCGAGGCCGTTGTCGTGGCAGGCCTTGACCTTGTTGCGCACATACACTTCGCTGGCCGGATTGTCGCCGACCAGAATCACTGCGAGGCCCGGCTGATGCCCGCGGGCGGTCAGGGCGGCGGCGCGCGTGGCGACGTCGGCGCGCAGGGTCTTGGAGAGGGCGAGGCCGTCGATCAGTTTGGCAGTCATGGTCGGTCGAGCGTTGGGTCGAGGTTGGGATCGGGGATCGGGGATCGGGCCGGGGCAGGCGGTTCGGCAGGCGCGGCGAAGCGCAGGCGCGGACGGGTCGCGCGACGGAGTGCTTTGGCTTGTCGACGAGGCCCGGTTGCCCCGCGACGAGCACCTTGCCGATTCGGGCAATCGCGCCGCTGCAAAGTCCGACATTATACCGGCGCGGTGGCGGGCCGCTCGCCTCGACCGTCCGCTACGGCTGCGTCGGCCGCCAATTCTGGTCCGGATCGAACGACCGGATCGTCGCGGCCGTGCGCGCGGTCTGAGGTGCGAGGTTCGCCGCGATTACCCGCAGCCAGCTGCCGCTTTTATTGACGCTGTATGAATCTCCAGTATCGCGGACGTCGCCATGGAAGATCTGATCAGGATCGCTGATTTGAAGCGGCGCATCACTTCCTCGGGTACTCGCGTTGGCTGGTGCGGGTTCTCCGCCCGGTTGTTCAAGCCGTTGTGCTGTCGGTGTTGCACAGCATGGAAGAGCTCATTCCCGCGACGGGCACTGCAGCCAGCGAAGCCGCCATTGCGAGTCAGGCGTGCTTCGAGCCTGACCGTAGTAGTCGCAGGCGCGTTTCCTTAGCCCTGCTTGCTACCCATGTCGGCGTGGCCCGGTGCACGGCTGAGCAGGTGCGTGCGAGTGTCCGCAGATAGCGAGACGTAGCGCTCGTATTGCCGCAGCACGTCGGCGATGACCTCGTCGCCGCGCAGATATTCAATGTCGTAGCCGAGACGCCCGTCCGCGAAGAACGTGACGATCTCATAGACGTGCGAGCGCCGCGCCTCGGGCTCGGCCGCCTCGCGCACGAGGAACGCCGGCGCGGACTTGCTCGAGACGCGCGCGCCGTAGACGAAGTCGCGCTGCCCGGCAGTCGGCACGGTGAGACGCACGGTGTCGTCGTTGTCGCGCTGCACATGCGCATCGACGCCGCCCACACGTAGTTCGTTCGCCACCTTCTCGAACGCGGGCACCACGGTATCGGCAACGAACTGGCGCGCTTCAGCTTCCGTCGTCTGTCGCAGGATGTGCGCCAGACGGTGACGCCAGTGCTGACCCGTCCAGAAATCCGTCGCGAGCGCCATGTCCTGCGAGTAGTGCGCATGGTCGGCCTTAAGGCCGAGCCAGAGCCCGTAGCAGAGCGCGAGCATGATGATCGCGACCGGAAGCGCCGCGATCAGCGTCATCGCCTGCAGCGCCTTCAGGCCGCCCGCGACCAGCAGTACGGCGGCCGTCACGCCGAGCAGCGCGGCCCAGAAGAGCCGCTGCCACACGGGCGAATGCGCCGCACCGCGCGTGGCGATCGAATCGATCACGAACGCGCCGGAATCAGCCGAGGTCACGAAGAACACCGCGATCAGTATGATCGCGACGATCGACAGCAGCTGCGTCAGCGGCAGGTAATCGAAGAAGTGGAACAGCAGCGCGTCGACGTTGCCGGCCGTCTGCGCGAGTGTGCTCGCAGCCACGTGCGACTCGAGCCAGATCGCGCTGTTGCCGAACACGGTCATCCAGACGAGGTTAAAAGCGGTCGGCACGAGCAGCACGCCGATCACGAACTGGCGGATCGTCCGGCCGCGTGAGATGCGCGCGATGAACATCCCGACGAACGGCGACCACGACACCCACCAGGCCCAGTACAGGATCGTCCAGCCGCCGAACCAACCTTCCTCGCGTGGCGATGCGTAAGCATAGGTGCGGAACGACAGGTCGACGAAGTTCGACAGATACCGGCCGATGTTATCGCTGAACGCACGCAGCAGGAACGACGTCGGGCCGGTGGCTATCACGAATGCGAGCAGCAGGAACGCGAGTAGCAGATTCAGTTCCGATAGCCGCCGCACGCCCTTGCCGAGCCCTGAGGCGGCGGAGATGCCGGCCAGCGTCACGACGAGCGCGACCAGTCCGATACGGAAGCCATTGCCGCTGGTATCCCACCCCGCGACGATGTGCAGACCCGCGCTGAGTTGCAACACACCGTAGCCGAGCGTCGCCGCGATTCCCGCGATCGTGCCGACCAGCGCGAACGTGTCGACGGTATGCCCAATCCAGCCGTCGATGCGTTCGCGTAGCAACGGATACAAGCCAGAGCGCAGTGTGAGCGGCAAGTTGTAGCGGAAGCCGAAATACGCGAGCACGAGACCCATCACGCCGTAGATCGCCCACGCGTGGAAGCCCCAGTGGAAGAACGTCATCAGCATCGCCTCGCGGGCGGCCTCCGGCGTGCCGCCCGCGACGGTCGGCGGCTTCAGGTAGTGCTGCATCGGCTCGCCCACGCCGAAGTACATGAGCCCGATGCCCATGCCGGCCGCGAACAGCATCGCAGTCCACGACACGAAGCTGAATTCGGGCTCGGCGTCGTCGGGGCCGAGCTTGATGTTGCCGAAGTCGCTCGCCGCGATCAGCACGAGAAAGATCAGGAAGGTCGTGACGGCAAGTACGTAGAACCAGTCGAAGTGGCCGATGACCCATTGCTGGCCGGCTGTGAAGAACGCACCGGCCTGGTCGGGCGCGAGGGCGCAGACTACGAGCAGCGCGCCAATCACGGCAAGTGAGGGCACGACGACTTGCGGCTTGAGCGTCGTCTGTGGCGTTGATCGAGTTCGAGGCATGGTCTTGGCATCCAGAAAAAGCGGCACGAGGATCGGTGGAAACGGCGTCGATTGCAGACACGGCCAGTTTCAGATGCCAGTCGCTGCAGTTACAGGAGCGGCCTGCGGCCGGTTGCCGATCCCCAGTCAGGCCCAACGCGGAGCGGGGCGGCACCGAATTGACGACGTCGCGTGGCAAGTCAGACCTGCTGAATTAAAGATACTTCAACATATCGGGGCCCTTACAACTTCTCCCCTTTATCCGGCGGCGGCCCCGTCGCCGGTCGCATTAGCCTGCACGATGTGCAATTCGCGGGTGCGCAGCGGCAACGAGCATTGTGCGTCGGTCAGCGTCTGCCGCACCTGGCGTGCGAGATCCCAGCGCATGTCCCAGAACACGTCGATGCTCGACCAGACGCGGATATTCAGTATCACCGTGCTGTCGTCGAAGCGACTGACCATCACCTGCGGCGCGGGCTCCTCCAATGCACGCGGGTCGGCAGCAGCGAGGGTGCGCAGCGCCTGCAGCGCATGATCCACGTCATCGCGCACGGAGATCTCCACTTCGAGATCGAGCCGGCGCGTCGGATTGCGGCTGTAATTGCGGATCGAATTGCTCCACAGGGCGCTGTTCGGCACGTATTCGCAGATCCCGTCAGGTTTGGTGAGGCGCGTCGTAAACAGGCTGACTTCCTCGACTGTGCCCGCGACGCTGCCGGCCCCCCCATCGATATAGTCGCCGACCTTGAACGGCCGCAACAGCAGCAGCATGATGCCGGCGGCGATGTTCTGCATCGTGCCCTGCAGGGCGAGGCCGATCGCGAGGCCGGCGGCACCGAGCACCGCGACGATGCTGGCCGTCTGGATGCCCAGTTGCGACAGCGCCCCGATGATCGCGACGACGCGAATGCCCCAGAGGCTCGTGTCGCAGAGGATCGGCCGCAGCGTGGCATCCATCCGCGATTGACGGGCAAGCAGACGGTTCAGCGAGAGCGAAACGCGGCGCGCTATCCACCATCCCGCCAGCAGGATCACTACGGCTGCGCACAGCTGCGTGGAGAAAGCGGCGAGTCCATCCCAGAGGAATGTCCACCGGCCCGGATGGATTTCGGCGAGAAAACTCAGCATGGCTTTAGGGGTCCTTGTTATGCGTGGTGATGGGTACTTCGCCACGCAGCAGTTCAAAGAGAGGCGATTGCTCCGGTGACCCTGCCTCGTTTAAGTCCAGCAAGTCGCGTCGATCCGAGCGCGGGTCAGGCCGCCCGAGAACAACTGTGCCGATATTCTTATTGTCGGAATGAAGGGGGGAAATCGTTGCCGGGCACGTGATCGAGCGCGCGTTCTTCGTTGCTGGCGAGCGCGTCGACGATCTGAGGACGACCTGGCAACGGAAGGCGCAGCCGCGCTTGTCAAACCGCGCGGTGACACGCGACGTTTGAAACGGGCTGGCGAATGGCTGTACGGATCGAATCGCGCGGAGCCACACGTGAGCGCAACGGCGGAGCACCAGACAGAGGTCCGGACGCCTCACACCGGCCACGTTGGCGGCCCTTCAGGCGAAGGGCAGCGCATCGTGCACGCGACACGCTGTTACTGCGCCGTTTGCGGCTTGTTCGACAACGCGAGTCGCAGCAGGTCGGCGACCGTGTTGACGTTCAGCTTTTCCATGATGTTGGCGCGATGCGCTTCGACCGTCTTGATGCTGATGCCGAGGTCGTCGGCGATCTGCTTGTTCAGGCGGCCGGCGATGATCCGCTCGAGCACCTGATGCTCGCGCGCGGTCAGCTTGCCGAGGCGCTCGGCCGCGGCGCGCTGCTGCTGCACGCTGCTGCTTTCGCTGCGCGCCTTGTCGAGCATGCGCTCGACGAGCTTGCGCAGTTCGGCTTCGTCGAACGGCTTTTCGATGAAGTCCATCGCGCCTTTTTTCATCGTCGACACAGCCATCGGCACGTCGCCGTGGCCCGTCACGAAGATGATCGGCAGTGACGCGTTGTCGGCGATCAGGCGTTCCTGCAACTCGAGCCCGCTCATGCCGGACATCCGCACATCGAGGATCAGACACGCGATCTGGCCCGGATGCTGATGCGGCTGCCATGCGTCGATGAACTGCTCGGCGCTCGAGAAGCATTGAACGCGGTAGCCGTTCGCCTCCAGCAGCCAGCGCAGCGAATCTCGCACGGCCTCGTCGTCGTCGACGACAAAGACGGTTTCCTGTGTGGTGACTGGGCTGTTCATAGCTCTCCCGTAACGGTTTGTGGTATCGGCGCCTCGGACCCGCCGTTGCTCGGGCCGTCAGGCTCCCCAATAGGCAGACTGCAATGGAACGTGGCGCCTGTGATGTGGCCGTCGGATTCGACGTTGTTGACCACCCACAGACGGCCGCGGTGCGATTCGATAATCGAACGGCAAATGTTCAGCCCCATGCCCATGCCATCGGACTTGGTGCTGTAAAACGGTTCGAACAGACGCTCGGCGGTCGCTTCGTCGACGCCCGGCCCCTGGTCGACGACGCTGATGCAGACGAAGCCGCTCTCGAGTCGCACGACCACGCGGATCACCGGATCGACCGCGTTCGGGCGCGCTTCGGCCATCGCCTCGGCGCCGTTCTTCAGCAGGTTCACGAGCACCTGCTCGATCAGCACCGGGTCGACGTAAATGACCGGCAGCCGCGAGCGCAGATCGGTGACGATGCGAATCCGGCGCTTCCTCGCCTCTAATTCGGCGAGACCCACCGCGTCCGCGACGATATCCGCGACGCGCGTGGCCTGGCGCTTCGGCTCGCTGCGCTTCACGAACTCGCGGATGCGCTTGATGATCATGCCGGCGCGGACCGCCTGTTGCGCGGTTTTTTCGAGCACCGGCAGCAGATTGTCAGGCGTCGTCCGACCGGATTTAACCAGCGCGACGGTTCCGGAGCAATAGTTATTGATCGCAGCGAGCGGCTGATTCAGTTCGTGCGCGAGCGACGAGGCCATTTCGCCCATCGTCATCAGGCGGCTCGTGAACTGCAGCTTCTCGTCCTGTTGGCGCGCAAGTTCCTGCGCGCGCTTGCGGGTCGTGATGTCGGTCGCGATCTGCATCTGCGCGAGATGGCCGTCGACCCACTGGATGTACTGGCGCCGCACCTCGAACCACTTCTGGATGCCCGGGATGTAGATTTCCTGCGCGTCGGCGGTGCTCTCGGTCAGCGCGGCGGCGGGCAGGCCGACGAAGGTGTCGACCATGTCGATCGAATCGGACGACGCCTGCGAGCTGTCGAAACCGCCGCCCGCGAGTTCGAGGTGGCCGTCGGGACGGATGCCGAACAGGTGCCGGTAGTAGCGGTTCGCGAACAGCAGCTCGGCTTCGTCGGCGGCGAGCACGGATACGGCCGCATCGAGGCTTTCGAGCACGGTGGTGAAGCGTTCGTGAGCGGCGGCGAGTTCTTCGCGCGCGCGCTTCGGCTCGGTGATGTCGGTCATCGACGACATCCACCCGGTCTGGCGGCCCGAGCTGTCGATCAGCGGCGACACGTAGAGCCGGGCGTGGAACGTCGAGCTGTCCTTGCGCCGCACGCGCAATTCGAACCCCGACGAGGGCGCCTTGCCGCGCAGCGTCATGTCGAGCTGGCGCTGCATTTCGGGGTAGGCGTCGCGCGGCCAGTAGGCGAACGGCGCGCTCTTGCCGACGAGGTCGCTTTCGTCCCAGCCGGTCATCCGGCAGAACGCCGGGTTCACGTGCGTGATGCGGCCGTGCATGTCGAGCACGCGCATGCCGATCAGCACCGAGTTTTCCATCGCGCGGCGGAAGAACGCTTCCGCGTAGAGCGCCTGCTGCGCCTCGAAGCGCTGGCGGGTGTGTTTCCACAGACTCCACAGGCTCCACAGCACGAAGCAGGAGAGGCCCGCCACCAGCCACACCAGCGTGTTGTTCGTGAAGTTGGTGATCTGCGGGAACGCGTACACGCGCACCGAGATGCCCTGGCCCGGCGGATCGAGCGGCAGGTCGTAGAACATGTCGCGCGGCAGGCGCGGGCGGGTCGACGTGGTCGTCAACTCGCGGTTGTTCAC
>DATAQT010000079.1:0-2016 GCA_036264535.1 Paraburkholderia sp. | reverse complement strand
TCTGCACATGCCGTGGGAGAACACCTGGCTCGCCGCGCCCACGCGCTATGCCGCGATCCGCCAGGCGCTGCGGACCGCCGGCGTGCAGGTCAAGGACATCAACGTCACGCTCGGCGGCTGCGCGTTCTGGCACGCGGTGATTTCGATCAAGAAGCAGCCGGGCGAAGGCAAGAACGCGCTGCTCGCCGCGCTCTCGGTCATGGACCTCAAGCACGTGGTCGTGGTCGACGACGATATCGACGTGTTCGACCCGACCGAGGTCGAGTGGGCGATCGCCACCCGCGTGCAAGGCGACAAGGACGTGATGGTGGTCGGCAATGCGCGCGCCAAACCGCTCGACCCCAGCCTGCCGCAGGGTTATGGCGTGGTGCCGACGGGCGCCAAGGTCGGCATCGATGCCACCATCCCGGAAGGGATCCCGCGCGAATATTACGAGCGCATCACCTACGCCTATGCCGACCGGGCCAAGATCGCCGACTACATCGACGGCAAGTCGGACGAGGCGGGCATCGCCGGCGACGACATCGAGGTCGCGGCCTTGGCGAACAAAATATTGGGGGCGATCGGCAAGGAGCCGCTCTACTACACCGACATCGCGGAGCGCTTCGCCGCCTATGACTTCCGCACGGTGGCGCGCGCGCTCGGCCATCTGCACGCGAGCGAAAAGCTGTGGCAGGACCCGCGCGGGCGGATGTGCGTACGAGGCTCAGAGTTCGCGGCAAAGCCGCCGCGGCGGTGACTTCGCGCGCGAGGTGATCGTCACGGTTTCGGCGCAACTTCAACCGGAATGCGCCGGATCTCGGCGTTCATCGCATTGGCGTTGACGATGATTTGCGCCATCAGCGTGAAATGCCCCGGCGGCAGCGCGCCCGTGAGGTCGATGGAGAAGCTCGCGTCCTCCACGGGAGAAACTTGGCCCGCCAGCACGACGCGACCTTCGCCGTCGGTCACGAGATATCGGCATTCGGGCGCCGAACGCTTGAGCGCGTCGGGCGCGATCGCTTGCAGCGGCTTGCGCACGATGTCGTAGCTGCGCTGATGCTTTTGAACGAGTTCGATGTCGCCGAACAGTCTGATGCGATCACCGTCGCGCTCGATCTTGGTGATGAAACCGCCGCGCGGGACGGCGTACGCGTCGTACGAGCCCACGCCCAGCGGATAGCTGAGATCGCGGAAGGCTTCGAGCGTTACGCTGTCGGCCGACCAGCGTTTGAGCCGATACGGGCCGTTGGTCACCAGGAAGTGGCCCCGCTCTTTGTAGAAAGCCTTGAGCGCCGCCCAACGTTTGCGGGCGTCCTCCGCGCTGACCAGCGATTTCAGCGCATCGGGCCGGTATCCTTCGCGTTCGAAGCTCTCGAGCAAGCCGGCAAGCCGCTCCTTGGTGGCGTCGGAGCGCACGAGATCGAGCCAATCCACGCCACGGCGCCGAGCCTCGGATTGCGAAAACGCGGCCCAGCCGCGATCGACGGCCTCTTCCATCAGCACCAGCAGGTGCCAGGGCAGCGTACTCCAGGGCGGCGCGATGACCGCGTCTTGCTCGGGCTCCACCGGCGGAACCGAGGTGTAGACGTCGATCACGAGCAGTTCGCGAACGTATTCGAAATCTCCGAACCGAAAGGATTTTGACGTCGTATCGGTGCCGACAACGCGAACGCCCAGAAGATGCGCGCGCATGACCGCGGTGGCGGCCGCGACCAGCGGATCGTAATGCGAATCCTCACCGTTGCCGCGTGCACCCCAGCGATAGGCGAACGCATAGGAATAGAGGACGTCGGCGGCGCTCATGCGCGTGCCGTCATGGAAGGCGGAGCCCAGCACGCGGTAGGTCAGCTTCTGCTTGGCGACCTTGCCCGCGCCGACCTGCTGCAATCGGCCGGTTCCCTGCTGGGGCAACAGCGCATCCTCGGGCACGTCGATCTCGACGGCAACGGGCTGCGCCGGCGCGCGGCGTTCGACGATCGGCTCGGCCAGAATCGAGAGGCTCACGAAGGTATAGACCACCATGAGCGCGGTCAG
>DATAQT010000026.1:0-1561 GCA_036264535.1 Paraburkholderia sp. | reverse complement strand
CAAACTGGTCGACCAGGCGCGCGCGACGCTGAAGACCGCGGATGTCGCCACGCTGATCTACGGTAGCGTGCAGCTCGACGTGGGGCGCTCGGGCACGTCGCCGGTGCGCCTCGACGAATCGTTGGGACTGCTCGGCAACGTGTTCCGCCGCGCGAGCGGGACACCGCTGTCGCAGCCGCTCCCAGTGCTTTTCACGCGGCCGTATTTCGCGTCCGAGGTCGACGGCGGGCTCGACCAGTCGGTCGATCGCTTCGTGAAGGACTACTGGGTGTTCGATACCGGCCGCGTCGACCCGCTTGCGCGTTCGCGCTATCAGCAGCAGGTGCTGACGCTCTACGAGCAGGACTACATCAGGAACTGGGACGCGTTGCTCGCCGACCTGCAACTGCAGCCGGTCACGAGCATTCAGGACGCGAGCGCACTCGCCGCGAAACTGTCCGGCCCGAGTTCGCCGCTGAAGGCGCTGCTCAATCTGGTGCGCGACAACACGAGCGATCTGTTGCGCGGTCCGGCAAGTGCGGGCGGTGCGTCCGCCGTCGATGCGGTGACCTCGCAGGCGAAGACGGTCGGCGAGAACGTCGTCGCGCGGCGCGCGCTGAACACGCACGTCGCCCGCGAATTACGCAACTCCGGCGCACCGCTGCCTTATGGCATCACGGCAGGCGCGGGCAATGCGAATGCGGCCAATGCGGCAAACGCGGCGGGCACCCGCCAGCCAGGTGCCACGATCGAGGAGCATTTCGCGCCGATCGATCAACTGGGCATCGGCACGCCGGGGTCGACGCCGCTCGACCACACCATCGGCGTGCTCGATCAACTCGGCAAGACGCTGTTGACGATGAACGACCTGAGCGATCCCGCCGCGCAGAACAATCCCGCGTTGCTGAGCGCGCGCCAGGAAGCGGGGCAACTGCCGCCGCAAGTGGCGGGGCTGATCTCCGGCCTCACGGGCAAGAGCGCGGATCTGGTCGCGGTCGGCAGCAGCGCGGCGCTTGCCGACCAGTTCCGTGCGGCCGCGGGCAACGATTGCGCGACCTTTGTCGACGGGCGTTATCCGTTCGCGTCGGGCGGCGCCTCGGATATCCCGCTGCAGAACTTCGCCGAACTGTTCGGCAACGGCGGACGGTTCGACAGCTTCTTCAAGTCGACGCTCGCACAGCGGGTCGATACATCCGGCCGCGCGTGGCGCTGGAAGCCCGGCGCGCCGCCGGGACCGGAGCAGGTGCTGGCCGGCGCGCAGCTTGCCGACGATATCCGCCAGATCTTTTTCCGTAACGGCGCCCAGGTCCAGGTCGGCTTCACGCTGCTCGCGCCGCAGCTCGATGCGTCGATCGCGCGGGTCGTCGTCGAGATTGACGGACAAAAGTACGATTACCCGGCGAACGGGGCGTCGAGCGCCGCGATGACATGGCCCGGTCCACAACCCGGCCACGTGGTGCTCAGCGCGTTCGATGGCTCCGGCCATCCGGTCGGCGCACCGCTGCGCTTCGACGGCGACTGGGCGTTCTTCCATGCGCTCGACGCGGGACATCTGCAGAAGCAGGGCGATCAGCGCTATCTC
>DATAQT010000012.1:0-5067 GCA_036264535.1 Paraburkholderia sp. | reverse complement strand
GCTCGCTTATGTGACGCAAACCACGCTGTCGGTCGACGACACACGCGGCATCATCGACGCGCTGCTGCGCCGCTTCACGGACATCGTCGGTCCGGACACGCGCGACATCTGTTACGCGACGCAGAACCGCCAGGCGGCGGTTCGCGAATTGAGCAAGGAGGTCGAGGTGTTGCTCGTGGTTGGCGCGACCAACAGCTCGAATTCGAACCGGCTGCGCGAAATCGGCAGCGAGAGCGGCGTGGCGAGCTACCTCGTCGCCGACGGCTCCGAAGTAAAGCCGGAATGGTTCGCCAACGTGCAGGCGGTCGGCATCACGGCCGGCGCGTCGGCACCGGAAGAAATGGTCGAAAACGTAATCGATGCGCTGCGCGCATTGGGGCCCGTCGATGTCACGACGATGGCGGGCCGTGAAGAAAAAGTCGAATTCAAGTTGCCATCGAAACTGATGCAACCACTCGCTGCACGCGAAGTTTAAGGAGGACGCCTTGTCTATTCCGCTGCTACAGAAAGTCCGCGTCGGTGCATACATCATGCGCCAGCATCTCTCCGGCAACAAACGCTATCCGCTCGCCCTGATGCTGGAGCCGCTGTTTCGCTGCAATCTCGCCTGCAATGGCTGCGGCAAGATCGACTATCCGGATCCGATCCTGAACCAGCGTCTGTCGCTCGAAGAATGCCTTCAGGCTGTCGACGAATGCGGCGCGCCGGTCGTGTCGATCGCGGGCGGCGAGCCGCTCCTGCACAAGGAAATGCCGCAGATCGTCAAGGGCATCATGGCGCGCAAGAAGTTCGTGTACCTGTGCACGAACGCGCTCCTGATGGAAAAGAAGATGGACGACTACGAGCCGAATCCGTACTTCGTGTGGTCGGTTCACCTCGACGGCGACAAGGAATCGCACGATCACTCGGTGTCGCAGGAAGGTGTCTACGAGAAGGCCGTCGCCGCGATCCGCGAAGCGAAGCGCCGCGGCTTCCGCGTGAACATCAACTGCACGCTGTTCAACGACGCGCAGCCGGAACGTGTCGCGAAGTTCTTCGACACGCTGGCCCCGATGGGCGTCGACGGCATCACGGTGTCGCCGGGTTATGCATATGAGCGCGCACCGGACCAGCAGCACTTCCTGAACCGCGACAAGACCAAGCAGTTGTTCCGCGAAATCTTCAAGCGCGGCAACAACGGCAAGAACTGGTCGTTCAGCCAGTCGGCGATGTTCCTCGACTTCCTCGCGGGCAACCAGACCTACGAATGCACGCCGTGGGGCAACCCGGCGCGTACCGTGTTTGGCTGGCAGAAGCCGTGCTATCTGGTCGGCGAAGGCTATGTGAAGACCTTCAAGGAACTGATGGAAACCACGGACTGGGACAAGTACGGCACCGGCAACTACGAAAAGTGCGCGGACTGCATGGTCCACTGCGGTTTCGAAGCGACGGCCGTGATGGACACGGTCGCGCATCCGCTGAAGGCACTGAAGGTCAGCATGCGCGGTCCGAAGACCACCGGCGCGTTCGCGCAGGACATCCCGCTCGACAAGCAGCGGCCCGCCGAGTACGTGTTCTCGCGTCACGTCGAGATCAAGCTCGAAGAAATCACGCGCGCCGGCACGGGCAAGAAGGTGCAGACCGCCACGGCGGCGCACTGATCGGTTTGACAGGATGGCGGCCGCGCGCCGCCCCTGCATTGCGCATGATCGTTAGCGCTTGCAGCATGAAAAAAAGCGCGGTGGCCAATCATGGCCACCGCGCTTTTCTTTTACCGATTAAAAGTTCTGTCGACCCGCTTACGCGCCGCGCGCATTATGCTCGGTCAGGAATTTGATCAGTCCGTCGATGCCGCCCTTGTTGATCTGCTCGGAGAACTGCGTCTGATACACCTGGATCAGCCACGCGCCCATCATGTTGATGTCGTAGATCTTCCAGCCCGACGGCCCCTTGGTGAGCCGGTAGTCGATCGCATCGTCGCCGCCATTGCTCATCACGTGCGATTGCACGACGACGTCGGTGGAGGCACCCTGCACGCTCACCGGCGCAAACTGGAACTTCACTTCCTGGTCGCGCAGTTGCGACAGCGAAGCGGCGTAGGTGCGCGTGAGCAGCAGCGTAAACTGCTCGTACAGTTGCTTCTGCTGCTCCGGCGTCGCGGTCGACCAGGGCTTGCCGACCGCGATACGCGTGGTGCGCTGGAAGTCGGTGGCGGGCAGGAAGTGCGTCTGGACGACCTCGGTGATCTTCGCCATGTCGCCGCCACGCGCCTGCGAATCGGCCTTCATTGCAGTCACCGTGCCCTGGACTGCACTTTTTACCACCGCGTCGGGCGCGCTCTGGGCAAACGCCGCCGTGGACACCACGGCCGCAGCCAGAAAAGCTGACAGATATCGTTTCATACGCTTGTCGTGACTCGAAAGAAGTAGCGCCGGCGGGCCGTAGCCGCACGGCCAAAGAGGGGTAGACCAGTATAGCGGGGGATTGCGTTCCCGTCCCGGCGCAGCGGTCAGGAGCCGTACTTGCTACCGAAGTCGGGCTTGCTTGCCCGGCCTCTGTATACTTACGCACCTTCGTCAAAAACAACACCCGTGATAAGGCCACGTCCGCCTACATGCTGAAGTCATCTATCGTCCGTCTCGTCGCGTACTCGGTGCGTCATCCGCTAAGGATCATCGGGCTGTCGATCGTGCTCGCCGTTCTGAGCGCCGTCTACGTCGCGCATAACTTCAAGATCAACACGGACATCAGCCGTCTCATCGAGACCGACAAGCAGTGGTCGGCAGTCCAGAACGCGCTCGACGCCGCTTTCCCCGACCGTGGCGACACCGTGCTCGTGGTGGTCGAAGCCCGCGCGCCCGAATTCGCCGACGCCGCCGCCAACGCGCTGGCCGCCGCGCTCAAGGCCGATCCGAAGGAGTTCACTTCGGTCTCGCAGCCGACCGGCGGCCCGTTCTTCGAACACAATGGCTTGCTGTTCCTGCCCACCGACGAGGTGATGTCCACCACGTCGCAACTCGTGCAGTCGCGCCCGCTCGTCAATACGCTTGCGCATGATCCGAGCCTGACCGGACTCGCCGGCACGCTGACCACGACCCTATTGCTGCCGCTGCAACTCGGCCAGGTCAAACTCGCCGACATGAGCCGGCTACTTGCGCAAAGTGCGAACACGCTCGATCGCGTGCTGGCCGGCCAGCCCGCCGCGTTTTCGTGGCGCGCGCTGGTCGACAAGGGCGCCGCCACCGATCCGGCGCGCTCGTTCGTCGTCGTGCAGCCGGTCGTCAACTATGACGCGCTGGAGCCGGGCGCGAGCGCATCGAGGGCGATCCGGGCGACCGCGGTCTCCCTGCATCTGGAATCGCGCTACGGCGCGACGGTCCGCCTGACCGGCGAGCAGCCGCTCGCCGACGAGGAGTTCGCGTCGGTGCAGGACGGCGCGGTACTGAACGGCATCGGCACCTTCATCGTCGTGCTGATCATTCTGTGGCTCGCGCTGCGCTCGGGCCGGATGATCGCGGCCGTGTTCATCACGCTGTTCGTCGGCCTCGCGATCACGGCCGCGCTCGGCCTCATGATGGTCGGCGCGCTCAACATGATTTCGGTCGCGTTCATGGTGCTGTTCGTCGGGCTCGGTGTCGATTTCGGTGTGCAGTTCGGCGTCAAGTACCGCGAGGAGCGCAATCGCGACGACCGGCTCTCGGCCGCGCTGATGCACACCGCGCACAGCATCGGCGTGCCGCTCACGCTCGCGGCCGTTGCCGTCGCGCTGAGCTTCTTCTCGTTCCTGCCGACCGCGTATCGGGGCGTCTCGGAGCTGGGTCAGATCGCGGGCGTCGGCATGTTCGTCGCGTACTTCACCAACATGACGCTGCTGCCGGCGCTGCTGAAGCTCTTCAATCCGCCGGGCGAAGTCGCCTCGCCGGGCTTCCAGCAGCTCGCGCCCCTCGACGACTTCCTCGACCGTAATCGCAAGCCGGTGCTGATCGGCACGCTGGTCGTCGTGCTCGGTGCGACGCCGCTGCTCACGCACCTGCGTTTCGACTTCAATCCGCTGCATCTGAAGGATCCGCATACGGAGTCGATGGCGACGCTGCTGGCGCTCAAGGATTCGCCCGAAGCCGCGGTCAACAACGTGCAGGCGCTCGCGCCGTCGCTCGCCGGCGCCGACGCGATCGCCGGGCGTCTGCGCAAACTGCCCGAAGTGGGTCGCGTCACCACACTGAGCACCTTCGTGCCGGCCGACCAGCAGCAGAAGATGATGCTGATCGCGAGCGCCGCGCAGCAACTGCTGCCGGCGCTGCAACAGCAGCCCGCGCCGCAAGCCACCGACGACCTGCGCGTCGCCGCATTGAAGCGCGCGGCGAATCAGTTGTCGCTCGCCGCCGAGGACCATCCGGGACCCGGCGCGGCCGATGCACAGCACCTGTCGGCGACCTTGCAAAAGCTGGCCGCCGCCGACGCCGCCACGCGCGACCGCGCCGAAGTCGCGATGTCCGACACGCTGCGCATCGCTTTGAAGCAGCTGGAGAACCTGCTGCAGCCGACCGAAATCACCCAGCAGAATGTGCCCCCAGGCATCACCGCGATGTGGATCGGCAAAGGTGGTCGCGCGCTCGTCGATATCGCGCCGAAGGTACCGCCCGGCGTCGATCCGAACGACGACCAGATGCTCGCCCGCTTCGCGCACGCGGTGAAGAAGGCCGAGCCGGGCGCGATCGGCGGACCGATCTCGATCCTGCATTCAGCCGACACGATCATCAAGGCGTTCCTGCAAGCGGCCGTCTACGCGCTGCTGTCGATCGCCGTGCTGCTATGGATCGCGCTGCGCCGTGTCAGCGACATGCTGCGCACGCTGGTGCCGCTGCTGGTTTCGGCGCTCGTCACGCTCGAGTTGTGCGTGGTGTTCGGCATGCCGCTGAACTTCGCGAACATCATCGCGCTACCGCTGATGCTCGGCGTCGGCGTCGCATTCAAGATCTACTTCGTGATGGCGTGGCGCCGCGGCGAAACCGGCCTGCTGCAATCCAGTCTGACCCACGCGGTGATCTTCAGTGCGGCGACCACCGCCACCGCGTTCGGGAGCCTCTG
>DATAQT010000005.1:0-3830 GCA_036264535.1 Paraburkholderia sp. | reverse complement strand
CTGCGCGCGTGCGGCATCGACATGAGTTTCACGCCGGTCCTCGACCTCGATTACGGACACTCGCAGGTAATCGGCGATCGCGCGTTCCATCGCGATCCGCGCGTGGTCGCGTTGCTCGCGAAGAGTCTGAATCACGGCCTCGCGATCGCCGGCATGAGCAATTGCGGCAAGCATTTTCCGGGGCACGGCTTCGCGCAGGCGGACTCGCATGTCGCGATGCCGGTCGACGAACGCCCGCTCGACGAGATCCTCGGCAACGACGTCGCGCCGTACGACTGGCTCGGTCTGTCGCTGGGCGCGGTGCTGCCCGCGCACGTCGTCTATTCGCAGGTCGATGCGAAGCCGGCCGGCTTCTCGCGCATCTGGTTGCAGGACATCCTGCGCGGCAGGCTGGGCTTCGAAGGCGCGATCTTCAGCGACGATCTGTCGATGGAAGCTGCGCGCCAGGGCGGCACGCTGACCGAAGGCGCGGCGGCCGCCCTGGAGGCCGGCTGCGACATGGTGCTGATCTGCAATCAGCCGGACGAAGCGGAGAAGGTGCTCGACGCGTTGCGTGTCAGACCGTCGAAGCAATCGCGGCGGCGTTTGAAGCGCATGCGGCCGCGTGGCGACGCGCTCACATGGAGCAAGCTGATGGCCGAGCCTCGATATGCCGAAGCGCAGAGGCTGGTGCGCAGTGTGTTTGCATAAACGGAAGTGGCGCCTTGAAGCGATTCAAGGCGCCATTTTTAAATAGGCGTCGAACGGTGCGAACCGCGGTCTGGTTTTAGCAAGCAGCCGCGGCACGCGCCATTCGATCTCTCAGTTCAAGCGCATGCGCTGCAGCTTGTTGTAGAGCGTCTTCGGGCTGATCCCGAGCAGCGATGCCGCGCGATGCCGCGTGCCGCCGACCGCGTCGAGCGTCGCGCGAATCAGCATTTCCTCGACGTCCGCGAGCGGCGTGCCGACCGTCACCTGCACGCGGCTGCCATTCAGATCGCGGCCGTTCGCGGTGCCCGCCTCGTCGGCACGCAATGACTCGATCACGTCCCCCGATGCCTGATATGCGCGCCGCACGCGCTCCTGTAGCTCACGCACGTTGCCAGGCCAGCCGTACGCGAGGCATTCGCGCAGGAAGTTCGGTCCCGCCTGCTTCGCGACCTCGGCCGTGCCGCGCGCGCCCGTCTCCAGATTCAGTTCGTCGATGGCCGCCTGCGCGATCAGCACCGGATCTTCGCCACGCTCGCGCAGCGGCGGCAACGTGACCGCGGCGGCCTCGAGGCGCAGTGCGAGGTCCTGATGCAGCGTGCCGTCCGCAACCGCCGCACGCGGCGGCTTGCGGGTCGACGCAATCAGCCGGAAGTCGGTCACGATCTGGTTGGTGCCGCCCACGCGCATGAATGTCTGCGAATCGAGCGCGCGTAACAGCGCTTCCTGCTGCGCGCGCGGCAATTCGGTGATTTCGTCGATGAACAGCGTGCCGCCGCTGGCCTGTTCGAAGAGGCCCGGCTCGCGCTGCTCGGCGCCGCCGAACGCGCCGCGTTCGTGGCCGAACAGCACGCTGTCGAGCGAGCGATTTAGGCCGCCGGCCGCCGCGCTGCGGCAGTCGAACATGACGAACGGACCTTTGCGGCGACGGCTCATGTCGTGCAGCGTACGCGCGGCGATCTGCTTGCCAGTACCGGCTTCGCCGGAAATCAGCACCGCGGCTTCGGTCGGCGCGAGACGCTCGATCGCGTCATACACATGCTGGATCGTGCCGCTGCGGCCGAGCATCGAGCCGAAGCGCCCAAGCTGACGCAACGACGCGCGCAGTGCCTGCACTTCCTCCGTCAGCTCGTACGGCCGCGGGATGCGCGCGAGCAGGCTGCGCAGACGCGGGATGTTGACCGGTTTCAGCAGATAGTCCCAGATCCCGTGCCGCAAGCCCTCGATCGCGCTCTCGACCGTCGCGTTGCCGGTCATCACGATCACCGGAAGCGCGCCGCCCGGCGGATGCGCGGGCAGATGCTGCAACAGATCGAGGCCGCTGCCGTCCGGCAGATTCAGGTCGACGAGCACGACGTCGGGAATGAAGCGCGTCAGCGCGGCGCGGGCCTCGGCGAGCGTGGTCGCGGTGTCGACGGAAAAGCCGTCGGCGGCCAGGATGGCGGACAGACCGGACAGGCTATTGGGATCGTCTTCAACAATCAGGGCGTGTGGCATGGCGAGCGCAATTTTAGGAATGGGTTAAATGCCCGGCGCGCCGCCAACACTGATGGCGCGCACCGCGGGCTCTGGCCGGCTCGATGACAGGGCTGAACGAATGGTCCTTGGGCGGCGAAGAAACGACAGCTTGCGGGCACTGCGACTGGAGCCGCCCGAGCCGGTGCCTGTAGTTCCTTCACGGGTCTTGTCAGAAATCCCGGTTGCCATCGAAAAACCGGCGCACTTCAAGTTCCGCCTGTTCGCGGGTTTTGCCATAGCGTTCCTGGATCAGACCAGCGAGCCTGTCGGCCCGACCCTCGGCCCTGGTCAGTTCGTCGTCCGTCAGTTCCCCCCATGCGGCCTTCGCTTTGCCGACCATCTGTTTCCATTTGCCTTCAGCGATGTCGTTGTTCATGGTGTCTCTCCCAGTTGGAAAAATCAGCGGTAGTCGCATAACTGTCCATCAAGCAGAGATCGTGCCAAAGAGCATTCCCTAAACGGATCAACGGCTTGCCGCGCGGGTGACGCGAAACCAGGATGTCGCGATGGCATTTTTGAGAAACGTGCCGGTAAAGTTTTCCTAAACCATACACGGCGTGACAAAAAAGAAAAAGCGCCCAAAATTGAGCGCTTTTTTTGCAGGCCGGCAGAGCGCCGGCGCTGGCGGGGTGACGCAGGCAGGCGCTTAGGCGCGGCTGCGGTATTCGTGCGTCCGCGTGTCGATTTCGATCCGGTCGCCGATGTTGCAGAAAAGCGGCACTTGCAGTTCGAAACCGGTGTTCAGCTTGGCGTTCTTCAGCACCTTGCCCGACGACGTGTCGCCCTTGACAGCCGGTTCCGTGTAGATGATTTCACGAACCAGCGTAGTCGGCAGTTCGACCGAGATCGCCTTCTCGTTGTAGAACACGACTTCGCAAGACATGCCGTCTTCGAGGTAGTGCATCGCGTCGCCCATCATTTCGGCTTCGACTTCGTACTGGTTGTAGTCGGCGTCCATGAACACGTACATCGGGTCGGCGAAGTACGAGTACGTCACTTCCTTGCGCTCGAGCACGACGACGTCGAACTTGTCGTCCGCCTTGTACACGTTTTCCATGCCTGCGCCGGTCAGCAGGTTCTTGAACTTCATCTTGACGACGGCGGAGTTACGGCCCGATTTGTTGTATTCGGCCTTTTGCACGACCATTGCGTCTGCGCCGATCATTACGACGTTGCCGGTGCGGAGTTCCTGTGCGGTCTTCATAAAACTGTCCTGTACGAGATAAATAGCTTAACTGTTGCTCAACGGCATACGGCGCAAGCGGCCTCGGCGTTTCAGTCACCGCCTGCCGCGCGCCGCGTGAAGCGGTGGCACTGCCAGCATGCATCAAACGGGACCGGTTCGCGGAGGCGGCCCGCGGCGCCATGCCACGGCGTTTCCACCTGTCCGTTACCTGATTTTTACCCTGTGCGGGCGTGTACACGAGTGGCGCCGATCTGCAACACGCCCCAACATACGTCCCTTTTTTGACATTCGCGTGCCCGGCCTGAAGACTGCGGCGCGTGCTGTGTTTTTTCGACTTGGACCGGTCAGCCGGGCTGACCGCGGGGTGTTGCTCGAATCGGGCCGCGCTTGCGTTGTCGGCCGTTGGATAACCGCTTATTTTAACTGAGTTTTTGCGAGC
>DATAQT010000466.1:0-4781 GCA_036264535.1 Paraburkholderia sp. | reverse complement strand
CCTTCCAGTTCGAGCGCGACCAGCGCTTCGCGCACCGATGGCCGCGACACGCCGAGCGTCTCCGCCAGCGCGCGCTCGGGCGGCAGGCGGCCGTGCGGCGCGAAATCCGGCTGAGCGATCAGATCGCGCAGCTTTTCCGCGATCTGAAGATAAAGACGGCGAGTGTCGGCAGGTCTGGCGGTCACGAAACGTTTCCCGGCGATGGAACTTGTGCAAGGCAGATACGGCGAGCGGCGATTGTAGATCGAAGCGCCCAACCAGCAAACCGGGGCGCTCGGTCAGCGTTCGGGGTTACCCCAACACTCTGCAAATTGGCTTGACCAGTATCGCATGTGCCTTTATTTTTGCAAATTGGTAAGGCCGGATGGGCGCTAGACGAACTGCCCTCCGACTCGATCCGCGCCCCGATACCCGATCGATCAATTCCTCCCTCACGATGAAGACAGTCATTTGCGAACAGCCCGGCCAGCTCGCGCTCGCCGAACGTGCGATCCCCGAAGCCGGCCCCGACGATGTGCTGATCCGCATCCGGCGCGTCGGCATCTGCGGCACGGACTTCCATATCTTCACCGGCAATCAGCCGTATCTGTCGTATCCACGCGTGATGGGGCACGAGCTTGCCGGCATCGTCGAATCGGCGCCGGCCGGCGCGCGCGTCAAGGCGGGCGACCAGGTATACGTGATGCCGTATCTGTCGTGCGGGCGCTGCGTGGCCTGCCGCGCGGGCAAAGGCAACTGCTGCGTGAACATCCGCGTGCTCGGGGTCCATACCGACGGCGGCATGAGCGAGTACCTCGCGGTGCCGCAGGCGTTCGTCTTCAAGGCCGACGGTGTGACGCTCGACGAAGCCGCGATGCTCGAGTTTCTCGCGATCGGCGCGCACGCGGTCGCGCGCGCCGACGTGCAGGCCGCGCAGCGCGTGCTGGTCGTCGGGGCCGGTCCGATCGGCATGGCCGCGACGATCTTCGCGAAGCTGCGCGGCGCCGAGGTCAGCGTGCTCGATGGCCGCGCGGACCGCTTGTCCGTGTGCGCCGGCGCGTTGCGGGCGGATCACACGGTGCTGCTCGACACCACCGACGCCGCGACCGATGCCGCCGAACTCGCCGCACTGACCGGCAACGAGTTCTTCGACGTGGTGTTCGACGCGACCGGCAACGTGAAGGCGATGGAGCGCGGGCTGCAGTTCGTCGCGCATGGCGGCAAGTACGTGCTGGTGTCGATCGTCAGCGAGCGCATTTCGTTTGCCGATCCCGAGTTTCACAAACGCGAAACGACCTTGCTCGCGAGCCGCAATGCGACTGTCGCCGACTTCGAAACGGTGCTCGCCGCGATGCGCGCGGGCCAGATTCCGACGGCCGCGCTCAATACGCACGTGGTCGAGCTCGGCGAACTGCCGGGCGAATTCCCCAAGCTGCTGAAGCCGGATGCCGGCGTCATCAAGGCGCTGGTCGCGTGTTGAACGAGCGAGGATAACGAACGATGGGCAACCCGATTCTCCAATTCGGCACGAGCCGCTTTCTGCAGGCGCACGCGGATCTGTTCGTGTCGGAGGCACTCGATGCGGGCCGCGCGCTGGGTCACGTCACCGTCGTGCAGACGACGGCCAATCCCGAAAGCCATGCGCGTATCGACGCATTGCGCGCGCATCGACAGTACGACGTGCGCATTCGCGGTGTGCGCCGCGAAGCAGTCATCGATACGACCACGCGATGTCACGCGATCACCGAGGCATTGAACGCGAATACCGATTGGCCGACGGTGGTCGAGCGCTTCGCACGCGACGCGCGGGTCGTGATCTCGAACACCGGCGATCGCGGCTACGAGTGTTTCGCCGACGACACCGCCGCACTATTGCGCAATGAAGCAAGCGTGCCGCGTGGCTTCGCGGCGAAGCTCGTGGTCCTGCTGCATGCGCGCTTCAAAGCCGGCGCCGCGCCGCTGACGCTGCTGCCGTGCGAACTCGTGTCGGGCAATGGCGACACACTGCGTGGCCTCGTCGCCGATATCGCGCGCGGCTGGGATACCGGGACCGAGTTCGTGAGCTATATCGAACACACGTGCATCTGGGTCAATTCGCTGGTGGACCGGATCGTGTCCGAGCCGATCCGGCCGGTCGGCGCGGTCGCCGAACCGTACGCGTTGTGGGCGATCGAGCGACGTGCCGGCATGGTGCTGCCGTGCGAGCACGAAGCGATGGTCGTCACCGACAACCTCTCGCACTACGAGCGCCTGAAGCTGCTGCTGCTCAATCTCGGGCACACGTGGCTTGCCGAGCGCTGGCAGGTCGACGCACGCGACCCGCATGAGAACGTCCTGCACGCGATGCGCGATCCGCTGCTGCGCGCCGATCTCGAATCGCTATGGCGCGACGAGGTGCTGCCCGTCTTCGATGCGCTCGGTCAGGGCAGCGAAGCGCGCGCCTACCTCGACGCCGTGCGCGAACGCTTCGACAACCCGTTCCTCGATCATCGCCTCGCCGACATCGCGCGCAATCACGAGCAAAAGAAGGAGCGGCGTTTCAAGCCGGTGATCGAGCTCGCGCGCGAGCTTGGCCTACGTATCGAGCAAGCGCGTCTGAACGCGGCGCTTGTCGCATGCGCGCACGGTGGCTAACGGCGCGGGGCGCAAATCCGCAGTAGAGCGACAGTAAATCGGCAGCACACCGACGGCCGCGAGGCCGCGTGGTTCATCAAAACAGATGCCAGCCCAGGAGACGGTTTCATGAAGAAAATGCGTTGGGTAGTGATTTTTCTGTGCTTTCTCGCGATCGCGGTGAACTACATCGATCGCGCGAATCTCGCGGTCGCCGCGCCGCAAATCGAAAAGGCGCTCGGCATCGGCCCCGCCGAGATGGGCTTCATCCTGAGCGGCTTTTTCTGGACTTACGCGCTGATGCAGATGCCGTTCGGCTGGTTCGTCGATCGTGTCGGCGCGCGCATCGCGTTGCCGCTCGCGGTCGGCTGGTGGTCGGTGTTCACCGCGGCCACCGCGGTCACCACCAGCGTCGCGGGCATGTTCGGCTGCCGGCTGTTGCTCGGCGTCGGCGAGGCGGGCGCGTATCCGTCCTGCACGAAGCTCGTCAGCCAATGGTTCCGACCCGAGGAGCGCGCGATCGCGACCAGCATTTTCGATAGCGGCTCGCGGGTCGGCTCCGCGCTCTCGATTCCCGCGGTTGCGCTGATCATCGGCACGCTCGGCTGGAAGGCGGCTTTTGTTCTCACGGGTTTGCTCGGCGCGGTATGGATCGTCGGCTGGCTCGTGATTTATCGCAATCCCACGCACGACGCGATGGAGACCGCGCGCGAGTCTGCGCCAGCGGCTCAGGCGAGAGGCGACAACGACAACGTGACGTGGGCGTCGCTGTTTCGTCACCGCACGCTGTGGGGGATGATGCTCGGCTTCTTCTGCCTGAACTTCGTGATCTATTTCTTCATCACGTGGTTTCCGAGCTACCTCGTGCAGACGCGCGGTTTCTCGCTGAAATCGCTCGGCACGCTCGGCATGATTCCGGCGCTGATCGCGATTCCGGGCGGCTGGCTCGGCGGCTACGTGTCCGACGCGCTGTTCCGCCGCGGCTGGAGCCTGACGGCGGCGCGCAAGACCTGCATGGTCGGTGGCATGCTGTTGTCGTCGGTGATCACGTTGTCGGCGTTCACGGCGAACACGTATCTGATGCTCGCGTTCTTCGGCATCGCCTATGGCAGCCTCGCGTTCGCCGCGGCGAGCATCTGGTCGCTGCCCTGCGACGTCGCGCCGACGCCGCGCCATGTCGCATCGATCGGCGGCATTCAGAACTTCGCTTCGAATCTGGCGGGCATCGTGATCACGACGTTCACCGGCGTGATGGTCGCAATGACCAAGGGCTCCTTCACGATTCCGCTCGTCGTGGCGGGCGGCTTCTGCTTCCTGGGTGCGTTCAGCTATCTTGTCATCGTGGGGCGCATCGAGCCGCTCTCGCTGAAGTCGGATAGTCGCGATCTGCCGAAGGGCGCGGGTTCCACGATCTGACGTATCCTGTTTCAACGGATTCGAATAACCCTGTTTTCGAGGCTTTTCATGTCGACTCAAGCAAGCGTGGCGTCCGCGATCATCCGCCTTCATCCCGCCGACGACGTCATCATCGCGACCCGGCAGTTGTTGCCGGGCACGCGCATCGACGCGGAACGACTGGTCGTTGCCGGGCTGATTCCACCGGGGCACAAGATCGCGACACGCGACATCGCGCAAGGCGAGCCGGTCAAGCGTTACAACCAGATCATCGGTGTCGCGCGTGAGGCGATCGCGCGCGGCCAGCATGTTCATACCCACAATCTCGGCATGTCCGAGTTCGCGCGCGAACACACGTTCGGCGTCGATGTGCAACCGACCGTCTACGTCGGCGAGCCCGCGCGTTTCATGGGCATTCGTCGTGACGATGGGCGCGTCGCGACGCGCAATTACATCGGCGTCCTGACGAGCGTGAACTGCTCGGCGACGGTCGCGCGCGCGATCGCCGATCATTTCCGGCGCGACGTGCATCCCGACGCGCTCGCCGACTATCCGAACGTCGACGGCGTGATCGCATTGACGCACGGGCTCGGGTGCGGCATCGACATGCAAGGCGAGGGGATCGCGATCCTGCGTCGCACGCTGGCCGGTTACGCGGTGCATCCGAACTTCGCGTCGGTGCTGTTCGTCGGGCTCGGCTGCGAGACGAATCAGATCGACGGCGTGCTCGCGGCGGGCGGCCTCGCCGCCAGCACCACGAAGCTGCGCAGCTTCACGATCCAGGACAGCGGCGG
>DATAQT010000497.1:0-2304 GCA_036264535.1 Paraburkholderia sp. | reverse complement strand
GTGGCCGAAGGCGCGGCGCAGCCAGAACCCGGCAAAAAGGAATCGGAAGCGGATGTCGCCGCACTGAAGCAGCGTTTCGAAGAAGCCATGGCGATGCTGCGCAAGGCGCGCGTGAAGGGCCGGTTCGGCAGCCAGTACGTGTATCAGCTGCCCTGGTATGTGTTCGTGGGCGCGCCAGGCACGGGCAAGACGACGGCGCTCATGCACTCCGGGCTCAAGTTTCCGCTCTCGGACCGGCTCGGCAAGCAGGCGGTCGGCGGGGTGGGCGGCACGCGCAATTGCGACTGGTGGTTCACTGACGATGCCGTGCTGCTCGATACCGCCGGCCGCTTCACGACGCAGGACAGTTTCGCGGCCGCCGACCAGGCGGGCTGGCTCGGCTTCCTGCAACTGCTGCGCAAGTACCGGCCGCGCCGCCCGCTGAACGGCGTGATCGTCGCGCTCTCCGCGCAGGATCTGCTCCAGCTGTCCGACACGCAGCGCGCGGTGCAGGCGAGCGCGGTGCGCGAACGCCTGAAGGAGCTGTACACGCAGCTCGGCATGCGCTTTCCGGTCTATGTGGTCGTGACGAAATGCGATCTGCTCGCCGGCTTCGCGGAGTTCTTCGACGATCTCGGTCGTGACGAACGCGAGCAGGTCTGGGGCATGACGTTTCCGTATGCGGAGAACGGCACACCGGACGAAGCGCTCGCGGCGTTTCCCGCCGAGTTCGATGCGCTCGAAAAGCAGTTGCAGGCGCGTGTGCTGCACCGGATGCAGCAGGAGACCGACACGCGTCGGCGCGGGCTCGTGTACGGCTTTCCGCAGCAGTTCGCCGGGCTCGAGAACGCACTGCAGGGTTTCCTCAACGAAACGTTCAGCACGTCGCGCTTTGAGCAGTCGGCGTTGTTGCGCGGTGTCTATTTCACCAGCGGCACGCAGGAAGGGCGGCCGATCGACCGCGTGATGAGCGCGGTTGCCGCGGCGCTCGGCTTGCAGCGGCAGGTCGTGCTGCCCGATCCATCCGGTGCGCGCGCGTACTTCATCAACCGGTTGCTGCGCGACGTGATATTTCAGGAGGCGGGGCTCGCTGGCCTCAACCAGAAACTCGAGCGCCGCCGCGCGTGGCTTCAACGGATCGCGCTTGCTGTGATCGGCGTTCTGGTGGTGCTGGCGCTGGCCGGATTCTTTGTCAGCTATCAGCGCAATCGCGCGTATATCGCCAACGTGCAGCAGCATGTGACCGAGTTGCAAAAGCTCGCGCAGAACACGCAGCCGGGCGACAACCCGCTCGCGCTGTTGCCGCTGCTCAACGCGGTGCGCGATATTCCAGGTGGCTACGCGGACCGCGACCGGAGCGTGCCGTGGTTGTCGCGGCTCGGGCTGTATCAGGGCGACAAGCTCGGCCTCGAAGCGCAGGCGAGTTATCGCCGGCTGCTGCGCCAGACCTTGCTGCCGCTCGTCGTGCGTCGCATGGAAGAAGAGTTGCGCCGCGGCGACGCGAACAATCCCGATTTCCAGTACGAGGTGCTGCGCGCGTATCTCATGCTCGGCGATGCCGCCCACTACGATGCCGATTCGGTGCGGCTGTGGGCCGATGTCGACTGGCGGCGCGGGCCGTTGCGCGATGCCAGCGACGAGCAGCGCAATGACATCGACGGGCACCTCGCCGCGCTGTTCCAGACGGCCCAGTTCGATCCGTCGCTGCCGCTCGACAAGGACCTGATCAGCGAGGCGCGCACGACACTGGCGAAGATGCCGCTCGCCCAGCGCATGTTCAACCGCGTCGCGCGTGATCTCGAACAGGCGAAGCTGCCGGAGTTCAGCGTCGCGAGCGCGGCCGGACATAACGCGGCGCTGGTGCTGACGCGCAGGAGCGGCGAGCCGCTCACGCGCGGCGTGTCCGGCGCTTATACGCGTGCGGGCTATCAGAAGTTCGGTGAGTTGCGCGATCAGGCAGTGATCGACGTCGCCCGCGACAACTGGGTGCTCGGCCGCGAAGAGTCGGTGCTGACGCCGACCGGCATTGCCGATCTGAAGGCCGGCATGACGCAGCTGTACTACGACGCGTACATCCGGCAATGGGACGCGTTATTGGGCGACATCCATGTTGTGCCGTTCGATGGTGTCGAGCAGGGCGCGCGCGTCGCCAATGCGCTCACGGCGCCCGATTCGCCCTTGCGTGCGCTGATGCTCGCCGCCGCGCAGGAGACCACGCTCAGTACGGTGAAGACCGGCGGCTCGCTGACCGAACAGGGCACCGCGGCGTTGAGCAGCAAACTCGATGCGGTGAAGAAGCGTCTCGAGAGCGCACTCGGCAATCAG
>DATAQT010000462.1:0-5207 GCA_036264535.1 Paraburkholderia sp. | reverse complement strand
CGGTCATACGCTGGTGCTCGATCTCGCCGATGCGGCCGCGCTCGAGCGCGGCCTCGGGGAACTGGATCGCGCGATCGACTCATCGTTCGGGGACGCTACTGAATCCGCCGTTGCAGCCCCACGCGTCGCGCTGTTCGCGGCAAACGCCCCGGTCGCGTTGCGTCTCGCGCTACATCTGAACGCGCGTTACGGCGCGCACTGGCAGAGCCGCGTCGCGCTGCTTTCCATCGACGATCCGGATTGGGCCGAACTCGCCGGCATCACGACGATCCGTCAGCCGACCTACGACATCGGCTATCGCGCGGTCGAGTTCCTGCACGAGCGCATCGAAGGCGCGCAAATGGGCGCGCGCGACTGCCTGCTGCCGGGCGAACTGATCGTGCGTGCATCGACGCTGCGCTGATTTCCGGTCAATCTGCGATCATGCGGGGCTGCGGCGCGCGGCAGTTGCGCGCCGAAGATTGCAAAACCCCCGCAAGGATACTCATGGTCGTGTCACCGCTTACCCTCGCGAGCCTCGCGCTCGCCACGCTCGTCGTCGCCGCGTTACCGTTTCTGATTTACCGCCAGTTGCGCCGGCCGCTCGCGCTGAGGCCGCGCGACGCGATCGCCGGCGTCGCGGTGTTCGCGCTGTTCGCGATGGTGATCGAGCGTGCGCTGAACGACTATCTGCTGCGCGGCAACGAGACGACGGCGACGTTTCTTTCGCATCCGCTCGCGTTCGTCGTCTATGGTGCGCTGGCCGCGGGCATCTGCGAGGAAGTGGGGCGCTTCGTCGGCATGCGGCTGCTCGTGAAACGCGCGGCGGCGCGGCCGGCGGCTCGCAGGAAGCCGAACGTCGACGCGAGTGCCGGCGTTGATGCAAGCGCGAGCGCGAGCGTGAGCACCACCGCCAGCGCGACTTCCAGCCCGCGCACGGCCGCGTTGCGCACCGACGACGGTGCCGCGCTGAGCTACGGCCTCGGCCACGGCGGCGCGGAAGCGTGGATGGTCGGCGTGCTCGTGCAGGTCCAGTGGCTCGTGTTCGCGGTCCTCGAAAACCGCGGCCGGCTCGACGATTACCTGGGCAATCTGCCGGCCGAAGCGGTGATGCGTGTGCATCTGATTCTGGCGAGCCTGACGCCGCAACTGGCCGGCATCTTCGCGCTCGAACGCATCGCGGCGCTGGTGTTCCAGATCGGCCTGTCGGTGCTGATGTGGCGTGGCGTGCGGGCTGGCTCGCGCGCCATCCTGCCGCTCGCGATCGTCGTCCATGCGCTGATCGACGTGCCCGCGGCGATGACGCAGGCGGGGCTGGTGCCGCTCGTGGCGGTTGATACGATCTATGTGGTGGCGGCGCTGTTCGTCGCGGGACTGCTGATCCGGATTTACCGGCGGCCGGGCTCGGCGTGATCGCATTATCGGCTCGATGGCTGGCGCCACGCGCCTCGCTATCCATCGAGCGTTTCTCTAAAATGCGCCTACGTTTCAGGATCCTTTTTTTCGGGCAGCCTTCATGGAAGCTTACCAATACGACTGCGCGCATCCGGAGTTCGAAGAACTCGCGCGCGTCATCAGCGATCTGTTTCCCGAGCAGACGCAGTTCATCGAGCGTGCGGCCGACGACGGCTCGCCCTCACTGACGATTCACTGGGTAGCCATGCGCTTCGGTTCGACCGCGCGCCGTATCGTGATGACGGTGGCGATCGCGCCGGCGGCGCTCGCGCGTTATCGTGCGATGCCGCCGCGGCAGCGCGGCCGCAGCTTCGCGGTATTGCGCGCGTACGTCGAAGCGAGCCTGGGTTCGCTCGAAGAAATGTACGCGAACGGCGAGGCGGTGCCGCGCGAAGTCACGGTGGACCTCGCGGACGAATTCGCGTGAGATGTGTCTCGAGCGGCGGCTAAAGCGGTTTCAATCCGCGAGACGGTAGACCTTCGCGAAGCGCGTGGCCTGCACGACGCCATAGTCGCCGGGCGCGTACTGCATGACCCAGTCGCCGGCCGCGCCGTGCAGCACGTCGCCGCCGCTTGCCGAGCGCGCGAGCGAGAAGGCTTCGTCCATCCGGCGGGCCAGCACGACCGCCGGGCGGTTGCGATAGGCGCCGGATTCGCCGTGCGCAAACTTGGCGTCGGCGCGTACGTACTTCGCGTCGAAGCGCTCGCGCGACACGACCCAGCGGTCGCCGGTCGACCCGGTGATCAGAGCATCGCCGCGCACATAGCGGTTCGGGCCTTCGAGGCTCATCAACTGGCCTTCGGCGGCGGCGAATTCGACGCTTACCGTTTCGTCCTTGACGACGCGTTGAGCGTGCGGATCATCACGCAGATCGAGATTGCTGAGTTCGGTCATGAAGCGGGGGAAGGTTAGGGGGAGGTATTGCGGTGAGGTTTGTCGGCTTGCGACGATCGTGCGTCGAGTCGCTGGGACGGATAGCTGGTCCTGACACCGCGCACCCGAATCATGCCAGATGCATGGACCGGGCGGGGTGTTTTGAGAGGCTCAATCGAGTCCGCAACACGACAACCCGCGCTGCGGACGCGCCCTTCGATTACGGTTTCACGGTTGCGTCGCTAGCGGCTTCGGCCGCCGGCTTGCCGCCCTTGCCCTTGCCATGATTGCCTCGATGGTGACCACCCTCGGGGCCGCCCTGATGGAACGTCGCGTCCGCGAGCTTCTTCTGCTCCGGCGACAGGCTGGTATACAGCGGATCGAACGCATCGACGAGCTTCTTCATGCCGTCCGCATGCGCCTGCGCAATCGTTGCGTACTGTTTCATATCGTCGAGCGCGTTGACGTTGGTGGCTGCCTTGCGCCGCTCGAACAGCTGGCCCATCGTTTCGCCGTTGCTGCGCATGACGTCGGCGAACGCCTTCCATTGCGTTTCCTGCGCCGGCGTGATTTTCAGTTGCGAGTGCAGATAAGCGATGCGGTCTTCGACGTTGCGTTCGTGGCCGGCCTTGGCCGCGGGGGCCGAGGCGGTGGTGTCCGGTGCCGCGGCCGGCGCGGCGGTTTGGGCGAACGCGCCGCCCATCGAAACGGCCGTAGCCAGCAAAACCAGTGCTTTTTTCATCGAAACTCCTGATGTCTGTTCGTATTGAGACCCGGCGCGCGGCGGCCTTGCCGTCCCGCGCCAGCGACGAATCACGGCGCGCGGCGAGCCGCAGCCGCATTCGCCAGGCCCCGCTATTAGTAACACGATATCCCTACAATACGGTTCCTGTGCGACAAACGCTTACAACCGAAACGAAAGGGAAACGGCTCGCGCCTGAGCGGCATTTTGCGCCGACCGAATGCGCCGAGGCCGCTCTGCAGTGTGCCGTGCGTCTGTGACGGTTCACCGCGACACAGCGCCGCTGCCTGCGCAGACGCGCGATAATCCGCGACATTGCCGACCAACTTTCTTTCCCCTTCGATGAGACCTCCGCGCCTCGACCAACTCGACGACCTCGACCGCAACCTCGTTGCATTACTGCAAGCCAACGCGCGCGAGAGCGTCGCGAATCTCGCGCGGCAACTCGGCGTCGCGCGCACGACCGTGATCGCGCGCATTGCGCGGCTCGAGCGTAGCAACGTGATCGCCGGCTACAGCGTGCGGCTTGGCCAGGACGTGCTCGATTCGAGCATCGTCGCGTATGTCGGCATCATCATCGCGCCGAAGCACGGGCCGGCGGTGCAGAAGCGCCTCGGCAAGATGCCCGAAGTGCAACTGCTGTGCGCGGTCAGCGGCGAGTTCGACTATGTGGCCTGGCTGCGTGCCGATTCGCCGGAGCGGCTCAACGATCTGCTCGATCAGATCGGCGGGCTCGAAGGCGTCGAGCGGACCACGACCTCGATCATTCTCGCGCGCAAGATCGACCGCGGCACGGTGTGAGTCCCGCGCACGGCGTAGCCCTTTCACTAGTCCTTCGCGCGTCCTTCGTTAACGCCTTTTTTACGACTTTTCGACGAATCGTTTGACGGGTTCGTCAAAACGTCGAACCTGATGGTCATACCGCAGCATTTTGTGCGTATGAACTGTTTTTGCTTCTTCCTACACTGTCGTTCAAGGGTTCGGCCCGCAGGCGCCGCGCGCAACACGCGGCGCACTTCCCAAGCTCAGAGACAGCACATGGATAACAAGGAGAAGCACATGAAAGTAGCTATCGTTGGCGCAGGTCTGATCGGTCACACCATTGCCCATATGCTGCGCGAGACGGGCGACTACGAAGTCGTCGCGTTCGACCGCGATCAGCACGCGCTCGACAAGCTCGCCGCCCAGGGCATTCCGACCCGCCGCCTCGACTCCGCCGACGCCGCCGTGCTGCGCGCCGCGATCCAGGGCTTCGACGTGCTGATCAACGCGCTGCCGTACTATCTCGCGGTCAACGTCGCATCGGCGGCGAAGGGCGCGGGCGTGCATTATTTCGACCTGACCGAGGACGTGCGCGCGACCCACGCGATCCGCGCGATCGCCGAAGATGCGGAGCACGCGTTCATGCCGCAGTGCGGTCTCGCGCCGGGTTTCATCGGCATCGCGGCGCACGAGCTCGCCAATCGCTTCACCGAGATCCGCGACGTGAAAATGCGCGTCGGCGCGCTGCCCGAGTTTCCGACCAATGCGCTGAAGTACAACCTGACATGGAGCGTCGACGGTCTGATCAACGAGTACTGCCAGCCGTGCGAGGCGATCCGCGACAGCCGCACGCAGTGGGTGCAGCCGCTCGAAGGCCTCGAGCATTTCTCGCTCGACGGCACCGAGTACGAAGCGTTCAACACGTCGGGCGGGCTCGGCACGCTGTGCGAAACGCTGTCGGGCCGCGTCGAATCGCTCGACTACAAGTCGGTGCGCTATCCCGGTCATCGCAACCTGATGCAGTTCCTGCTGGAGGACCTGCGTCTGTCGAGCGACCGCGATACGCTGAAGACCATCATGCGCCGCTCGGTGCCGTCGACCGCGCAGGACGTCGTGCTCGTGTTCATTACGGTGAGCGGCATGCGCGACGGTCAGCTCGTGCAGGAGGTGTTCACCCGCAAGATCTTCGCGAAGACCGTTTGCGGCGTGCCGATGAGCGCGATCCAGATCACGACCGCTGGCGCGATGTGCGCGGTGCTCGATCTGTTCCGCGAGCGCAAGCTGCCGCAAAAGGGTTTCGTGCGGCAGGAGCAGGTGTCGCTCGGCGATTTTCTGGCGAACCGCTTCGGCAAGCTGTACGAAGGTCAGTCGCTGGAGGCGATGGCGACGGTTTGA
>DATAQT010000453.1:0-1853 GCA_036264535.1 Paraburkholderia sp. | reverse complement strand
CGTGCAACTGAACGACACGCACCCGTCGATCGCCGTTGCCGAGCTGATGCGGCTGCTGGTGGACGAACGACAGGTGCCGTGGGACGAAGCCTGGGAGATCACGCGGCGCGCGCTCGCTTACACCAATCACACGCTGCTGCCCGAGGCGCTCGAGACCTGGGGGCTGCCGCTCATGCGCCACCTGCTGCCGCGCCTCGTCGAAATCATCTATGAGATCAACCGCCGTTTCCTCGACGAGGTCCGGCAACGCTTTCCGGACGATGAAGCGCGCGTCGCGCGCATGTCGCTGATCGACGAGCGCGGTGACAAGCTCGTGCGCATGGCGCACCTGGCGACGGTCGGCAGCCACGCCATCAATGGCGTGGCCGAACTGCATTCCGAACTGCTCAAGCAGACCGTGCTGCGGGACTTCGCCGAATTGTGGCCCGAGCGTTTTTACAACGTCACGAACGGCGTCACGCCGCGCCGCTTCATGCTGCTGTGCAATCCGGCGCTCGCGCGGTTGCTCGACGACACCGTCGGCACCGGCTGGGAGACTGATCTCGCGCAACTACGCAAGCTCGAAGCGTATGCCGACGACGCCGCGTTTCAGGAGCGCTGGCGTGGCGTCAAGCAGTCGAACAAGGCCGTGCTGGCCGAGCGCATCCGCGGCGCGACGGGCATCGGTGTCGACCCCGCCGCGCTGTTCGACGTGCAGGTCAAGCGCATCCATGAATACAAGCGACAGCACTTGAACGCGCTGCTGATCGTCACGCTGTACCGGCGCCTGCTGCGCAACCCGCAACTCGCGCTGACTCCGCGCTGCTTCGTATTCGGCGGCAAGGCCGCCCCCGGCTATGCGATGGCCAAGCTCATCATCCGTCTGATCAACGGCATCGCCGAAGTCGTGAATGACGACCCGGTGGTGAACGGACGGCTGAAGGTCGTGTTCTATCCGGACTTCAATGTGAAGAATGCGCACTTCATCTACCCGGCCGCCGACCTGTCCGAGCAGATTTCGACGGCCGGCAAGGAGGCGTCGGGCACCGGCAACATGAAGTTCATGATGAACGGTGCGCTGACGATCGGCACGCTGGACGGCGCCAATATCGAAATCCGCGAAGAAGTCGGCGACGAAAATTTCTTCCTGTTCGGCCTGTCCGCCGACGAGGTGGAACGCGTCAAGCATGCCGGCTATCACCCCGCGGACTACGTGAGGGACAACGCGGAATTGGGTGAAGTACTGGAGCTGATCGCCGACGGCCGTTTCTCACGCGGCGACCGCGAGATGTTCCGCCCGCTCATCGACAATCTGACGCACGCCGACCCGTTTCTCGTGCTCGCCGATTACGCCGCCTACGTGGCGCGTCAGGACGACGTCAGCGCGGCCTGGCAGGACACGCGGCGGTGGACCCGCATGTCGATCCTGAACACCGCGCGCGCGGGCAAGTTCTCTTCCGACCGCGCCATCGCCGAATACTGCGAGAAGATCTGGAAGATCCGCCCGATGAGGATCACCCTTGATCGATGACCCTGAAACCGGAGTGCTCCGTGCTTATGCGGTTCGCTCCGGGTCGCGGTTTCCGACCGGCACGAGCGCGGTGCCCGGCGGCATCAATTTCTGCATCTTCTGCCGCCACGCGACGCGCGTCGAGTTGTTGCTGTACGAGGCCGCGGACAGCCCCGAGCCGTTTCAGACCATCACGCTTGCCGCCGAGAGCAATCGAACCTTCTCCTTCTGGCATGTGACGGTGGAAGACCTGCCGTTCGGCACGTACTACACGTGGCGGATGGACGGTCCGCGCGACACGCAGTCTGGCGGCTTTGCGTTCGATCCCGACCACGAACTCCT
Source organism: Paraburkholderia sp. (assembly GCA_036264535.1). Lineage (GTDB taxonomy): Bacteria > Pseudomonadota > Gammaproteobacteria > Burkholderiales > Burkholderiaceae > Paraburkholderia. The sequence goes on along the minus strand of DATAQT010000453.1, from coordinate 22 downwards.
CGACCCGTATGCCCGCGCGGTC
>DATAQT010000401.1:0-8663 GCA_036264535.1 Paraburkholderia sp. | reverse complement strand
GGCTTCGCATGAACGGCGAATTCGACGACCGGCACACTACCCAGTGCCAACCAGATCAGATCGAGCGGCTGATCGCCGCGCAAGGCCGGCTTCAGTGAAGGGAACAGCATGTCGAGTACTCCTCAATCCTGGGGTTCACCTGCTCGCTGCGAGAAGACCGAAACCAGAATTTCTGAATTCAGTTTGTGCATCAATTCACTTTAAGACGAAACTATTTAGATGTCAAACAATCCTCGATCGTGTTGATTGCGACCGCGCGTGGGCGTTGAAAAATACCTCGCCGACTGGTGTTTATCCCTATATTTAAGCTGCTTTTTCGATGGAATCAAAATACCGCCTGTCATCTTTGGCGTGGATCGACACAACAACATGCCAACCGGGAAGGATTGGCTCGAACATATTCTGAATTCAGAAACTGACCTGGCGCTGTAGTTGATGAAACGCTCACCGCGCTTTCGCCGCGCAAGCTTGACGGCCGAAGCGAGCGCCGCATACGATGAGCCCCAATCCAAACTTCCGCCAACCTTCGCGCATGACCGATGACACCGCCAATGTGACCAGGCAGCCGCGACGCACCGCGCTGCGCCAGACCACACTGACAGAGACGATCTATACGGAGATGCACAAGCGCCTGCGCCACGGCGAGATCGGGCCGGACGACCGGGTGCTCGATTACGAAGTGGCCAATGAGTTCGACTGCACGCGCATGCCGGTGCGCCAGGTGCTTCTGCGGCTCGTCAGCGAGGGCTATCTGGTCGGCACTACACGGGGCTTCGTCGTGCCGACGCTCACGAGTGGCGATGTGCGCGAAATTTTCGAGGTGCGGCGCCTGCTCGAACCGAGCGCCGCGGCGAGCACGGCCGCGATTCTCCAGGACCGTATCGACGACGTGCTCAAGCGCGCGTTCCAGAAGGCCGTCAAGGCCTATGAGAAGAACGATGGCGACATGATGATCGAGGCCAATATAGCGTTTCGCGACGCATGGCTTGGCGCCGTGCAGAATTCGCGGCTGCAGGTCACGATCCGCCGCTTCGCCGATCATGCCCAGCAGGTGCGGCTGCGCACACTCAAAGACCGCGCGACGCAGAAGATCGTCGTGGACGGCATGCGCGCGATGCTGGAAGGTTTTTTGCAACGCGACCCGAAGCAGATCAAGCTGGCCACGCAGAACTTCATCGCGAGCGCGGAGCAGCGGTATTTCGCGCTGCTCGAAGGAGAGGAATGAACGAGCGGCGCGCCGTTAGGCGACCGCGAGTTCCTCTTCAATAGCAAAGCCGCAACGCTGCAAATGTTCGCGGAGCTGATTGCCATGTTCATCGGCCAGCGCTTTCTCGCGCAGCTCACCCAGGATCCGCGGCGAAAGCTCCGCCGTATGACGATCCACCACCGTCATCAGCGTCTCGTAGTTCCTCAGTCCGCGTGCGTGGGTGTCGCCGTAACCTTTGACGAGTCGCTGGCATTGCGCAATTTCGAGCGCGAGCGTCGCATCGACACCGGCGGCTAGTTCAATCCGCTTCAACCACGCTTCGATTCGGCGTGTCTCCAGCGCGTAGCGCAGCGTCGTGCGGCGGCCGCGTCGCCAGCCGGCCAGCAGGTACAGAAGCACGAAGCCGCCGAGCGAACTGGTCTGGATGACGCGGCCTTTCGAGGTCAACCGCGCGACGATGCGATGCACGCCATGCGGCCGTGCCAGCCAACGGCCGAGCGCGGCCGGCAGCGTTTCGCAGATTTCCTCGATGCGAGGATGCATGAACTCATTGATCTGCAGCACTTGTGCCGCATTGGCGTGCACCTCGCCGCGCACCCGTTCGAAACGGCTCGCGCGCGTCTTCAGATCCGCCACGCGAATCGTGTCCTCATACGACATCCACAGCGCGAGATGCCGCGCCGTTTCGCCGAGCAAGCCGGCGTCGCCGCCACCCGGCGCGGCGCGCAGCGCGTCGAGCCGGTCGAGATACAGGCTGGCGTACGCGACATCCTGATAGTCGACGAGCCGCCGGATACCCTCGATCGCCAGCTCCCGCACCGCGCCCGGAAAGTCGCGCGCACGCTCGACGAGCGCGGCGACGCCGGCATCACGCGGCGGCTGGGCCTCGGGCGTCGGCACGTGGCCTTGCAAGTCCGGTTCAGCGCCTGATCCTTCGTCGCGCGCCGCCCGATAGCCGGCATCGAACGCCTTGAGGCTCGCCGCGACCCCGACCGCGCCTCGTTCGATCGTCGCTTCGAATTGCTCGCGGCGAAACGGCAGCACGTCGGCCGCGCTCAGCGCGCCGAACAGCACCGCGCTGATGACGCTGCCCGTGCGTTGCGCGAGCTGCGCCATGTCGAAGCTGACGAAACGCTTCGCCGCCTCGCGCGCCTGACGCGCAAGCGCGGCTGCATCGACACGGCCGTCGCCCAGCGCCGATTTCTCCGCAATCGAGTAGACGCGGTGGGTCGATGCGACCAGAGTCGTGCGCTCGCGCGTCACGAAGCCGCGCTGGACCGCGCGCCCGGCTTCCATCAATTCCGACGCGAGCACGATGTCGAGGTCGCCCGGCAACGGCGAGAGCGCAAGCACGGGTGCGCGCGCGCCCGGCTGCGTCGCGCCGGGTAACAACTCGATGTAGTAGATCGTCGCGCCGGTACGTTGCGCCACGCCGGGCACCGACGTGGTCTGCGCGAAGTAGCCATCGGCTTCGGCGAGACTGACGATCCAGTCGGCGAGCACGCCGCCCCCTTCCCCGCCCATCGCGAGAATCGCGATCTTGATCGGCTCCACGGCCATGACAGTCTTCCAGTGACAGGTTGATGGATTTAACGCAATGCAGGCTTACGCCGAACGTTTCGCCGGCAGCAGAAAAACGGCGCAGGCAGCGAGCAAGCCCACTACCGCGAACACGACGAAATTCGACGCGATGCCGAGTCCACTCGCGGCCACATAGCCTCCGAGCAACGGCCCAGACATCGCGCCGATGCGCGAAAAGCTCAGCGCCCAGCCGGTGGCCGCCGCGCGCACGGAACCGGGATAGTAGTCGGCCAGATGACCGGTCAGAATCAGCGACGCCGAAATGCTGCCGACACCGGCCAGCGCGACGAACAGATAGTTCAGCGCCAAGCCGTGCGGGTACATCAGCGCGAGCACGGCAAGCGCGCCCAGCAGATAGAACACGCCGAGCGTCGCACGTACGCCGGCACGATCGGCGAGCTTGCCGAGCACGAGTCCACCCAGCGCCGACGCGAGACTGAACACGATCAGAAACGTCAGGCTGGAGCCGAGGTCGTAGCCGCTTTTACGCATGATCGTCGGCAACCAGGTGTTGAGCCCGTAGACCAGCAGCAAGCCGCAAAACAACGCGCTCCAGAAGCACAGCGTCGCACGCAGATGCTGTTTCGCGAACACTTCGCGCAGCACCGAGCGCCAGCCGCGCTCCGCTGAACTCGCGCGCGCCGCAAGCACCGGCACATCGACGCCGAGGCGCGCGGCCAGCTCGGCCGCCTGCGCGTGACGCCCCTGTGCGACGAGATATTCGAGCGACTCCGGTAGCGCGCGCGCCATCGGCCACAGCAACACGAGCGGCACCGCGCCGCACGCGATCACGCCGCGCCAGCCCATCTCGGGCAACAGGCGGATCGCCACGGCCGCCGCGCACAGGATGCCGAACGAGTAGCCCGAATACATGACCCCGTAGTTGAAGTTGCGGCGATGCGGCGCCGAGTATTCGATGGTCAGCGCGGCCGCCACCGGAATCACGCCGCCGAGGCCCAGTCCGCCGACGAGCCGGAAAAATGCGAACCAGCCAGGGGTCGGTGCCCATGCCGCACCCACCATCGTCAGCGAGAAGACCGTCGCGCACGCGAGCAACATGCGGCGGCGCCCGAGCAGATCGCTCAGCGTGCCGATCAGAAACGCGCCAAAGAACATCCCGATCAGCGCGTAGCTGCCCATCGCGCCCAACTGGATCGGGCTCAGGTTCCAGGCCTTGTCCTCGGCGAGCGCCGGCAACACCGCGCCCATCACGCCGACGTCGTAGCCTTCGAACAGAATCGCGAGCCAGCAGACGAGCAGCACGCGGCCGGTCAGACGGGACGGTACGCGCAACGCAACGAGTTCGTTCGGGACGGCTGACATGGCGCAACGACCTCCAGGTGTTCCAGCGGGAAGAAATCAGAACGCGTATTTCGCGCGACGCGCGGCGTCGCGGCGTTGCAGCCAGCCGATCACGACATCGCGCACGCGCTGGCGCAGGCGGTCCCAGCGTGTCGGATTGCTGATCAGCTCGGCGCGATAGAAAGACGGACACAGCACCGCCGCATGCGCGACCTCGCCGCACAGGCCGCAGCCGACGCAGCTGTCGACGACCGTCGCCACCGGATCGCGGCGCAGGGGATCCGGGTTCGGGCGAATCGACAGCGACGGGCAGCCCGAGAGGCGGATGCACGAGTGATCGCCAGTGCAGGTATCGGGGTCCACGCCGAAGCGCTCGCGCACCACCCGTTCGCCCGCGGCAAGCGCGTTGCGCACCTTGGGCTTTTCGCGGCGCTGCCGGTTCAGCATGCATTCGCTCTGCGCGATCAGGACCTTCGGTCCCTGCGCGGTCGTCGTCAACGCTTCGCGCAGCGTCGCGGTCATCGCTTTCAGGTCGTAGGTACGCCTGATCGTGCGCACCCACTCGACGCCGACACCCCGCACCGCCCGTTCGATTTCATGCCCGGTGCTGCGCGTCGGATTGCGCGCGTTCGACGACGGAATGTCCTGCCCGCCCGTGGCCGACGTGTAGTTGTTGTCGACGATGATCGTCAGGTTGTCGCTGCGGTTGAACACCGCGTTCGCGATGCCGCTCGTCAGACCGTTGTGCCAGAAGCCCCCATCGCCCATCACGGCGATCGCGCGCTTGCCCGCCGGCGCGTTGAGCGCGGCCGCGCCCGCGGCGCCGAGACCGTAGCCCATCGTCGTGTTGCCGAGGTTGAACGGCGGCAGAATCGAAAACAGATGACAGCCGATGTCCGCGCTCACGTGATGCGCGCCCAGCTCCCGTTCGACGAGCTTCATCGCGGTGAAGATCGGCCGCTCGGGGCAGCCGGTGCAGAAGCCGGGCGGCCGTGCATGGACCGTCTGATCCAGCGACGGCGCGTGCGTGTGCTCAACGGCCTGCGCGCCGACACTCGCCGCGACCACCGGAATGACCTTGCGCTTCGGCGCCTGGGCAGGCTGCGGATCGACGTGGCCGTAGCGTTCGAGAAAAGCCCGCACGCCTGCCAGCACGGTCGCGGTGGTGTACTCGCCCGCCATCGGCAGCAAGTCCTTGCCATGCAGCGCGGTGTCGATCTGGAGCGTGCGCAGGATGCTCGCCACGTTCTGCTCGACGAAATTCGGCTGCCCCTCCTCGATCACGAGCAGCGCGCGCTTGCCGCGGCAGAAGCGCTCGAACTCCGCATCCACGAGCGGGTAAGCCACGTTCATCACATACAGCGGGATTTTCGACTCGCCGTAGACGTCCGCGAGTCCGAGCTTGCCCAACGCGCGAATCAGCGTGTTGTAGGCGCCGCCCTGCACGGCGATGCCCACGTCGGCCGCGTCTTCGGAAAAGAATTCGTTCAGCTCACGCTCCTGAATGAAACGGATCGCGGCTGGCCAGCGCTGCTCCACCTTTTCCTTTTCGTGCAGAAAACTCGCGGGCGGCAGCACGATCCGATTGACGTCGCGCGTCGGGTTCTCGAGCGCGTCTTTCACCGTGAACGCGGGACGGCGATTGGCCGACGCGATGAATTGCCCGTGCACGTGGCACGCCCGAATCCGCATCTGCAGCATGACCGGCGTGCTGCTCGCCTCCGACAGCTCGAAGCCGTCTTTCACGGCCTGCACGATGGAAGGCAGGTTCGGGCGCGGATCGAGCAGCCAGATCTGCGACTTCATCGCGAACGCGTGACTGCGCTCCTGCATGATCGACGAACCCTCGCCGTAGTCCTCGCCGACGATGATCAGCGCGCCGCCCAACACCCCGCCCGAGGCAAGATTCGCGAGCGCGTCGGAGGCGACGTTGGTCCCGACCGTGGCCTTGAATGTGACCGCGCCGCGCAACGGATAGTTGACCGATGCCGCGAGCGTGGCGGCCGCCGTCGCCTCGCTCGCGCTGTTTTCGAAGCGGATGCCGTGCTCGGCGAGAATGTCCTGGGCGTCGGCCAGCACGTCCATCAGGTGGGAGATCGGCGCGCCCTGGTAGCCCGCCACGTACGCGACGCCCGACTCCAGCAGTGCCTTCGTAACCGCCAGGATGCCCTCGCCGCTGAACGGCTCGCCGTCTCCGAGGCGCAACTTTTTGACTTCCTCGACAAATGATCGCTCGGCCATCGCGCACCTTATCGTTTGAGGTTACGCGAGTATAGGAATAAAGTACGGCATCTCCGAATCGATCAAATTCTGGCAGCTGCATAAGTTTATTTATTGGCCGTGGACACCAACCGCATCGACCTGAACCTGCTGCGTGTTTTTCACGCGATCCTCGAAGAACACAGTCTGACGCTCGCCGCGAATCGGCTCGGTCTGTCACAACCGGGAGTCAGCTATGCGCTCGGCAGGCTGCGCGCCATTCTCGAAGACCCGCTGTTCGTGCGCACCGGCAACGAGATGCAGCCGACCTCGGCCGCGCTGGAGATGCGCGAGCCGTTGCGCGCGGCGATGGCGGCCGCGGAACATGCGCTGCATCTGATGGTGCCGTTCAGTGCGACGACCAGCACCCGGGTGTTCCGGCTGTCGATGTCGGATATCGGCGAGCTGGCGTTCTTGCCCCGGCTGTGCGCGGCACTCGCGGAATGCGCGCCGCGTGTGCGTCTCGACATCCAGTCGGTGCCGCTCGATCAGATCGAGGATGCGTTGCGCGTGGGCCGTCTCGATCTCGCGATCGGCAATTTGCCGGCGCTGGTCGGCCGCACCCGGCATCAACGGCTGTTTCACGAGGACTACGTTTGCATGACGCGCCGCCGCCGCGGACTGCCCAAACGCGTGCTCACGCTCGAACAGTACCTCGCGTTTCCCCATGTGCTCGTGGGTTCGCTCGAAAGCGGGCATCACCAGATCGAGGACAGCTTCCGCAAACGCAGCGTCCACCGCCAGATCGCGCTGCAGGTGCCGCATTTCACCGTTGTGCCGCACATCCTCGCGCACACCGACTGGATCGTGACGCTGCCGCGACGAACCATCGAACTGCTCAATCCCGCTGGCGACTTCGCCGTCTATGACCTGCCAGTCGAGATTCCCGGCGTGACCGTCACCGTGCACTGGCATGCGGACTACGACACGCACGACGCGAATCGCTGGATCCGGACCCTCGTGATCGATCAGCTGAGCGACGAGCCCGTGCACACCTGAACGAGGCGTGGGGGCAGCCTCGCTGTCGGTACCTCAATGCCAGTGGCCGCCATGCCCGTTCCAGTGGCCGTAATAGCCGCCGTGCCCGTAGTAACCGCCGTGCCCGTAGTAGCCTCCGATCACCACCGAAGGTCCCCACCATCCGTAGTAGCCCGCCCATGGATAACCGTACGGATAGCCGTAGGGGTAACCGTATGGATAGCCGTAAGGATAGGCGTAAGGGTAGCCGTAGGGATAACCGTAGTACCCTGGATAGCCGTAGTAGCCGGGATAGCCGTAATAAGCAGCCGCAGGGACCGCGACATACGTGCAGTTCTGTCCCGACAACGGCAAGTCGTTGTGCGCCGCACTCGCGCCAGCCGTACCGCTTGCGGGCATTGGCTCGTTTCCAGACGTTGATTGCGCAGTAGTGTTGGTGCAGGCGTAATAGCCACCCGCCCCAGGATAGTACGAATAAGGGCCGTAATAGACGCAGCCAGACAACACGAGCGCGCCCGCCACGCCCGTGCACAGACCAACGATTCCAGAACGCATGATCGCTTCCTCTCCGGGTGCAGCGCGGCCGTCACGACGCGGCGTGGTTTCATTCTAGTCTTCGAATCTTGCATCGCCGTCGGCCGAACCGGGGTGTCGGGGCGGCCGCGCCGCGTCACGAATTCGCGGTTCCAAGGGCAGCCCGTTCTTCAGACGTATAGAGCAGGTATGCACCTTGCTCGGGGCTGATATGCCGTCCCAATGAGGAGTCTCGCCATGGTCCCGCGCGATCCCCGTCAATCGGCTGCCGGCCATCCGCCGCGCAGCAGCGGTGCAACGACGACGATTCGACGCACACTAAGCAATCGAAAGAACCTATCCTTCGTGGCTTGGGTGGCCATCGGCACGGGCTCGGTGTTTCTCACCCTCGCGCTGCCACTGCCCGCGCTTGGGGCATTTGTGATCGGCGCATGCTGCGCGTATGCGGGGCATGACGGGCGGCGGCGCGATGCGCGGGTTGTCGTCGGCTATCTGGGGCCGCCAGCGCGCGGTGACGGCGCAGATCAGCGAGCGCCGCCGGTGGCCTCGCCGAACGAAACGAACGACGTCGCCGAGACCGAAGATGAAGCGTCGACGCCCTGACGCGCAACACTCGAACGCCACCGTGGCCACCGAGGCCGCCGCCCCGCCCACGTCAAAGCCGATAAACCCGCTCGGCGTTGTCATGAAACAGCGCACGCCGTTCCTGCGCTGAAAAGTCTTTCGTAATGGTCTTGAACGCGTTGAAGACCGCGTCGTAACTGCTGAACAGCTTATCGACCGGAAAGTTGCTCGCGAACAT
>DATAQT010000357.1:0-1843 GCA_036264535.1 Paraburkholderia sp. | reverse complement strand
GTACGGGGCTTCAGGCGCGCTGTCACCGCAGGCCGCGCAGGCATTGGGCTTGCGCGCCGGTATCGTGCTCGCGACCGGCGCCGCGGACACGCCTTGCGCCGCGCTCGGCAGCGGACTCGCACGCGACGGCGACGCGCTGCTAACGACCGGCAGCGGCGGACAGATCGTCGTGATCGCGAACGACGAGCCCGCGCCGCTGAAGGGCTTGCATCGTTATCGGGCGGCGAGCGATCACTGGTATCGGATGGCGGCGATGCAGAACGTCGGCATTGCGCTGGAGCGCGTGCGTGGGTGGCTGTCGTATGAGTGGGCGGAGGCTTATCGCGAGGCATTCGGCGATGGGGCCGATGCAAGCACGGACCCCGCGTCGACGCTGACCTTCCTGCCGTACCTGAGCGGCGAGCGCACGCCATGGCTGAATCCCCAGGCGCGCGGCGGCTGGCTCGGTCTGTCGCTCGAGCATACGCGCGGCGCGATGATGCGCGCCGCATTCGAGGGCGTCGCGTTCTCGCTGCGCGCAGGGCTCGACGCAATTCGCGCGAGCGGCGCGCCGGTGACGGCGCTCAAGCTCGCGGGCGGAGGTTCCGTCGATGCGCGCTGGCGACAACTGCTCGCCGACGCGCTCGACGTCGAACTGCACGCGGTCGATTGTCCGAACGCGGCGCCGCGCGGCGCGGCGATCCTCGGCGGTCTCGCGTGCGGCCACTGGCAGACGCGCGATCTCGCCGCGCTCGCGCCGGGCGCGACGCGCGTCGCGGGTCCGCGAGGCGATGCGGCGCTTGCCGAACGCTATGCGCGCTTCGTCGATCTGTATGGCCGGGTCGAGCCGTGGTTCGGCGGTACGACGCAGCGCGAAGCGAAGTAGCAGGCACGGTACTGAACGCGGCAACGAGCGAAGCAACGAGCCAGGCAATCAGCGCGGCGCAGGGCGCTGCCATCGGCAGCGCTGCCGTCACGCACTTTGCAATACCATGACGCTTTTCGCGCGCCACGCAGTCGCGCTGCACGCGACGCCATTTCGCATTCACGGATTCAGAGGAGCATTGACGATGAAGACCAAAGCAGCAATCGCATGGAAAGCCGGCGCCCCGTTGACGATCGAGGAAGTCGATCTCGAAGGTCCGCGCGCCGGTGAAGTCCTGATCGAAGTGAAGGCGACGGGCATCTGCCACACCGACTACTACACGCTCTCGGGCGCCGATCCGGAAGGCATCTTTCCGGCGATTCTCGGCCACGAAGGCGCGGGAGTGATCGTCGATGTCGGGCCGGGCGTCGGCACGCTGAAGAAAGGCGATCACGTGATTCCGCTGTACACGCCCGAATGCCGCCAGTGCAAGTTCTGTCTGTCGCGCAAGACCAACCTGTGTCAGGCGATCCGCTCGACCCAGGGCCGTGGCCTGATGCCCGATGCGACCTCGCGCTTCTCGCTCGATGGCAAGCCTTTGTTCCACTACATGGGTACGTCGACGTTCTCGAACTACATCGTCGTGCCGGAGATCGCGGTCGCGAAGGTGCGCGAGGACGCGCCGTTCGACAAGATCTGCTACATCGGCTGCGGCGTGACGACCGGCGTCGGCGCGGTGGTGTATTCGGCGAAGGTCGAGGCGGGCGCGAACGTGGTTGTATTCGGGCTCGGCGGCATCGGCCTCAATGTGATCCAGGGGGCCAAAATGGTCGGCGCGGACAGGATCATCGGCGTCGATATCAATCCGGGCCGCGTCGAGCTTGCGAAGAAGTTCGGCATGACGCACTTCATCAACCCGAACGAAGTCGAGAACGTCGTCGATCACATCGTGCAGTTGACCGACGGCGGCGCCGACTATTCGTTCGAATGCATCGGCAA
>DATAQT010000485.1:0-10374 GCA_036264535.1 Paraburkholderia sp. | reverse complement strand
TGATCGTCGAGCCGGGGCCGTTCCGCACCAACTGGGCGGGTCCGTCGATCAAGCAGTCGGCGACCTTGATCGACGATTACGCGTCGACCGCCGGCGAGCGCCGCAAGCAGACCGAAGCGCGCAGCGGCAAGCAGGCCGGCGACCCGGTACGCGCCGCGCAGGCGATCATCGATGCGGCGTTGTCGGACGCGCCGCCGCTGCGTTTGCTGCTCGGCAAGATGGCGCTCGATCTCGCGTACCGGAAGCTCGATTTCATGCGCGGCGATTTCGACACCTGGCGAGCGACGACCGAAGGAGCGGACTATCCGGAAGGAACCGCCTAGCGCGGGGTTGCTCAGGCGAGTCCGGGCGCGCCCTTTAGAACTCCACGAGCGCAAAATCATCCTTGCCCACATCGCACAGCGGGCAGCGCCAGTCGGCCGGAACATCGGCCCAGCGCGTGCCCGGCGCGATGCCCTCTTCGGGCAAGCCGGCGGCTTCGTCGTAGACCCAGCCGCAGATCACGCAGACCCATTGCTTGAAGTCGTCGGCCGCGGCGGGGTTCGCGGCCGTCGACGCATCGGGCGCAACGGCATCCGCCACGGTCGTGCGCGCCGTCGCATCGAGGCTCACGACGAGCGGCGCGACCGTGCCGCTGCCGGTCCCCGCGAGCCGCGCCTGCAGGCTGTCGAGCAGACGCTGCGCTTCGTCGTGGGTCAGATCGATCCAGTAAGGATCGCCGGCGCCGTCGTTGAGTCGCTCGGGGGAAAACTGGATTTCTACGGCTGCGCCCTTCTTGTACATGGCAATCGGAATCTCGGGAAAACCGGCGCCGCGCGCCGGCATAAGGCTGCCCGCGCACGGCGGGCGCTGCTTCAGCGCGCGTGGATCAGCAGATTCAGCGCGATCGAGGCGATCAGGCCAGCGCCGCCGATGAGGCCGAGCAATTGCAGCAAAGTGAGGGATTTACGCGAGTTGGTGGGGGTTTGTTGCGTGGTCACGAGCGGTTCTTGAAATTCGGAAAAAGCGCAATGGTACACGGGTGTGGATGCGCCGAATGTCGATTGGCGCAAATTCGCGCGCAATAAAAGTACCGGGCGCTATTATCGCCGCTCGCGCGCGGCGCATTGTCTACCGTGGGGAGATGGGTTAATTCCCGGCGAGGGGGAAAGCCGGGACAGGGTGCCCGGCGCCGGTCGAAACACCGCGCCGCGGCGCGCTCAGGTCTTCGCGAGCGGATCGCCGTGACGCGAATCCCAGAAGCGGATCACGGCCGTATCGCCGGTGCCCGCGCCGACCACCTGGTCAGGCGCGCCGCATTCGCGCAGCAACGCGCGCAGATCGTTGATGACCGGGAACACCTCGTGATTCCAGTCGGCTCCCTGCGAATCGTGCGCGCGCTGTTCCGCCTCGACGATCGCGCGATCCTCCTTGAAAATGCGCTCGGTGAACCACACGAGCAGCGGCCACGCGAGGTTCATCACGCCCGGAATGCCGGGCTTGCGGATCGATAGCAGGCCGAACGTCCGGTTGGTGCGCTGCTCGCGATCGAGCGGTACATAGACGATCCACAGGTCCATGACCCGCGTCTGCTCGACGTTGCGGATTTGCAGGGTCTGGTACGGGTATTCGGTGCGGATCGTCATCACGTCCTTGTCGTTGAAGCCACCGGTCTTGCGCCTCTCGCCGAACACCATCGCCTCGCCTAGCGGCTGCTGGCCCTCCATCCGCGCAAACGTGTAGTCGACCTCGACCCAGCCCTCACCGCGCCGCCGCCCGAGCGAACGCGCGCGCATGCTCCCCATCTGGCGGCGATGCAGGAACTGGTGATTCATGTCCATCAGGTTCTCGTGCATGAACGAATAATGACAGTTGACCGGGCGGCCGAAGCGACGCGTCTTGTACTTCGGGTCCGACACCGAGCGAAAGTCCGGCAGCGGCCGCTCCACCGCGAGCGCGGCGTCGCCCGGAAACACGAAGATCAGTCCCTCGACTTCGTGACACGGATACGAGCGCACGCCGTTCGGCAGACGCTCGCGGCCGAGGTACGGCACATCGATGCACTTGCCCGAGCAGTCGTACGTCCAGCCGTGATAGCCGCAGCGAATCGATTCGCCGTCGACCACCCCCTGGTGCAACGGCACCTGCCGATGCGCGCAGCGATCTTCCAGCGCGAACACTTTGCCGCTCCCGGTGCGCGCGAGCACGATCGGATCGCCGGCGAAGGTGACGCCGAGCGTCTTGCCGCGCTTCACTTCATGCGACCAGGCGAGCGGATACCAGTGATCCGGATGAATGGCGACGCGGCGCAGATCGCGCACGGGCGCGCCGTGAGTAGGGTGACCGGGTACGTGCGAGCCGGTTTGCGATGCGGGAGAAGCGGGATTCTGCGACGCCGCCTCAGCAGGCGCCGCGGCAAGCGTTGCGTCGGCGATATCTTGTTCTTGTCCGAGCGGGGGAACTGCATGCATAGGTCAAGTCTCCGTGCACGAAACGGATAGAAGGTTGCCGCCCTGCATGGCGGGGCCGCGTCTTCGTCAGTCTACTTGAAGCGGCCGCCGCATGGTGCTGCCGCCGGCACCCGCAAGGCGGTGCGGCACACGTTGAACAGGCATGAGCGCATCACCATGTAGCGCTATCTTTACCACGCGCACATTACGAAAGAGTTGGCCCGCTCATCGGCCCACTGAGGAGTCCGATCGCAGTGCCTATCCTTCAGCCCTCATCGCCTGCGACGAGACCGGAGCGCCGCTGCACGCCCCATGCGCGGCCGCCGCGCAGAAAGTGCAGCCAGCCGAGCGCCGCGCCCAGATGGCGCGCGAGCTGGAACGTGAACGGCTCGGCGACGGCCGCGAGCATCGCCATGCCGAGGCTGTTGCCGCTGCGCTCGCCGGTCCAGCGCCGGTACAGATGGATGCTCCATAGGTAGAACGCGAGATCGATCGCCGTTTTCAGGCCGATCACGCTGAAGATCGACACGACGATCGCGCCGTGTCCGCCGAACAGAAAACCGAGCAGCAACGCGAACGCGGTGAGGCCGTAAATCGGCTGCATCGTGTCGACCGCCTTGACCGGCAGCATCAGCATGCCTAGCGTGCCATAGCGCGGATTGCCGGTCATGTCGCGGTTCCAGTACTGCGTCTGCAGGAAGCCCGCGAACCAGCGGCGGCGCTGGCGCAGGAAGCTCGCGAGCGTGTCGGGCGCATCGGTGCGCGCATGCGCTTCGCCGACCACGCGCACGTCCCAGCCGAGCTCGTGATCGACCGAATAGCGGCGCAGCCGGTGAATCAGCTCGTAGTCTTCGACCAGACATTGCGGATCGAAGCCGCCGACAGCGACGAGCGCATCGCGTCGGAACGACGCGAACGCGCCCGAGATCAGCAGCAGACTGTCCGCGCGCATCCACGCGAAACGCGCGATGAAGTTGCGCATGTACTCGTAGGTCTGGAACCACTGGAACACACGGCCCGACAGCGATTTGCCGCAGACCGGCACGAGGATGCCCGCCGCCGCGACGAGTTTCGGATCGTTCGCGAACGCGGCACGCATCGCGTAGGTGGCGTCGTCGTCGAGCAGCGTGTCGGCGTCGACGGTCATCACGGTGTCGGTCGTCATCACCGTGATCGCGGCGTTCAGTGCGCGCGCCTTGCCGCCGTGCGGTACGCGCAGCCAGAACAGGTTCGGATGCAGCGAGCTCGGTGCGCTCAGCACGCCTTCGGCGGCGGGCGTGAGGCCGAAGCGCTGCGTGAGCAGATCGGCGGTGGCGTCGGTGGAGCCGTCGTCGGCGATCACGATCTGCGCCGGGCCGTGCGTTTGCCGCAACAGCGCGGCGAGTGTGACCGGCAACACGGCCGCCTCGTTATGCGACGCGACGATGACACCCAGGCCCGGCAGCTCGCGCCGTTCGTAGTCGGCTTCGAGCGGCGGCGCGCGGCGCATGAGCGGCAAGGATTTCCACGTGACGAACACGAGCAGCAAAGTGTCGTACACGACATATGCGATCCCGGTCGACCACGCCAGTGCGCCGCGCAGAAAGAACGCACGCGCGAACAACAGCGCCCACAGCACGACGACACTGGAATGGATGAGCGTGCTCGATAGCGTCGCGCGACGCGGCAGGATGCGCGGTGACGCAAGAGCGAGGGCCTGTTCGAGGGTTTTCTTCAAGGCGAAGGTTTTCAGGTTGAACTGGGTTGCGGTTTTTGGTGAAGCTACGTCCGTGCGCGATCGGAAATCCGCGCCGTTGCTTCACGGCGTCATGCGCTTCAACACCGATTTGCGATCGAGCCATTCATGCTTGAGCGCGCCGCCGATATGCATCGCCAGCAACGCATAGAGCGCGTAACCGAGCCACGTGTGTAGTGCGCCGAAGCGATCGTGCAGCGTCTCTTTCAGCGTCGGATCGAGGTGCATCACATAGCCGATGCGCGGCCACTGGAACAGACCGAACCACTGCATCGGATGTGTGGCCGCGTCTTTCCACGCGGAATCGTGCAGCCAGCCGGACAACGGCAATGCAATCATCAGCAGATACAGCGCGAAGTGCGCAAGATGCGCGGCGATCTTTTCCCACGACGGAAACTCGCGCGGCAACGGCGGCGGCTTGTGCGACGCGCGCCAGAGAATGCGCAGCAGCACGAGCCCCAGCACCGTAATGCCGATCGATTTGTGCGTGTCGATCACCGGACGCACCCAGTCGTCGGGCAGCGCATCAGCGGACAGACCGAGCCCGACGTTGACGATCATCAGCAACGCGATCACCCAGTGCAGCGTCATCGCGGTGCGGGTGTAGCGTGGCGGGCGAATTGCATCGGTCGAATCGGTCAGGGCGTCCGCTTGGGTGTTCATGGGTGTTCCGTTCGCGAAGGCGAATGATTGCTGCGAAAGCTGTTTGGAAATTGGCGCTACCGGTATCAGGCTAACGCCCAAGTTTGCCGGTTTATTCCGCAAAGCGCTTAACGCGCGTGTTTCAGTTTGTTTCGGGCTTGTGACTTTTAGCGCCGCCACGTTTGGCCGGAACTCGCGTGTCCGTGCTGCGCTCGTCGCTCAACTGACGCTCGCCCCACGCGCGCACCGCATCGGCGAACAGACGCAGCGCGGCGGGCGGATGACGGTTGGCCGGGTAGTAAAGGCACAAGCCCGCGAACGTCGGGCTCCACTCCGGCAACAGCTGCACGAGCCTGCCGCTTTCGATAGGTTCGGCCACCTGGTCGAGCGGTACCCACGCAACGCCGATGCCTGCCAGCGCCGCTTCGACCATCAGGTTCAGATTGCCGAGCGTCATGGGCCCATCGACGTCGATGCTCGCGCTCTTGCCGCGATGGGTGAGGTCCCAGCGGTACAGCGTGCCGCTTTCGAAGCGAAAGCGGATGCAGCGATGCTGCGTGAGATCGTGTGGGGCCTTCGGCGCGGGATGACGCGCGAGATATTCGGGCGACGCGACCGCCACGAGACGCATGTCGCGCCCGAAGCGGATCGCGATCATGTCGCGCGGCACGTCCTCGAGCACGCGGATGCCCGCATCGAGCCCTTCCGCAACGATATCGACGAGCCTCGAATCGACGACGAACTCGACGTGAATCTCCGGATAGCGCGCGAAGAAGTCCGGCAGCACGTGCCGCACGAGCTGTTTCGCGGACGACTCCGAAGCGCTGATGCGAATCGTGCCCGACGGCCGGTTGCGCGCGGCCGTGACTTCCCCGACCGCGTCGTCGAGGTCCGCGAGTGCCGGACGCACGCGTCGTAGCAATTGCTCACCCGCTTCCGTCAGCGCAACCGAGCGTGTGGTGCGATTGAAGAGCCGCACCTCGAGTCGCGATTCCATGTTGCGCATGGCGTGACTCAACGCCGACGGCGACAGCCCGAGCACTCGCGCGGCCGCGCTGAAGCTGCGCTGCTCGGCGATCGTGATGAAGGCGGTCAGTTCGGCGAGACCCGCGCGCGGCAATCGGGAATTCTGCATTTGTGAATTCTATTCAATACCTCATGCAAGTATAGAGATATTGTTGAGCGAGACACATCAACCTAAACTCGCTTCCAATGCCACGCCCTGCGTGGCTCGTCCCGCATCCCAAGCGTCGTGGTCCCGGCAGCGGCTGGGCCCGGCACATCAACTGGAGCATCGTATGCAAACACGTCAACTCGGCAAAAGCGGCCTCGAAGTGTCGGCGCTCGGCCTCGGCTGCATGGGCCTGAGCTTCGGCTATGGCCCCGCCACCGAAAAATCGGCCGGCATCGAGCTGATTCGCTCGGCTTTCGAGCACGGCGTCACGTTCTTCGATACCGCGGAAGTCTATGGTCCGTTCGTGAACGAGGAGCTGGTCGGCGAGGCGGTCGCGCCGTTTCGCGATCAGGTGGTGATCGCGACCAAGTTCGGCTTTCAGGACGGCGACACGAAGAAGTCGCTCGACAGCCGCCCCGAAACCATTCGCGCCGTCACGGAAGCCGCGCTCAAGCGCCTGAAAACCGACCGCATCGATCTGCTCTATCAGCATCGTGTCGATCCGAACGTGCCGATGGAGGACGTCGCGGGCGCGGTGAAAGATCTGATCGCCGCGGGCAAGGTCGGGCATTTCGGCTTGTCCGAAGCGAGCGTGGAGTCGATCCGCCGCGCGCACGCGGTACAGCCCGTCGCGGCACTGCAAAGCGAGTATTCGTTGTGGTGGCGCGAGCCCGAAGCAAGCGTGCTGCCGACCCTCGAAGAACTCGGTATCGGCTTCGTGCCGTTCAGCCCTCTCGGCAAGGGTTTTCTGACCGGCGCGATCGACGAACGCACGACCTTCGATAAGAGCGATTTCCGTAATATCGTGCCGCGCTTTTCGGAACAAAACCGCAAGGCCAATACGGCGCTCGTCGACGTGCTCGGCCGGATCGCGGACGGCAAGGGGACGACGCGCGCGCAGATCGCGCTCGCGTGGCTGCTCGCGCAGAAGCCGTGGATCGTACCGATTCCCGGTACGACGAAGCTGCCGCGCCTCGAGGAGAATGTCGGCGCCGCGAGCGTCACGCTGACCCCCGCCGATCTTGCCGACATCGAAGCGGCGCTCGAACAGATCAAGGTGACGGGCGAGCGCTATCCGGCGCATCTTCAGCAGTTCATCAACCGCTAGGCGGTGCCTGGTCGCGGCGCTTTAGTCGTGAGACTTGCGCCGCTTTTTAGGTGCCTTTTTGGCTGGCTTTTTGGCGGGCGTCCCGCAGATCAACGCGACGCCGGCCTGCGCCGTCGCGAACAGCGACTCGCGCGAGTCGCCCGCGCGCGAGCGCAGCGCAAGACTTTGCAGAATCGCCGAGGCGACTTTGGCTAGCAGCGCGGCACTCGCGGCCGCATCTAGCTCGCCTTGCGCTTGCGCGCGTTCGAGCCGTCGCTCGAACTCGGCGTCGAACGTGGCGAGACCATGCGCGAGCGTGGCGCGCACTTGCGCATCCGCTCTCGATTCCACCGCCGCCGTACCGATCAGAAAACATCCGCGCGGCACCTCGCCCTGCGGAAAGTAAAGCGCGAGCGCGCCTTCGTAGACGGCCAGCAGTGCCTCGGCGAGTGGCCGATCGCCATGCAGCGCGGTTTGCATCTCGTCGCGGCCAAGCGCGATGTAGCGATCGAGCGTGTCGAGATACAGCGCGTGCTTGTCGCCGAAAGCGCCATACAGGCTCGGTCGGTTCATGCCGGTCGCCTCGCTCAAATCATCAAGCGACGTGCCCGAGTAGCCGCCATGCCAGAACGCGTCGCGCGCATCGTTCATCGCCTGTTGCGAATCGTAGTTGCGCGGTCGTCCGCGAGGGCGTTTTTCAGGTTTTGTACTGGTATGCATAAAATTCTCTGGCGTCGTCTATTTTTGTTCACTATAGTACAAAAACACTAACGCAGACGACCGGAGGCATCAGCATGGAGCTTTATTTCTCGCCGCTCGCGTGTTCGCTCGCCACGCGCATTTCGCTTTACGAGGCCGGAGCCGATGCGCGGTTTATCGAAGTCGACACGAAATCGAAGCGGCTGCGCGACGGCTCCGATTTCTATCCGATCAATCCGCTAGGCCAGGTACCCGTACTTCGTACCGACGACGGCTGGCTGCTGAGAGAAAACACCGCGATCCTGCCTTACGTCGCCGACGCTTTTCCGGCAGCCGCGCTTGCGCCGCAGCCCGGCACGGCGGAGCGCGCGAAATTACAGGAGTGGCTCGGATTTATCAGCACGGAGCTTCATAAAGCGGTGTTCGTACCACTGCTCGATACTCAAGCGCCCGCCGACGTTCATAGCTATACCCACAAAAAGGTGGCGCCGCGGTTGAATCTGCTCGAACAACACCTGCATGAACGCGAGTTTTTGCTGGAGCGGTTCTCCGTGGCGGATGCTTATCTGGTCACCGTGCTGAACTGGGCGCGGTATGGCAGCGTCGAGCTTGCACAGTGGCCGTCCGTTCAGCGGTACTACGAACGACACACGCGTAGGGCTTCCGTTGCGAAGGCGTTGGCGGAAGAGTTCGTGCTTTATCGCGAGGAGCAGGACAGGCGCAAAGCGGCGGCGACGTAGCACGGCTTGCTAGCTCAGTCGCAAACTCCGCAATACGTCGAGCACATACTGCGTCGGACGCTCCACCGTACCCGCGCGACAGGCAAGACCTAACTGCCGCCATAGCGCCGGGCGCAGTGCACGCGTGACGACGCGCGCGTCGGTCGCCGAGCGGCTCGCTTCCTGCGGCAGCAGCGCGGCGCCGTATCCCGCGGCCACGAGGCTCTTGATGGCATCCGTGTAGTTGAGCTGGATGCGCGGCGTGGGGTGCTGCCCCGCCGCGCTGAACCATTCCGTCGTCAAACGGGAAAGCCGTGTGCTGGCGTCGCTCAGGATCAGCGGTTTCGCGGCGATCCATTGCGGCGTGATGCGGGCCGGACAGGTCCAGCCCGCCGGCATGAACGCGACGACCGGATCGCGGCGCCATTTTTCGATCGATAGCCCGCGTATCGGCGATTGCGGCAGCGCCACGATGCCCACGTCGAGCGATTCCTCCGCGAGTCGCGTCAGCGTTTCCTGCGAAGTCAGCACGGCGATTTGCACATCGATGCCGGGATGCTCCGCGGCCAGGCGTTCCAACGCCTGCGGCAGCAGATTCGCAATGGCCGCGGTGGAAGCGCCGAGCCGAACGCGTCCGCCCAGCCCTTCCACCTGTCGGCGCACGTCTTCCAATGCCTGCTCGGCGTTGGTCAGCAACTGACGCGCATAAGCCACCAGCGTCTCGCCGATCACCGAAGCCCGCACCTGACCGCGCTTGCGCGACAGCAGCGGCGCACCGACACGGCTCTCGAGATCCGCGATGTGCAGACTGACCGTGGGCGGTGCGAGATGCAGAACGCGAGCAGCCTCGGCGAAGGAGCCGAGGTCGGCGACGACAACGAGGGTGCGCAAGCGGTCGAGACTGATCTCTCTCATGGGAATCGCATTGGTCAGAAAAACTGAATCCGGTGGTCAGTAAACTCAACTTTTCCAATCTTACGTGCAGATGGAAGATGGTCGCGCTGGTTTTTTCAACGCGGACTATCGGGGGGCCATCGGCATGAACTCATCTTCGACACAGGGTTGCGAATCGCAGCAGGCGTCGCATCGGCTCGACGCAATCTCTAACGACGCAAAGTCGTTGCTGCTCGGGCTTGTGTTTACGGGCATCGTGCTGGCCTTCGCGGTCATGGCGATGGTCTGGACGGCGTCTCGCCCCCCGCTGAACGCCAAAGACTGCGCAGGTCGAATCGCAAACGACGAACATACGAGCTTCGTCGCGTTCTTCCAGGACCCGACGGATCAGGGTGCGTTGCTGCAAGCCATCCAGGACTGCGCGAAATAACGGAAGATGCGGCGCGTTAGCGCCGCCGTCCACCAATCCGCCAGCCCGCGGACCGCGCCGGCCGACCGCGCGATTCCACACCCCCGCCAGGGAAAATCCCACTTCCCGCCAGACCACGGGCACAATACGCGGCGATAATGCCGGGCATCTCCGTCTTTTCCGTTCGACGTCCGAACGCGCCGATGCCCGCGCCGCCAGAATTCCCTTTCGAAACACCCATGACCCACGCTACCGCCGACCGCCGCGCTTCCGCCGCCTCCGCCCCGAACTCGCCGCGCTTCCTGCTGTTCCTGATCTGCCTGTTCGCGTCCGCCGGACAGCTCGCAATCGATATCTACGTGCCCGCGCTGCCCGCGATGGCGCGCTACTTCGGCACCTCGCCGCAAGCAATCCAGACCAGCGTCACCGCCTACATGGCCGCCTACGCGTTCGGCCAGTTGATCTTCGGCCCGATCGCCGACGCGTACGGCCGCAAGCGCGTGCTCGCGTTCGGCCTCAGCATCTATACGGTCGGCTGCCTGCTGTCGCTCGCGGCGCCGAATCTGGAGACCTTCATCCTCGCGCG
>DATAQT010000315.1:0-5660 GCA_036264535.1 Paraburkholderia sp. | reverse complement strand
GCACTCGATCTCGTGTGGGGCTATTGCGGCATCCTGAGTCTCGGCCACGCGCTGTTTTTCGCGCTCGGCGGCTACGCGATCGGCATGTACCTGATGCGCGCGATCGGTCACGACGGCAAGTACGGCAGCGATCTGCCCGATTTCATGGTGTTTCTCGACTGGCACCAGTTGCCGTGGTACTGGCACGGCACGCAGCATCTCGGCTACGCGCTGCTGCTCGTCGTGCTGGTGCCGGCCGTGGTCGCGTGGGTGTTCGGCTTCTTCACGTTCCGCTCGCGCGTGAAGGGCGTGTACCTGTCGATCATCACGCAGGCGCTGACCTTCGCCGCGATGCTGCTGTTCTATCGCAACGAAACGGGCTTCGGCGGCAATAACGGCTTCACCGACTTCAAGCGCATCGGCGGTTTTCCGATCACGCATCCGGGCACCCGCGCCGCGTTGCTGCTGATCACGTTCGCGGTGCTGATCGCCGCGTTCATCGGCGCGCGCGCCATCGTCACCTCGAAGCTCGGCCGCGTCGTGACCGCCGTGCGCGACGGCGAAACGCGGCTCATGTTCCTCGGCTACAGCCCGCTCGCCTACAAGCTGTTCGTGTGGACCGTGTCGGCCGTGTTGTGCGGCATCGCGGGCGCGTTGTACGTGCCGCAGGTCGGCATCATCAATCCGGGCGAGATGTCGCCGGGCAACTCGATCGAAATGGCGATCTGGGTGGCGGTCGGCGGACGCGGCACGCTGATCGGTCCGATCATCGGCGCGTTCGCGGTGAACGGCGCGAAGAGCTTTTTCACCGCGAACTTCCCGGAATACTGGCTGTTCTTTCTCGGCCTGATCTTCGTGCTGGTGCCGCTGCTGCTGCCGAACGGCATCATGGGTCTCGCCGATCTGGTCACGCGTAAAAGGAACCGCTGATGAACGAAAACCCGATGGTTCCCGATCTGGACTTACCCGAAGCACCGCCGGAACGGTCGTTGAGCGGGGTCGCGAGCATGGGGCACGCGGTCGTGCCCGGCGAGATCGACATCTCGCACGGCACGATCCTCTACCTCGAAGACGTGACGGTCAGCTTCGACGGCTTTCGCGCATTGAACGCGCTGACGCTCGCCATCGATGCAGGCGAATTGCGCTGCATCATCGGTCCGAACGGCGCCGGCAAGACGACGATGATGGACGTGATCACGGGCAAGACCCCAACCGATCACGGCAAGGTGTTTCTCGGCCAGTCGATCGACCTCACGCGGATGAACGAGCCCGCGATCGCGCGCGCCGGTATCGGCCGCAAGTTTCAGAAACCGACCGTGTTCGAGCAGCATCCGGTGTGGGAAAACCTCGAACTCGCGATGAAAACCGACAAGGGCTGGTGGGCGTCCCTGCGCGCGCGACTCGACCGCGACGCGCAGGCGCGCATCGAGGAAACGCTAGCGCTGATCGGGCTGGAGAGCGAAGCGCGACGGCTCGCCGGCGAGCTGTCGCACGGCCAGAAGCAGCGCCTCGAAATCGGCATGCTGCTGATGCAGCAACCGGCCCTGCTGCTGCTCGACGAACCCGCGGCCGGCATGACCGACGACGAAACCATGCAGCTCGCCGAGTTGCTCAATCACCTGCGCGGCACCTGTTCGATGATGGTCGTCGAGCACGACATGGAGTTCGTCGCGGCGCTCGCGGGCGACACGGGCAAGGTGACGGTGATGGCCGAAGGACGCGTGCTCGCGCACGGCACGCTCGACGAAGTGAAGCGCGATGAGACGGTGATCGAGTCTTATCTGGGCCGCTGAGCGCGGCACCGCATCGCCAACTCGACAGGAAGACTAAACAATGCTCGAAGTAGACCGATTGAACCAGTACTACGGCGGCAGCCATATTCTGCGCGACGTGAAGCTGACCGTGCCCGACGGCAAGCTGACCGTGCTGCTCGGGCGCAACGGCGTCGGCAAGACCACGCTGTTGCGCTGCCTGATGGGCGTCGTGCCCGCGAAAAGCGGCGCGATCGCGTGGCGCGGCGCGCCGCTGATGAAACTTCCGACCTATGCGCGCGTCGCCCAGGGCCTCGCCTACGTGCCGCAGGGCCGCGATATCTTTCCGCGCCTCACCGTCGAGGAAAATCTGCTGGTGGGCGCCGCGAGCAGAAAGGCGCCGAAGAAAATCCCCGAGCGCATCTACGAGCTGTTCCCGGTGCTGAAGGACATGCGCAACCGGCGCGGCGGCGATCTGTCCGGCGGTCAGCAGCAACAGCTCGCGATCGGCCGCGCGCTGATGAGCGAGCCGCAACTGCTGATCCTCGATGAACCGACCGAGGGCATCCAGCCGTCGATCATCCAGGACATCGGCCGCACGCTGCGGCAACTCGTCGAGGAAATGGGCATGACGGTGCTGCTCGTCGAGCAGTACTACGACTTCGCGAAAGCGATCGCCGATCACTACTGGGTGATGAGCCGCGGCGAGATCATCGCGGGTGGCGAGGGGGCGGACATGGATGCGGACGGGGTCAGGGGCTTGATTGCCGTGTAAGCGGTTGCTTCAATCTCCGCCAGCTTCGCTCGACCTCGCGCCCCGCCCCGTCCTTGCCCCCCGCCGCGACTGAAGCGCATCGCTCAAGTTATCCGCCGGGCAACCGTTACACAGGCTGGGCAGCGCCGCAACGGTTCGATCAGGTGGAGATCATGGACGACAAAAAACAGGTAAGACGCGAGTTCCACAGAAACTCAGCCTCCTATTGCAGGGTGATGGGCGTCGTGTCGGCGGTCACCTTTGGTTTGTTCGAGGTGGACAGCGGCGGTACGGTCGGCATGCTGTCGGTGCGCTGGGAGAAGCTCGGCAACGAACTCGCGCCACAGTTGCACGCGTACTACGACAGCTGGCACGTGCTCGCGTCATTCCCCGACCTGCTCGCGAGAATGGGCGAGATGACGGGTCCGTCGTGTTCGCCGGAAGCCTTCTGTCAGCTATTGCTCGACTGCGGATTCATCAATCGCGCGGAACGCGGCGTGGACGATCACCCCGAGCCGACGCTCGTCAGCCAGGCACGCCCGTAACGCGACCGGGGTCGTCGGCGCTATTTCGATCGAGAAGGGAGCAAAGCATGTCCGTGACGGTTCACGTCGAATATCAGTACTGCCAACATGGCAAGAAAGCGATCCAGACCGGCAGCGACTCGTTGACCGTCCAGGAAAACACACCCCGCGCGATCCTTGCGTTGCTGCGGCTGCTGCATCCGCAATGGGAAGGCATCAAGGTGTTGACGGTGACCGAGGCCTCGCCTGAAGGCACCGCGACGTAGTCGTTACCGCGCGGGTTTCGCGCGTCGACACGCGTGCTATCCTCGCTCGTCCACGCCGATTCCTCCTCCATCCGCATGTCGCTTCACGAAAATCACGCTACGCTCGCGACCACCCACACACCGTGGCGCGCGCGACTCGAACTCGGCTTCGTCAGCGGCGACGCTCGCACGACGCTCGCGCACCGGCTGCACGATGGACCGCTGCGCGTGCAACGGCCGCTCTATCCGGAAGGCCCGGCGATCTGCCACGCGGTGATCGTGCATCCTCCCGGCGGCGTCGCGGGCGGCGATCAGCTGGACATCGACATCGCGCTCGGCGCACGCACGCATGCGGTGCTGACGACGCCGGGCGCAACCAAGTGGTACAAGTCGAACGGCCGCGCGGCGCAGCAGCGCATCGCACTGACTGTCGGCGAACATGCGAAGCTCGACTGGCTGCCGCAGAACAACATCGTGTTCGATCACGCGAATGCGCAGCTCGATTTTTCGCTGACGCTCGCCGACGGCGCGAGCGCGATCGGCTGGGACGCGACGCAGCTCGGACGGCAGGCGGCCGGCGAACGCTGGTCGGCGGGTAGCTTGCGCACGGTGGCGCGCATCGTCGGCGCGAATGGCGAGCTGCTGTGGTTCGAACGCGCGAGCCTGACCGCCGACGATCCGCTACGCGACGCCCCGCAGGGGCTCGCCGGCTTTCCGGCCTATGGCACGCTGTGGGCCGTCGGCGCCGCGTGCGACGACGCGCTCGCCGAAGCGCTGAGCGCGCAGCTACCGTTCGACGATTCGTTGCGAGCGGCCGCCTCGTGTGTGACGAACGGCGTGCTGCTCGTGCGCGCGGTGTCGCGCTCGATGGAAACGCTGCAGCACGCGCTCACGCGCTGCTGGCTGCAACTGCGGCCGGTCGTGCACGGTGTCGCGGCCGTGCCGTTGCGGATCTGGTCGACCTGAAACCGCGGCTCCCCTTTCGCCATCATCACACGCTGCGCGCACCAGAGCGGCGCACGCACGCGCCCCAACGATGTGCGTGAGCTAGCGTAACGCGCCGCCCCACCAAACCGCAGCGCGATGGCACACAGCTTGCATCGCATTCGCCACTTCGCGGCCGGCCACGAAGAAACCGGCGACAAGCCGACACCAACGACACGACCACCACCACCGCTCACGCCCCATGAACCGCACTCTTTCCCGCTCCGCGCGCCGCGCCTTGCTGGCCGCACTGCTCGCCCTGCCCATCGTCGCCGACCTCGCGTTTCATGCGGGCGCCGCGCGCGCCGACACGCTCGACAACATCGCGAAGACCGGCGTGCTGAAGGTCGCCGTGCCCGAGGACTACCCGCCGTTCGGCTCGGTCGGCCCCGACATGAAGCCGCAAGGCTATGACATCGACACGGCCGCGCTGCTCGCCAAAGCGATGAACGCGAAGCTCGAACTCGTGCCGGTCAACAGCGCGAATCGCATTCCGTATCTGCAAACGGGCAAGGTCGACCTCGTGATCTCGTCGCTCGGCAAAACGCCCGAGCGCGAGAAGGTGATCGACTTCTCGAGCGCTTACGCACCGTATTACCAGGGCGTGTTCGGTCCCGCCGACATCAAGGTGAGCGGTCCCGCCGATCTGACCGGCAAGACCGTCGGCGCGACGCGCGGCGCGCTCGAGGAGATCGCCCTCACGCAGATGGCGCCGAACGCGACGATCAAACGCTTCGAGGACAACAACGCAACGATCGCCGCGTTCCTGTCCGGCCAGGTGCAACTGATCGCGGCCGGCAACATCGTCGCCGCCGCGATCCTCGCGAAGAATCCGCCGCGCCGGCCCGAGGCGAAGTTCGTGATCAAGAACTCGCCGTGCTTCGTCGGCATGAACAGGAACGAGCCGCGCCTGCAACAGAAGGTCGATGCCGCGATCGCGCAGGCGAAGCACGACGGCACGCTCGATGCGATGTCGAAGAAGTGGTTCGGCGCGCCGCTGCCCGCCGATCTGTAATGTCGTCAGCGCGCTTGCAAGCGCCGTTGTAAGCGCGCCGTTAGCCGGAATTGATACCGTGACCGGCTGATGGCGCGACGCGAGGACCCCGTCACCGCGATGCGACGACGACAACGACAACGCCACGACACATCAACGCCGAGACCCACACCCGATGAAGCTGACACCTCGCGAAAAGGACAAGCTGCTGATCTTCACCGCCGCGCTGCTCGCCGAACGGCGCCGCGCGCGCGGCCTCAAGCTGAACTATCCGGAGGCGGTCGCCTTCATCACCGCCGCGCTGATGGAAGCCGCGCGCGACGGCAAGAGCGTCGCCGAGGTCATGCACTACGGCACCACGCTGCTCACGCGCGCCGACGTGATGGAGGGCGTGCCCGAGATGATTCCCGACATCCAGGTCGAAGCGAC
>DATAQT010000282.1:0-2166 GCA_036264535.1 Paraburkholderia sp. | reverse complement strand
GTTATGAAGCCAGTCACCGTCGACATGCTGCGAGCCCATCTGCTGGTCGCCTCGCTCACGGCCGTGGGCACCGAGGCGGTGGTCTGCGTCGCGCTGCTGGTGTTGCCAGTGTCGCCGCAATTCTTCGGCTCCACATCGTTCCGGCTGTTCGTGATCGCGCTGATCGTCGGCGGCGTGATCGTCGCGCGCGAGTTCGCGCAGGCCGCCTTCGCGCTCGCCGTCGACCGCCACCACGCGATGCCTGTCAACCAGTCCACGGTGCCGGTCGAGTTTGCGGTGACGCCGGATTGTCCGCGGCGCTGGCTTGTCATCCTTCATCTGCGCCTGACCGGCAAACCGTTAGTGCCGGCCGGGCACTGACGGGTCCGGGCGATGGCGGCGCACGCGTTGACAGCATGCCAATGGATCCTGCTGGCCGGCTGCACCGGCGCCTCGCTCTACGCGATGCTGGCCGCGGTGGCGATGCCGTTCTTCACCGCGCGTCGCAAGGCCGCGGCTCACCTTGGCCATTCCCCTCAATCCCCTGATGCCGCCGCGTGCGTGTCGCAGCCGCCGAATCCGTTTGTGCAGGTCGGCGTCAGCGTGCTCAAACCGCTGTGCGGCGCGGAGCCGCGTCTCTACGAAAATCTGCGGACCTTCTGCGATCAGCGTCATGGACATTTTCAACTGGTGCTCGGCGTATCGTCGCCGGACGATACCGCGATTGCGGTGGTGCGCCGTCTACAAGCCGCGTATCCGACGCGCGACATCGAGCTCGCGATCGATACGCGCGTGCACGGCAGCAACCTGAAGGTCAGCAATCTGATCAACATGGCGGAGCGGGCCCGTCACGACGTGATCGTGATCGCCGATAGCGACATCGCCGTCGAAGCCGATTATCTCGACAGCGTCGCTGCGCCGCTCTCGGATCCGCGCGTGGGCGTCGTCACCTGTCTGTACACCGCGCGGGGCGTCGGCGGGTTCTGGCCGCGGGTGGGCGCGCTGTTCATCAACGAGTGGTTCGCGCCGTCGGTGCGTGTCGCGCACGCGGCGGGTTCGCGCCGCTTCGGCTTCGGTGCAACCCTCGCGTTGCGCCGCGCGACGCTCGAGCGCATCGGCGGTTTCGACGCGCTGAAAAACTGTCTCGCGGACGATTACTGGCTGGCCGAACACGTGCGCGCGTTGGGACTGCAAACGGTGCTCTCGCGCGTGATGGTGGCCACCGATGTGATCGAGCCGACCTTCGCCGCGCTGTGGCAGCGTGAAACGCGCTGGCTGCGCACGATCCGCTCGGTGAACCCGTTCGGCTTCGCATCTCTCGTCATCACGTTCGCGACGCCGTGGCTGCTGGCCGGCACGTGGCTGACCAACTGGTTCGCGACGGATCCACGCGATCACACACAGGTTGTCGCCGCGCTCGCGAGCGCGGCCGGCACGGCGGCCATCCTGGGCGCGCGCCTGTTGCTGCATTGGCGTGCCGCGCGTCGTCAGCGCACGTTCTGGCGCGACCTGCCGCTCGTGCCGTTACGCGACATGCTGCTGGCGCTGCAATGGCTAGCCGGCGCGTTCGGCTCGCATGTGATGTGGCGCGGCGTGCGTGTGCCGGTCGAGACGTCGGCGGGGGCGCGCAGCGCTCGCCTGAACGTGATGGATGCGATGGAGGCTTCGGATGGCGGCTAAGCCACGCGGGCTGATTGTCACCGCCGACGATTTCGGCCTGCATCAGCGCGTGAACCAGGCGGTCGAGTGGGCGCATCGCGATGGCGTACTGAGCGCGGCGAGCCTGATGATCGGCGCGCCGGCTGTTCGCGACGCGGTGGCGCGTGCCCGCGAGCTTCCGCAATTGCGGGTCGGTCTGCATCTGGTGCTGGCCGACGGCGCGGCGCTCATACCGCGCGCGGCGATTCGCGCGTTGCTCGACGAGCACGGCCGTTTCGGCGACAACATGGTGCGTGACGGCGTACGGTTTTTCTTCCTGCCGCATGTGCGCAAACAACTCGCGCGGGAGATTCGCGCACAGTTCGACGCCTTTGCGCAAACCGGGCTGACGCTCGACCACGTCAACACACACAAGCATTTTCATCTGCATCCGACCGTGCTCGGGTTGATCCTGGCGATCGGCAGCGAATACGGCATGAAGGCGATGCGTCTGCCGTTCGAGGCGAACGCACCGTTGTGGTTGAAACC
>DATAQT010000200.1:0-4252 GCA_036264535.1 Paraburkholderia sp. | reverse complement strand
TGCGCTTCGAGGTCGATCTGCGCCTGCTCGATCGCGCGTTGCTGGCGCTGCTGCTCGCCGGCCGACTCGTTCTTGCGCAACAGCCACAACAGACGCTGCTTTTCCTCGCCGTCGCCTTGCAGCTCGCGATAACGCGTCGCGACGACCGCCTGCCCCTCCAGCTTCTCGAGGTTCGAGCCGAGCTCACGGACGATGTCCTCGACGCGCGTCAGGTTCTCGCGCGTGTCGTGCAGACGGTTCTCGGTCTCGCGGCGGCGTTCCTTGTACTTCGACACGCCGGCGGCTTCTTCGAGGAACACCCGCAGCTCTTCGGGCTTCGCCTCGATCAGCCGCGAGATCATGCCCTGCCCGATGATCGCGTACGCGCGCGGTCCGAGCCCGGTGCCGAGGAAGATGTCCTGGATGTCGCGACGCCGCGCCGGAAGGTTGTTGATGTAGTAGCTCGAGGTGCCGTCGCGCGTCAGCACGCGCTTCACGGCGATCTCGGCATACTGGCCCCACTGGCCGGCGGCGCGGCCGTCCGCGTTGTCGAACACGAGTTCGACGCTCGCGCGGCTGCCGGGCTTGCGGCCGGTCGAGCCGTTGAAGATCACGTCCTGCATCGACTCGCCGCGCAATTCAGATGCGCGCGATTCGCCGAGCACCCAGCGCACGGCGTCGATGATGTTGGATTTGCCGCACCCGTTCGGTCCGACCACGCCGACCAGCTGGCCGGGGACCTGGAAATGCGTGGGATCGACGAAGGATTTGAAACCAGCGAGTTTGATCGAGGTGAGACGCACGGCGATTTCGCTGTTTGAAAAGAGAAAGTAGTAGGTGGCTCGCGAGGTTGCGCCAGTCGTTCACCGCCGAGGCGGGACGGCCCACGCAACCTCGCGAGCCTTCGCATTTTGGTGCCGGCCACGTGCGCTCAAGGACAACTCAGGCACCCGCAGGTACGCAAGCGCCGGCTAATGAGGGGGAATCATACCATCGCGCGTGGGCGATTCTTACCGGGCTTTTGGTGGTCGGCACTGTCGCCGTCGCGGCCGTGTCCGCCACCCGGTCCGCTGTCGCCGCCACCTGGCTCGCCAGGCGGATCCGTGTCACTGATGGCGGGATCGGGCGGCACCGTCTTCGTGCGATGCACCCAGCTCGACAGCGCCGACGCGAGCACGATGCACGCGCCGCCGGCCCATTCGCGCGGGGCTGGGATTTCGCTGGCGAACAGCCACGCCGACAGCGCCGTCACGACGAGCTCGAACAGCATGATGATCGACGCGCGATTGGCCGGCACGCGCGAAAGCCCGTACTGCACGAGCATATTGTTCGATGCGAGCAGCAGACCGAGACTGAGTACGAGCAGCGCCGCGGTGCCCAGATGCGCGCCGGTGGGCGGCGCGGACATCGGCTCGAACAGTGACGCGAACGCGCCGAACAGCGCCGCGCCGCCGAAGATCGTCGCGGTGCGCATTTCGGGCTTCATGTCCGGCAGCACACGGCTCGTCTTCAGGATCAGGACATTGCTCATCGCGAAGCCCATGCCGCCGGCGAGCCCGGCCCATTCGGCGGGATTGCCGGGTACCGGGATGCCGAGTTGCGGCGACCACAGCATCGTCATCGCGCCGACGAGCGACAGCGCGGCGAGCGCCGCGCCCGACCACGTGAGCCGCTCGTGCAGGATGAAATGCGCGAACAGCGCGGTCCACGCGGGCGTCAGGTAGAACAGCAGCAGCACGCGCATCACCTGCCCGTGGATCGCGCCCCACACGAAGCCGAGATTCGTGATGCCTGCGGCGAGCGCGAGCGCCGGCAGCAGCCAGTGCCAACGCACGGTCTTCAGCGCGCGACGCCGCACGAGCAGCACGAACAGGCAGCCGGTGCCGCTCGTGAGCGCGCTCGCGGCCGTGCCGGTCACGCCGAGCGCGGCCAGCATGCGTAGTGGATACCAGACCATCCCCCAGACCGACGCGCCCAGCATGATCGCGAGCGTCGGCCAGCCGTTGCGAAGCCAGTTGGTCATGGCGTGAGGCTCCGGGGGCTGCCGTGGGTGATTCGCGCGAGGGTCTGGCCGCTTTGGCCGTGGGTTTCGCTGGCGGTTGTCGTAGCCAATCCGTCGACTGCCCGGATCGCTGCGCGCCTCGTGATTGCGTCCGCCGTGTTCACACCGGCGAGAGCGGATGTCTCCTGAACTGCTGCGTACATTGCTGCTCCTGCGTATTCTCCGCGTATTCTTTCAGGCGCCCCGTGCGGGGTTCGCGCCTTTGCCGCTACGACGCTTCGGCGCGCCGCCTCACGGGTTGCTCCCGCGCCGTGGGTCAAGCTCCCGCTTTCCCCGCGGGCCGCCGCGCCTCAGGCGGGCCACGCTATAATCGTCCGTTCGCCGCTGCTGGCAGCCGGCTCGTCGCTGGCCAGTCCATCGCGCACAGGGACGCCGTTTCATGTTCGATGCACCGGCGCCCGCCGGCGCGCGCATCCGGTTGTCCCGCCTTTCGTCCGCGTCCATCCCGATCAGGCCATTTCGTCCGTGAATCCGCTACTCGACTCTCTTCAGCCCTATCCGTTCGAAAAGCTGCGCGTGCTTTTCAAGGACGTCACGCCGCCCTCCGGTCTCGCGCATATCAGCTTCGGCATCGGCGAGCCGAAGCATCCGACTCCGCCGCTGATCCGCGACGCCGTCATCGATTCGCTCGGCGGCCTCGCCGCGTATCCGGCCACGCTCGGCTCGGCGCCGCTGCGCGAGTCGATCGCCAGATGGGTCGCGCAACGCTACAACCTGCCGCCGCTCGATCCGCTCACCGAGGTGCTGCCGGTGGCGGGCTCGCGCGAGGCGCTGTTCGCGCTCGCGCAGACGGTGCTCGATCCGCGCCGCGATGCTGACGAGCAGCCTGCGATCGTACTCTGTCCGAACCCGTTCTACCAAATCTACGAAGGCGCTGCGCTGCTCGGTGGCGCGCAGCCCTACTTCGTCAACAGCGACCCGGCGCGCAACTTCGCGTGCGACTACTCGGCCGTGCCCGCCGACGTGTGGGCCCGCACGCAACTGCTGTACGTCTGCTCGCCGGGCAATCCGACCGGCGCCGTGCTCACGCTCGACGACTGGCGCGAGCTGTTCGCGCTGTCGGACCGCCACGGCTTCGTGATCGCCTCGGACGAGTGCTATTCGGAAATCTATTTCGACGAATCGAAGCCGCCGCTCGGCGGCCTCGAAGCGGCGCACAAGCTCGGACGCGGCTTCGAGCGCCTCGTGATGCTGTCGAGCCTGTCGAAGCGCTCGAACGTACCCGGCATGCGCTCGGGCTTCGTCGCCGGCGACGCCGCGATTCTCAAGGCGTTCCTGCTGTACCGCACCTACCACGGCACGGCGCTCTCGACCGTTTTCCAGAGCGCGAGCGTGGTCGCGTGGAGCGACGAGACGCACGTGCGCGAGAACCGCGCGAAGTACCTGCGGAAGTTCACGACCGTCACGCCGATGCTTGCCGACGTGCTCGACGTGCGCCTGCCCGACGCCGCGTTCTACCTGTGGGTCAACGTCGAGCGCACCGGCCTCACGGACACCGAGTTCGCCCAGCGCCTCTACGCCGACTATAATGTGACGGTTCTGCCGGGCTCGTTCCTCGCGCGCACCGCGCACGGCGTGAACCCCGGCCGCAATTTCGTGCGCCTCGCGCTCGTCGCCGACGTCGACGAATGCACCGAAGGTGCGCAGCGGATCGTCGAATTCTGCCGCTCGCTCCGTACCAACTGAGTGCAGCCTGAGCCGCGCCGCATCCCCTTCTTCAGACTTCAACCTTCAGAAAATCACGCTTATGTCGCAACAACTTCAGAGCATCATCGATACCGCCTGGGACAACCGCGCCGACCTGTCGCCGAAGGCCGCGCCCGCCGACGTGCGCGAAGCCGTCGCGCATGCCATCGAGCAACTCGACAAGGGCGCGCTGCGCGTCGCCGAAAAGAAGGACGGCGACTGGGTCGTCAATCAGTGGCTGAAGAAGGCCGTGCTGCTGTCGTTCCGCCTCGAAGACAACGCGCCGATGCCGGCTGGCGGTTACTCGCAGTTCTACGACAAGGTGCCGTCGAAGTTCGCCAACTACACGGCTGAAGACTTCGCCGCAGGCGGCTTCCGCGTCGTGCCGCCCGCCATCGCGCGCCGCGGCTCGTTCATTGCGAAGAACGTCGTGCTGATGCCGTCGTACACCAACATCGGCGCGTACGTCGATGAAGGCACGATGGTCGACACGTGGGCCACCGTCGGCTCGTGCGCACAGATCGG
>DATAQT010000171.1:0-17618 GCA_036264535.1 Paraburkholderia sp. | reverse complement strand
GAGACTCATCAGGCAGCCATAGTCGAGCGAGGTGCAATCGCTCAACGAGCGTGCGGCCTCCTCCAATGCGCGATAGCGACTGTACAACGGCTCGTCGCGACTGAAGAGCGCGTGCAGTTCCTGATACGTCACGAGCCTTTTGCGCCTCGCGGCACGTAATAGCATCGAGGCAATATCGCGGGTCCTATCCGTGTTCATGTCGTTCTCCTTACCGTCCGCTTGCACTCCAAGGTCGCCAATAGCAGCCGATGGAAGCGCTGTCATTTTTCATTGCAACTATGCGTATCGGGTCAGAAAGTGCCCGATGTAAAGTAATTCCGGTTTTTGAACGAGGTAGTTAAATTAAGCAGACGGTTACTGACCCTGGGATTTACAGTGGCGCTCTGCATTGGAATTCCTTGATTACCGATAATCCCGCTCGAAAAAACGCGACGAAAGCATTTTCTGTTTTGCGGACCTTTTTTCGCAGGTTTCCGGCGAATATCGCACCCTGCATCGAAAAATGCATGCCAATAACATTCGCAAAACAGGAAGCCGTGCTTCGGGAAAGGTCCACCCTTCTGACAGGCTGCCACGCTGAAAAGCGCCAGACGCCAAGGCGCGCGCGATCTGGCGGTATCCGACCGGGTCGGAGCAACGCGTGCCGCTAGATTGATACTGTTGTTTAAATCAGTTCATTCAGGTTAGCAAACGTTAAATTCAATCGCAAGAGGGAAGTTTGATATTTTAGAAAGAAAAAGTCGTACGGATCGACTTACGCCACGTTTACGTCATTTCTATCAGATGAAAGACGCGATTGATTTTTTATTCTTTTGGACACAGGCGATGACTTTTCGATTATCTGTAAGTTGCACGCCCTCTTTCTCTGTCTACCCCAGTAACCGACTGCAGTCCGGTGAGCGAGCCCAACGGCGGAGTTCTGCGATGCATCCACCAAATGACGATTTGCCTACGGTCGCACGGCGTCTCGCGGCGGGAAAGAAGCTGCTCGAAGGCGTCGCGGCGGCCGAGGTCGCGAAAGAGATGCGCATGGCAAAGACCACGGTCGAGCGATATCGCAAGTTGCTCGAGCAAGGCGGACTCGACGCGCTCAGAAACATGAGCGTCGGCGGCCGCCATTCCGCGCTCGCGGTGGCGGATCTGGACTGGCTCGCGCAGGCGCTGAAAGGCTCGCCGCGCGATTACGGTTTCGACGCCGACGGCTGGAGCAATACGCGCGTGCGCGAACTGATCAACCGTCAGTTCGGCATCTCGTACTCCCGAGTGTATGTGTGGCAACTGGCGACCCGACTCGGTGTGTCCTATCGGCTCGGCAGGAATGCCCTGTAGCGCGGCGCCCGTGCCCAGCTGACGCCGGCACCGGCACATCCGGTCATGCGCTTTCGCGGACCTTCCGCACAAACTGCGGCGCCAGTTCGACCTCCGACCATCGGAACGGCAACGCGCCCCGGCTGCGCCGCACTTCGTTCACGTGAAACCGCACGAGCCGCTGCGCACCTGGGAATGACGCGAGTTCATCGCCATCCCAGATGATCTCTGCCTGCACCGCGAGATAAAGCAGATCGCCGCTTGCGAAGTCGATAAACAGCAGGCCAGCGCGCGGATCGTGCGTGAGGTTGCCGATCGTGTTGAAAAAGCGGTTGCCGCTGTAGTCGGGTGTGGTGAGCGTGTTCGCGTCGTCCACGCGCACGAAGCCCGGCGCGCCGCCGCGATGCGAAACGTCGACGCCCTTCCCCAGCCCCGCCTCCTCGCTCAGATTCGCACTGGCGATAAAGAACGTGTCCGCGCGCGCGAGCAATTCGCGGTCGGCACTGCTCAGTTGCGTGGCGATCTCGGGCTGCCCGCGTGCCGCTGCCGCATCCCTGTCGATGAAGACGGGCGTGCGGCTCTGGATGTACTTCGGGCAATTGCCGAAGCTCTGCATGACTTCGACCTGCAAGGTCTCCCCTTCCACCGCCCGAACGACCCCATTGACCCGATTGCGGCGCCGCGTGCGCGGCTCGATGCCCAACCCACCGAGCAGCGCGCCTTCTCGCCAGGTCGCGGCGAGCGGATCGCCAGCCAGTGCGCCGCCTTCGATGCGCAACGACCGCGCATCCGGTGACGAGACAAAACCCGGCGCACCGGCACGCAGCGTCGCCCACGGCTGACCGCTCGCATCGACGCCGCCGATCACGACGAACGGCTGCGCGGAGAAAAATTCGCGATGCTGCTCCGGCATGAAACGGCGAATCCCGCGACGCCCCATCGACTCCGCCGCGTCACGCACACCGGCACGCTGCTGCACGGCCTGCTCGCCGGCATGAAACGGCGACGCCTCCGTCCCCCAGCTGTTCAGTGGCACAAACTCGGACATGATCGGACTCCTATGCAAACTCTGGCGCGGCGCTAAACGCGAATCACGCCGCCAGCAACCCCGCCTTGGTCGAGGGCATCGCGATGAACCGCGGCAATGCCTCCACGCGACTCAGCCAGGCGCGAATGTTCGGATAAGGCTGCAACGACACGCCGCCCTCGGGCGCGTGGGCGATATACGTGTGCGCGGCGATATCGGCGATCGTCACGCGAGCGCCGGCCACGAATGGTTTGGCGCCCAGTTCCTCGTCGATCACGTCGAACAGCTTGACGGCGACCTTCTTCGCCTGCTCGTGATCGAGCGGCGCACCGAACACAGTGACGAGTCGCGCCGCGCACGGACCGTATGCGATCTGGCCAGCCGCGAGCGACAGCCACCGCTGCACCGCCGCCGCGCCGCGCGGATCGTCCGGCAGCCACGACGGGTCGCCATAACGCTTCGCCAGATAGACGAGAATCGCGTTCGAATCGAATAGCGTGAGTTCGCCGTCCTGGATCGTCGGCACCTGGCCGAACGGATTCAGCGCGAGATACTCGGGCTCGCGGTTATCGCCTGCCTTCATGTTCAGCTCGATGACCGCGAACGGCAGGTCGAGCAGTGTCAGAAACAGCTTCACGCGATGGCCGTGGCCTGAGAGCAGTGTCGTATAGAGCTTGATAGGCTCGGCGGGTCTGGCGGCAGGCATGGCAAGCTCCGTTTGCGATGAGTGACACGGCGAGAATAAGACGTAGGCACTGTCGCGGGGAAGCCCGATAATCCGGGAAACACAGTCAAGCGAAGATGGACAATCGATCATGGCCGATGTGCGCAACGTGAATCTGAACCGCCTCGCGATCTTCGTCGCGGTCATCGACGCGGGCTCGCTGAGCGCCGCGGCCACGCGGCTCGGACTCGCCAAAACGATGGTCAGCACGCACATGCAGCGGCTCGAGGCCGAAGTCGGCGCGAGCCTGCTCGTGCGCACCACGCGGCGGCTCGGCGTCACCGAAGCGGGCCGGGCGTTCTACGAGGCGAGCGTAAAGATTCTGCGCGCCGCGGAAGACGCGCTGAACGCCCTCGGCGGGGAAACGTCGCCGCTGAGCGGCACGCTGCGCGTCAGTGCGCCGAACGACTACGGGACGCTCGTCGTCGCCCCCGCACTGGTCGAATTGCGCCACACCCATCCGCAGCTCGACGTCGAACTGCTGAGCAGCGACCGGTACGTCGACCTGATTGCCGACGGTATCGACGTCGCGATCCGGCTTGGACGTCTCGCGGATTCCAACTATCGCGCGGTGAAGCTCGGGAGCTTCGTCAAATGGCTCGTCGCGAGTCCGGGGTTCGTCCAGACGTGGGGCGTGCCGCGCACGCCGGCCGCGTTGGAGGCGTTGCCCTATTGCGCACTGTCGGTGCTGCCTCATCCGTTGACGCTCGATCTGCGGCACGTCGATGGCAATACCGTCAGCGTGCGCTGCGCGTCCGCATTGCGCGTCAACACCGCCGATGCCTGCCGCGCCGCGACGCTGGCCGGCGGCGGCTTCGGTCTGTTGACGGATTTTTCGATCGGCGACGACGTCGCCACGGGACGGCTGATCCGGCTGCTGCCCGACTGGGCCACCGCGCCTGCGAGCATTCAGGCCGTGTTTCCGCCGACCAGTCACCCGCCGGCGAAAGTGCGCGCGTTGATCGATACGCTCAAACGCAGGCTCGCGACGGACCCCGCGGACTAATACGGACCGAGCCCGCCGACCCACCTGGCGTTCCCATTCCAGTGCAACGGCGGTTAGCTTCTAGCCGCGCAATCACCCGATTTGCTCTACTGCGACCATGCGCGCCGCGCCCCGCGGCATCGCCCGATCGTCCCTGTGGAGAACTTATGTCCGCCATTTCCCGCCCTGCTCAGCTGGTTCTCACCGTCGCGTGTCCGAGCGCGGCGGGCCAGGTTGCCGCCGTCGCCGGCTTTCTCGAGCGGCATCGTTGTTATGTCGACGAACTCACCGTATTCGACGACGAGCTCAGCGAGCGCTTTTTCCTGCGCTGCGTGTTTCACCACGTCGATCGGGACGATGCGCTGCAATTGGCCACGCTGACGCAGGAATTCACGCCGATCGCCGAACGTTTCCGTATGACGTGGGCGATCCACGATCTGGCGAGCCGGCCGAAAGTCCTGATCATGGTGTCCAAACTCGAACACTGTCTCGCCGATCTGCTGTTTCGCTGGCGCATGGGCGAACTGAAGATGGACATCGCAGGCATCGGGTCGAATCATCGCGACCTCGAACCGCTCGCGCGGCAGCACGGACTGCCGTTCCATCATCTGCCGATTACAGCCGACACGAAGCCTCAACAGGAAGCGCAGCTACTCGAGCTGTTCGACACGTCCGGCGCGGAGCTGCTGATTCTCGCGCGCTACATGCAGATCCTGTCAGCCGAAACGAGCCGCGCGCTCGCCGCGCGCGCGATCAACATCCACCATTCGTTCCTGCCCGGTTTCAAGGGGGCGAGACCGTATCATCAGGCCCATGCGCGCGGCGTCAAAGTGATCGGCGCGACCGCGCATTTCGTCACCGACGATCTCGACGAAGGGCCGATCATCGAGCAGGAAGTCGAGCGGGTCGATCACGCGTACAGCCCCGAACGGCTGCTCGCGACCGGGCGCGATGTCGAATGCATTACGCTCGCGCGCGCGGTCAAGGCGTTCGTCGAGCGGCGCGTGTTCATCAACGGCGAGCGCACCGTCGTGCTGCGGTAAACAGAGAAACGCCGCTAGAAAGCGGCGTTTTCGCGTGCTGCGTCTACGCTGGCCGACTCACTTCACCCAACTATCCACGCGATCCGAATGCGCGCTGATCCATGCATCGGCGGCCGCGGTCGGTTTTTCGCCATTCTGCGTGGCCAGCATCACCGTGTCGATCTCGCCCGGCTTCCATTGGAATTTCTTGAGGAACGCGACCACTGTCGGCGCTTTCTTCTCGAGCTCGGGATTGACGACGCTATCCACGTGCTCCGCTTCACCAAACACCTTCTTCGGATCGTCGAGGAATTTCAGCTTGTACTTTGCGAACATCCAGTGCGGCTTCCAGCCGGTCACGATGATCGGCTTGCTGGCCGCCTCCGAGCGCGCGAGCTCGGCGGTCATCGCACTGCCTGAGCTCGGCATCAGCTGATAGTCGAGCCCGTAGGCCTTGATCGCCTCGCTGGTTTTCTGCATCACGCCCGCGCCGGCGTCGATGCCGACGATGCGCGCGCCGAATTCGGCCTTCTTCGCCTCCAGATCGCCGACGCTCTTCACGTCCGCGTTGTCCGGCACGATCAGACCAATCTTCGCATCGTTGAAGTTCGGCCCGAGGTCGACCACCTTGTCCTTGAAGTTGTTCCAGTACGCGCCGTGCGTGACCGGCAGCCACGCGGACAGCGTCGCGTCGAGATCGCCGCGCGCCACACCCTGCCACATCACGCCGGCCGCGACCGGCACCAGTTGCACCTGATAACCGAGGCGTTTCTCGATCACCTCCGCGGCCACGTTCGACGTCGCGACGCTGTCGTCCCAGCCCTCCACGTAGCCGATCTTGATGGTCGGC
Organism: Paraburkholderia sp.; assembly: GCA_036264535.1. Taxonomy (GTDB): domain Bacteria; phylum Pseudomonadota; class Gammaproteobacteria; order Burkholderiales; family Burkholderiaceae; genus Paraburkholderia. The sequence goes on along the minus strand of DATAQT010000171.1, from coordinate 11,702 downwards.
TTCGAATCGGCCGACACGCTCACACTGCCCGCCGCCAGCATCGTCCCCAACGCGCTTGCCACCACTATCTTTCCGATCAGTCTCATCGACGTTCTCCCGTTGATCCAGTTGCCCATTGACGCGTTTGCCATCGAACCGCTCATCGCCCATTCAGAATCGCCAACCAGAATTGCCCGGTAGCGTTGTTTTGCGACATGCAGTTGTCCGCATGCGACTTCCACGCAAATCCGCCCGGTGCCGGCCTTGTTTTTTCGTACTACCTGTCGCGTTACTTGTCGACGACGAGATCGGTCAGCGGCTTGCTGCAGCACAGCAGCACCATGCCCTGATCGATCTCCCGCTGACGGATACCGCCCGCGTGCTTCATCGCCACTTCGCCGGACACGAGCTTCACCTTGCAGGTCCCGCACATGCCTTGCGTACATGAGGCCGGCAGCCGCACGCCCGCCTGCTTCGCCGCATCGAGCACATGCTGGCCGCCGCCGCACTCGATCTCGCGATGGCTGCGCGTAAAGCTCACCTTGAAACGCATTGCGGTTTCGACCGGATCGTGCGCATCCCGCAGCACGTCCGCGACATGCGCTTCAGCCAATTGCGCGGCCACTTCGCTGACGGTCTCGAACGAGAAGCTTTCTTCGTGATAATGCTTGCGGTCGAAGCCGCCCTCATCGAGCAGATTGCGCACGGCCTGCATATAAGGCGCCGGGCCGCAGGTGAAAATCTCGCGCTCGAGGAAATCCGGCGCAATCAGTTTTAGCAACGGCAGCGTCAGAAAGCCGGTGATGCCAGGCCAATTGGTGCGCGCGCCCACGCGTTCGCACACGAACGCGGTGCGAAAACGCGCCTGATTCGCGGCGATCAGATCGAGCTCGCGGGCGAAGATGATGTCGTCCGGCGTGCGCGCGCTGTGCACGAAGACGATATCGCTATCCTCGCCGAGTTCATGATGCGTGCGACTCATCGACATCAGCGGCGTAATGCCCGAGCCGGCCGACAGAAACAGGAACTTGCGCGCCGGATGCCGCGCACAGGTGAATTCGCCGCTCGGCCCCAGCACGCGTACCTGCATGCCGGCATGCAGATGGTCGTGCAGCCAGTTGGACACCGGGCCGCCCGGCACGCGCTTCACTGTTATCGAAATCGTATGCGGCCGGGTGGGTGGCGACGAGATCGTATAGCAGCGATTGACCGTCGCGCCGTCGATCTCCAGTTCCAGCGTGATGAACTGCCCCGGCTCGAACACGAACGCCCGCCCGGATGGCGCGCGGAAGAAAAAACTCTTCACGTCGTGCGTTTCATTGCGGACCTGGCAGCACTCGAGCGTGTCGTCGGCGTCGCTGTTCCAGCGCGCCGGCAACGCATCCCAGAAGCGCGACTGCGTCACGCGGCTTGGCGCATCACAGGAATTCCGCTCGATGCCCGGTTGAAACATGGCCTGCTCGCGCATCATGGTTGTCCCCCGCTCCTCATTGCGGCATTGCGCTCAGCGCGCGAACGACACGACTTTCTCGCCGTGCGACGCCTGCGGCCTCGCATCGTAATCCGCGAGGCGGCCGATGTACCAATCGCAGAACTTCTCGACGAGCCCTTCGGTGAACGGAGAGTACGGGCCCGGCTCATACGCGCTGCTCATCGCGCCGCGCTGCGAATATTCGACGAGCGTGCGATCCTGGTCGTTGGTCGCGCGCCACACGGCGGTCAGATTCTCGAGGTCGTAATCGATGCCTTCGCGCGCGTCCTTGTGCACGAGCCATTTGGTGCGGACCAGCGTCTTGCCGGCCGACAGCGGAATCGCCGAGAAACTGACGACATGGTCGCTCATGAAGTGATGCCACGAATTCGGCTGGGTCCAGAACGACAGTCCGCCGAGATCGGGCAGTTCGAAGCGGCCGAGCAGTTTCTTCGACGCGACTTTTGCGTCGAGCGTCTGCGATTCGCCGTCGCGATCGAGCGGTAGACGTTGAGTGCGAAACCCGGTGACCAGATCAGCGAGCCGATCGATTTCCGCCGACGGCAACTGCATTGATTCCCACTGCGCGGTGCGGCGCGCGACCGTCGCTTCGAACGCGGCCATGCCCTCCTCGTTCGCCGGCGTGCGCTGATAGCCGAAGCCATATTCGTACAGCGAGATGGTCAGCTCCGGATGGTTCGCGACGCAGTGATAGCACTCGCGATTGTTCTCCATCGTCAGCTTCCAGTTGCCCTCCTCGATGATGTCGATCGACGCGGCGATCTTGCAGCCTGCCAGATCGTGCGGCAACAGATACGGCTCCATCGCGGCGCGCATCACGGAAAAATCGGTCGGCGGCTGCTCGGCGAGGCAGATGAAAATCAATCCGGCGAGACTCTCGACGTGTACCGATTTCAGACTATGTTTGCAGCGGTCGAACTGTTCGCCCATATGCTCGGCGAACATCAGGTCGCCATTCAGGCTGTACGTCCAGCTGTGATACGGACAGACGATATTGCCGAGCGAACCCTTGCCGTTATTGCACAGACGCGAGCCGCGATGGCGGCACACGTTATGAAATGCGCGCACCTGCATGTCGTCGTCGCGCACGATCAGGATCGAATCCTCGCCGATTTCCACCGTCACGTAGTCGCCCGGCTCGGGCACGTCGGGTTCGACCGCGACCTGAATCCAGTGTTGGCGGAAAATCGCGTCGATGTCGAGCGCGAAAATGTCCTCGCGCGTATAGAACGGCGCTTCCAGCGTGTGATTCGGCTTGCGGCGTTCGATCATTGCGCGAACGTCTGCGGAAACTTTCATGGTGTGCTCCGTTGCGTGTCACGTCTGGCGCCGCGCCAGGCCCTCCTGGTCGCATGCTGGCCCGAACCGGAATTCAGTAATCCACCAGTTGATGCTCGCGCAAATACGCGAGGATCACTTGTGCTTTTTCGACACAACTCCCGTCAATTACGACGCTGCCGCCGCGGCTCTCGGTCGTCGTCGCCGAGAGCATGCGAGCGTGGCCCGAGCGCTTTTCGGCGGCGGCGAGCCGGACCGGTTTCGTGGTGGCGGGGCCGATGGTCCATGCGGACTGGTCGGGAGCAGTTGGATGCCGGTCGCCGTCACGCGGCGCGGCGTTGCACTGGATCGTGCCTTCGCGAAGCCGCGCATAGGCGTACGAGGTCGCCGCGTTGGCGAGCGGATGCACGGCGATCAACGCGGGCAACTGCACTTCGATGCGCCGTCGCAGGCCCTTCGGCATGAACTGCCGGACCTGCGCACAGCCGTCGCACAGAGCGAGATCGACGGCGGCGCCGACGAGCGGCACCGCCAGCGCATGCGCGAGGCGATACGGCAGCATGCCGCTATCGAAGCCGCCTTCGGCGCGCGTGCCGGTCAACACCAATTCGTAGCCACGCAAACGCGCGGCGAGTCGCGGCGCCGGGTCGGCGGCGGGCGGCATCTCGAGCACTTCGACCGAACCCGCGCCGAGCGCCAGATACTCCTTCAACGCGGGGTTCGCCGGGTCGCCCGCGTGCAGCACGTCGAGCGTCGCGCCGTTCGTTCTGACGAGCGACAACGCCAACGTCAACGCCGCGGCATCGTTGCGGCTGTAGCGCGCCACGCCACTGACCGGATGGCGTCCGACTGAAACCAGCACGGCGATCTTCATGCGAGTACTCCTTCGGCAAGCTTGCCCGGCTTGAGCAGCGCGGCCGAGGTGGCGCGCGCGTCGCGCGCCGCGGCCGCCGCCTCGTTGAGCGCCGCGATGGTTTCCTGCGCATCCGCGATCACGGTCAGATTCGCGCGCTTCGCGATCGGCGCGCTCGCGTCGAGATTCACCGCGATGACGTGGCGGCAATCCTTGATGCCCTGCAGATGCTGCACCGCGCCGGAAATACCGAACGCGATATACACGCTCGCCTCGACGGTCTTGCCGGTGGCGCCGATCTGCTTGTCGCGCGTGAACTTGCCGTCGTCGACGGCGACCCGGCTCGCACCGATCGCCGCGCCGAGGGTGGCGGCGAGCCGCTCGAACGCGGGCACGTCGCTCACCCCGTTGCCCGCTGACACGATGAAGTCCGCCTCTTCCAGTGCGACTTGCGCGGCGTCCATTTCGTCGATGCCGAGATCGCGCACCACGCGCTGCGCGGCCGCTGCTTCTGCTTCACGGTCGAAGCGCCACGCGACCCGCTCGCCCGCGCCGACGAACGGCAGCTTCGGATCGACCGCATTCGGCGCAAGCAGTACCACCTCGGGCAGCGCGCGGCTGGCGAGCGCCGTATGCGCGCGGATATAACTGGCGACGTGCCCGGCATCGATCTCGACGACATGCGTCGCGACAGTTGCTTCGGCCGCCGCCGCATAACGACGGCCGAGTTCGCCATCGCCCGTCGCGTTGTCGGGCAAAAAGACATGCGCTGGCGCGTAGGCCGCCACGCAGGCGGCCAGCGCGTTCAGTTCATCGTCCGGCGCGTAGGTGCGGCGATCGAACCTCGGCAATTCGATCAGCTTGTCGGCGCCGAGCGCGGCAGCGTCGCCGGTGAATTCGCCGAGCACGAGCAGCACGACTTCGGTGTGCGCGTCCGCGATCAGCGCGGCGCCGGCCAGCGTCTGGCGCGCGTGCTCATCGAGTGCGCCGCGGTCCGTGTGCGCCGCGACGAGCAGCACGTGGTGCGGCGTGGCCGTCGTGCGGCGCGGCCTCGGCTGTTCGTGATGCGTAGCGTGACGCGCATCGGATCGCGTGGCACTGCCCGCATCCGCCTCGCCAGCAACCCCAACGACGCCGAGCGTAATGCGCCTGAGTCCCTGCGCCGTCAGTGTGAACGGGCGACGCGGATCGATTCTTTGGAGCGTGTTCGTCATCGCGTTACTCCAGCGCCGCCGCGACCAGTTCGGCCACGTCCAGCACTTCGGGACGCGGCCCCACCACCCCTTCGAGCATCGCCGTGCAATTCGGGCAGCCGACCGCGACGATCTCCGCGCCGCTCGCGCGCGCATCGTCGATGCGGATGTCGGGAATCCGCCGTTTGCCCGGAACATCGGTCAACGGTGCGCCGCCGCCGCCACCGCAGCAGCGCCCGCGCAGGCCGTGACGCTCCATCTCGATCACCTTGATGCCGATGCTCTTCAGCACGCGGCGCGGCGCTTCCGTCTCGCCGTTGTAGCGGCCGAGATAACAGGGATCGTGATAGGTGATGTTGCGCTCCACCACGGCGGCGGCCGCGTGCGGCGACAGTTTGCCGCTCGCGATCAGTTCGTCGATCAGCGCCGTGTGATGCTGTACCCGATAGAAGCCGCCGAGCGCGCGATATTCGTTGCGCAAACTATGCAGCACGTGCGGATCGGCAGTGACGATGCGCGCGAACGAGTACTGCGCGAGCGTGCCGATCAGCGTGCGGGCCAGTTGCTGGAACGTCGCTTCGTCGCCGAGCCGCCGCGCGGTGTCACCGGTATCGGTTTCGACGCCGCCCAGCACCGCGTAATCGACGCCCGCGCGGTTCAGAACCTTGACGAGCGCGCGCAGCGTGCGCTGATAGCGCATGTCGAACGCGCTTTCGCCGGCGATCAGAAGCACGTCCACGGGACGTCCCGGCTGCGCGACCTGCACCTGCAGATCGACGGCCCAGTCGTAACGCGCGCCGATGTCGTAGCCGTTGACGCTGCCGGTTTCGCGCAGATTCGCGAGCGTCGCCGGCCCCTTGCCCGGCACGCGGCCTTCGACGAGCGTCTGATTGCGGCGCATGTCCACGATTGCGTCGACGTGCTCGATCAGCATCGGGCACTCCTGCACGCAGGCGCGGCAGGTCGTGCAGGACCACAGCGTGTCCGCTTCGATCAGAGCCGAAATCAGCGGCTTGCCCGGTGCGCCAGAGTGCTTGCCGAGCGCAATGCCTGGCGTCGGGCTGCCCGCGTACTGCGCGTCGGTGCCGCCGACCATACCGGTCACCAGATCCTGAATCAGCTTCTTCGGATTGAGCGGCTGACCGGCCGCGAACGCGGGGCATGCGGCTTCGCATTTGCCACATTGCACGCAGGCGTCGAAGCTGAGCAGCTGGTTCCAGCGGAACTCGACCGGTTTGCCGACGCCGTATTCTTTCGCGTCGAGCAGCGGTGTTTTCAGCGCGGTCGGCGGTACTGCGTCGCGCGCCGCGGCGGAATCGGCAAAGCGCTCCTGACGCGGATGAAACGCGAGGTGCAGCAAGCCCGCCACTGCATGTTTCATCGGACCGCCACGCGCCGCGCCGAACGTCATCGTGAATGCGCCGGCCGCGATCAGCAGCGCGACGATCACGGCGAGCGCACCGGACATCGCCGTCGCGGGCAGCGCGACGAACAGCGCAAGGCCGAGCGCAAACGAGCCGAGCAGCAGCGGCAACTGGTCCCATGGCCCGCGCGAGAGCCGGGCGGGAACCGCCTTCGCGCCATGCCGGCGGCGCCACACGAACACCGTGCCGATCAGCATCGCCAGGGCGGCGAGAAAGATCAGCTTGTCGAGCCACGGCGAGTAGATCGCGAGGCCGTAGTTGACGAACACGAGCGCCATCGCGAGGATCGCTCCGCCTGCCGTGGCAACGTGCGTGCGTGCGATATACGGATCGCGCGCGACCACATGATGCAGATCGACGAAGTAACGCTTCGGGATCGCGAGCAGATTGGTCCAGCCATACGCCCCCGTGGCGGTCGCGCGGCCTTCGCGCCAGTAGGCGGCGCGGCGCGCGAGCGCGAACGCGAGACCGGCAACCGACACCCACAGCAGGACGGTGATGACAAACACGGGGCTCATCGTCAGAAATCCTTGCAAAGGCGCAACGCGTCGTAGATCGCGCCGTGAATGTTGTGCATGGAGATGCAGTCGCCGACCCGAAACAGCAGGAAGCGGCCATTGCCGAGCTGCTCGTCGAGGCACGGCTGCGGTTCGGACGCGAACAGCCTGTGCACGTCGACCTGACCGCGATTGACCGATTCCGGCTTCAGCTGCCAGTAAAGCTGGTCGTTCGGCGTACTGCCGTTTTCGATCACCACCTGATCGACCGCGCGCTCCTCCTGCTCCTCGGTGTACTCGTTGCGGATCACGGCGATCTTCTTGCCGTCTTCCTCGTACACCCTGTCGAGCCAGTAATTCGGCGTGTGGATCACGCCCTGCGCGTAGAGGCGGCGATAGAAGATCGGGAACGTCGTGCCGCCGACGTCGTCGGCGACCTTCACGTCGGGCGTGACGATCTCCACGTTCGCGCCGCGGCTTGCGATGAAATCGGCCACGCCCGCGCCCGCATGCGTGCTGACGCCGTCGTACACGAGCACATTCCGGCCCGGCTCGACAATGCCTGCGAGCACGTCCCACGAACTGACCGCGAGCCCTGTATCGACGCCCCACGCCGCGACCTGCGACGTGAACGCCGAACCACCGGTCGCGAGCACGACGATGTCGGGCTTCTCGGCCATGATGGTCCGCTCGTCGGCGGCGACACCGAGGCGGCGGTCCACGCCGAGGCGCTTCGTCTCCATGTCGAACCAGCGCACGATGCCCGCCATCTGCTCGCGCTGCGGGGCCTTCGCCGCCAGCATGATCTGGCCGCCCACCTGATCGTTCTTCTCGAACAGCACGACGTCGTGACCGCGCGACTTCGCGACCCGCGCCGCTTCGAGCCCCGCCGGCCCCGCGCCGACCACCACGACCTTGCGCTTCGGTCCGCGCGACTTCGCGATCACGTGCGGCATCGTCGCTTCGCGCGAGGTTGCGGCGTTCTGCACGCACAGCACGTCGAGCCCGTTGTACTGACGGTCGATGCAGTAGTTCGCGCCGACGCACTGTTTGATTTCGTCCTCGCGGCCATCGCGGATCTTGATGACCATATGCGGGTCGGCGATCTGCGCGCGCGTCATGCCGACGAGGTCGACCATACCGCTCGCGAGCAGCCGTTCGGCCTGGCCTGCGTCGCGGATGCTTTGCGCGTGCATCACCGGCACCTTCACGACCTGCTTGATGCCGGCCGCGAGATGCACGAACGGCTCGGGCGGCAGTGCCATCGGCGGCATGCAGTTGGCGAGCGTGTTGTGTGTGTCCGCGCCGGAACCGATCACGCCGAGATAGTCGATCAGGCCGCTCTCGCTCATTGCCTGGGCGATTTCCTTCAACTGTTCGTGATCGAGCCCGTCTTCATGAAATTCGTCGCCGCACATGCGCAGGCCCACGCAGAAATCGGCGCCCACCGCCGCGCGTACCGCCTGCAACACCTCCACGCCGAAACGCAGGCGGTTCTCGAGCGAGCCGCCCCATTCGTCGGTGCGAAAGTTGGTGCGCGGGCTCCAGAACTGATCGATCAGATGCTGATGCGCGGCCGAGATTTCGATGCCGTCCATCCCCGCATCCTTCACACGCTTCGCGGCCGCCGCGAAATCGCCGATGATGCGGCGAATCTCTTCGACCTCGATGATCTTCGCGTTGCCGCGATGCACCGGCTCGCGCACACCAGACGGCGACATCAGATGCGGCCAGTGCTCGCCGTGAAACGCCGAGCGGCGTCCCATATGAGTGGCCTGAATCATGATTTTCGCGCCGTGCGCGTGCATCGCTTCGGCGAGTCGCGCGAGCGGATCGACAATTCGATCTGTGGCGAGATTCACCGATTTCCACCAGCCTTGCGGACTGTCGATCGATACCGGGCTCGACCCGCCGCACACGGCAAGTCCGACACCGCCCTTCGCCTTTTCCTCGTAGTAGCGGATATAACGGTCGCCGGGCAGGCCACCCGGCTCGGCATAGACTTCCGCGTGCGCGGTACTGACGATGCGGTTGCGCAGCGTCAGCTGGTTCAATGTGAGCGGCTTGAAAAGGTTCGGGTAACGCATCGCGGTCGACCTCGGAATGCCCGGATTAGATTGACGCGCGTGGGGCGACTTCGAACACGCAGTGCTCGTGTCCCTCAGCCGCGCAGCGTGCTTCCTTCGATTGCGACGGCGGCCCCTTGCGCGCGCCGTCGGGCGCGGTGTCGTTGACCCAGTCCATCGCGCCCGCGAACCAGCCGGCGAACATGTAGCAAAGCTTGCCGACCTTGCCCGGCTGCGCGAGCACGAACGACGAGTGACGCAGTTCGATGCGCGCATGCGAGCTCGCCGGGTCGGCTTCGACGATCCTGAACAGGCCCCAGCCGCGCTGCGACAGACGGTTCAGGTAATGCTCGAACACCGCCATGCCGGCAAGGCCATGCTGCTTTGCTTCCTTGTCGCACCAGAAATACGCGGACTTGTAGCCGGCCTTGTAGAGAATCTCCGCATACGTGTCGCGGCCGAGCGCTTCCTCGACGGCGACGTGATTGTTCGTGAAGAAATGACGCGGCACGTATAGCATCGGCAGCGCGTCGGTGGTCCAGACGCCGGTGTCGGGATCGACGTCGATAGGCAGTTGGGGGTGCATGGGGAGGCTCCGTTTTTATCCGCTATAAAAGGAAGGGGTGAAGCTCACACCGTCCAGACTTCGCCGAACACACGTACCCAGTTTTCGCCCATGATCTTGCGGATACGGGTCTCGCTCCAGCCGGCGCGCTCCATCGCGGCCGTCAGGTTCGGAAACTCGCCGATCGTGCGAATGCCTTCGGGATTCACGACCTTGCCGAAGTTCGTCAACTGGCGGTAACGGCCCTTGTCGTGCGTGATCCAGTCGAAGAACTCGGTGCTGTAGCCCTGCGTGAAATCCGTGCCGATCCCCACCTGGTCCTCGCCGATCAGGTTCACCACGTACCCGATCGCCTCGAGGTAGTCCTCGACGGTCGCATCGGGTCCGCGCTTCAGGAACGGCGCGAACATCGTCACGCCGACGAAGCCGCCCGCATCGGCGATTTCCTTCAACTGCCCGTCGGTCTTGTTGCGCGGATGCTCCTTGAGCCCGGATGGGCAGCAATGCGAATAGCACACCGGTTTTTTCGAAGCCGCGATCGCCTCCGACGACGTCTTGCCGCCCACATGCGACAGGTCGACCATGATGCCGACCCGGTTCATCTCCTGAATCACTTCGCGCCCGTAGCCGGACAGGCCGCCGTCGCGCTCGTAGCAACCGGTGCCGACGAGGTTCTGCGTGTTGTAGCAAAGTTGCACCACGTTGACGCCGAGATCCTTGAACGCTTCGATATAGCCAAGGTTGTCCTCGAATGCATGCGCGTTCTGGAAGCCGAAAATGATGCCGGTCCTGTTCTCCTTCTTCGCGCGGAAGATGTCGTCGGTGGTGCGCACCAGTGTGAGAATCTCGCTGTACTGGCGGATCTGCTCCTTCATCGCGGCGATGTTGTCGACGGTCTTCTGAAAGCTCTCCCAGACCGACACCGTGCAGTTCACCGCGGTCACGCCGCCCTTGCGCATGTCCTCGAACACCGAGCGCTCGAACTTCGAAATGTTCAGGCCGTCGATGATGATGCTGTTCTCGTGCAGTTGACTCATCGTTTGCTCCACGCGTACTCAGTAGATGGGAAAACGCTCGCACAGCGCGAAAATCTCGCGGCGCACGCGTTGTTCGGTTGCGGCATCGCCTTCGGGGGACGCGCGCAGCGCATCGAGCACCTCGACGATCAGCCGCCCGACTTCGCGGAACTCGCTGACGCCGAAGCCGCGTGTCGTCGCCGCCGGCGTGCCGAGACGGATACCGGAGGTGATCGTCGGCTTTTCCGTGTCGAACGGAATGCCGTTCTTGTTGCAGGTGATGCCCGCGCGCTCCAGCGCCCGTTCGACCTGATTGCCCTTGAGCCCCTTCGGCCGCAGATCGACCAGCAGCAGATGGTTGTCGGTGCCGCCCGTCACCAGATCGACGCCGCCCGCTTTCAGCACTTCGCCCAGCACCCGCGCGTTCGCGAGCACGCTGTCGATATAGGTTGTGAAGCCCGGCTGCAGCGCCTCGCCGAACGCGACCGCCTTGCCGGCGATCACATGCATCAGCGGGCCGCCCTGCAAGCCGGGGAACACCGCCGAGTTGATTTTCTTCGCGATCTCTTCGTCGTTCGTCAGCACGAAGCCGCCGCGCGGACCGCGCAAGGTTTTGTGCGTGGTCGACGTGACCACGTGCGCATGCGCGACCGGATTGTCATGACGGCCCGCCGCGATCACACCGGCGATATGGGCCATGTCCACCATCAGCTTCGCACCGGCGCCATCGGCGATCGCCCGCAGCCGTGCAAAGTCCAACGCGCGCGGATAGGCGGAGAAACCGGCGATCAGCAGCGCGGGCTTGTGCTGTTGCGCCAGCTCCTCGATCTGCTCGTAGTCGATCAACATCGTGTCGCGTCGCACGCCGTACTGCACCGCGTTGAACCACTTGCCCGACAACGCCGGCTTCGCGCCGTGGGTCAGATGGCCGCCCGCGTCGAGCGACATGCCGAGCACCGTGTCGCCCGGCTTCGTCAGCGCGAGCATCACCGCACCGTTCGCCTGCGCGCCGGAATGCGGCTGCACATTGGCGAACTTCGCATTGAAGAGCTGCTTGATGCGATCGAGCGCGAGCGTTTCGATCGCGTCGACGTATTCGCAACCACCGTAGTAACGCTTGCCCGGATACCCTTCCGCGTACTTGTTGGTCAGCACCGAGCCCTGCGCGTCGAGCACCGCGCGCGACACGATGTTTTCCGACGCGATCAGCTCGACTTGCGACTGCTGGCGCTCGAGTTCTTTCAGAATGGCGCCGCGTACGGCCGGATCGCGAGCCGCTAGCGAGTCTTCGAAAAAGTGATTCGGGTTCGACATGGAAGGTCCGTGAGATCGTTGACGG
>DATAQT010000105.1:0-10536 GCA_036264535.1 Paraburkholderia sp. | reverse complement strand
CAGCTTGACGGTCGACACGTGGCCGCCGCGCGCGGCCATCATCAGCGGCGTGGTGCCGTTCGGCGAGCCCGCGTCGACATAGGCGGAGTGGTCGAGCAGCACCTTGACGATGTCGTCATGACCGTTCGCGGCCGCGTAGTGCAACGGCGCCCAACCCTTCTTGTTGACTTCCGCATCTTTGGCGATCAGCTGCTTCACGATGTCGATGTCGCCGGTCAGCGCGGCCATCATCATCGCGTTCTCGCCGGCCTTGTCGAGAATTTCGATATCGGTCTTCGGATTCGCGAGCAGCGCGGCCGCGACCTTGTCCGATTTCTCGCGCGCGGCGATCACGAGCAGCGGCATGCCCTGATTGTCGACGCTGTTCGGGTCCATGCCCTTCGCGAGCAGTTTGTTGACGCCGTCGACGTCGTCGAACTTGACCGACTTGATCAGCGAGTCGATCGGTGCCGCATGCGCGGGCAGCGCGACCAGCGCGGCGCACGCGAGCGCGGCGGCGCAGGCAAGGCGGCGCGCTGGGGCGAGAGCCCGGGCGGCCGGCCCGGCTGGCAGCGGTTGGAAAGCAGCGGACGACGTCGAAATATTTTTCATATAGTACTTTAGGAAACTTTCCTATCCCTTTGATGTTGCTAAACGTTTGAGTTCAAGCGCCGGCCGGGTCGGCAATCCCGAACAGCCGGAAGAAATTTTGCGTGGTCGCGGCGGCCAGCGCCTCGTCCGGCATCTCGCGCTGCTGCGCGATGAAGCGTCCGACATAACTGACGTACGCAGGTTCATTCGGCTTGCCGCGATACGGCACCGGCGCCAGATACGGCGAGTCGGTTTCGATCAGCAAGCGGTCGAGCGGCACGCGGCGCGCGACGTCCTGCACGTCGGTCGCGCTCTTGAACGTGACGATGCCCGACAGCGAAATGTAAAAATTCTGCGCCAGCGCCTGCTCGGCGATGGCCCACGGCTCGGTGAAGCAATGCATGACGCCGCCCGGCTCGCCCGCGCGCTCCTCGGCCATGATGCGCAGCGTATCTTCCGCCGACGAGCGCGTGTGGATGATCAACGGCTTGTTCGTCGCGTGCGCGGCGCGGATGTGGGTGCGAAAGCGCTCGCGCTGCCACTCCATGTCGGCGATCGAGCGGCCCTCGAGGCGGTAGTAGTCGAGCCCGGTCTCGCCGATCGCGACGACCTTCGGGTGCTCCGCCAGCTCGACCAGCTCGGCCACGCTCGGCTCGCGCATGTCCTCATGATCGGGATGCACGCCGACCGACGCGTAGACGTTGTCATAGCGGCTGGCGATGTCCAGCACCGACGGCAGCGTTTCGAGATCCACCGACACGCACAGCGCGTGCGAGACCGAATGGCTGCGCATGTTTTCGAGCAGTTGCGGCAGACGGTCCGCGAGTCCTTCGAAGTTGATATGGCAGTGCGAATCGACAAACATGGTCAGGTCCTGCGAAAAATGGGCTAGCGGCCGGGTGATTGCGTGGCAGAGGCCGCTCGGGGCAACTCAGGTAGCGTGTTCGGGTAGCTTGCTCAGTTGACGTGCGCGAGGCGCTTGCCAAGAATCACCAGATCGCGCTCGACGCCGTCCAGCACCGCGACGCGCGGCAGCGTGCCCCACACGTCGAAGCCGAAACCGCGGAACAGCCGCACGCTCGCTTCATTGTGACCGAACACGAAACCGAGCACCGTGTCGATGCCAAGACCGGGCGCCGCTTCGAGCGACGCGGCCAGCAGCTGCTTGCCGAGACCCTGCCCGCGTGCGCTTTCGTCGAGATAGATGCTGACTTCGGCGGTGCGCTGATAGGCCGGCCGGCCATAAAAATCGGAAAAGCTGAGCCATGCAATCACGCGGCCCGCCTGCTTCGGATCCTCGACGACCCACAGCGGCCGCTTCTGCGGGCCATGCGCATGAAACCAGCCATGCCGGCTCTCGACGCTGACCGGCTCGAGATCCGCGGTGACCTGGCGCGACGCGATGGTCGAATTGTAGATGGCGACGATCGCGGGCAGATCGTCGAGCGTGGCGTCGCGGTAGAAAAGGCTCATGGTGCTTAGGCTTGAATGGAAAAAGACGGAAGATTTCCTGAGAGCGGGCTCACGCGAACAGCGCGCGATAGCCGATAAACAGTTCCTCGAACACGAGCCGCGCGTTCAACGGATGGTTCTCGACGGCGCGCTGGCGCGTGATGGTGCGCAGAAAACGCGCGATTGCATTGGCATCGGCCTGCGCGGCGCAGCGCGTCAGCGCGGCCGACGCCTGCGGGAAATACCGCGGCGCGCCGGCGCTGCGCTGCGCGAGCAGATCGTACATCCAGCGCTGCAGCCAGCCGAGCACGAGCGGGACGGGCAGCTTCTGCAGCGCCTCGCCGCACGCGAATGCATCGCACCCGGCGCCGGCCGCGAGCTGCTTGAGCGTCCAGTCGCGCAGCGGGCGGTTTTCGTCGCTGGCGAGCGCGAGCGCGGCGAGCGGCGCGCCGCCCGCTTCGGCGAGCAGCGCGGCGGCGTCGTCGACACCTTGCGCGGCCAGCCACGGCGCGGCGGTCTGCGGCGCGGGCACGCTCATCGGCCACTGACGGCAACGGCTGATGATGGTCGGCAGCAACCGGTCGATGCGTGCCGACACCATCAGGAACACGACGCCCGCGGGCGGCTCTTCGAGCGTCTTCAGCAACGCATTGGCGGCCGCGAGGTTGAGCGCCTCGGCCGGATACAGCACGATCACGCGCGCGCCGCCGCGATGCGAACCGACGCTGACGAAGTCGAGCAGACCGCGGATCTGCTCGATCTTGATTTCCTTGCTCGGCGTACGGGTCTTCTTGCCTTCGTCGCCATCGGCCTTGTCTGCTTTTTCGGGCTTGTCGTCGGCGCCGTTCGCGGCGTTCGCGGGGCCGGCAACGGCCGCAAGCGCCTCCGGCACGACGATGCGGTAGTCGGGATGATTGCCCTGCGCGAACCAGTTGCAGGCCACGCAGGCACCGCACGGCTCGCCGTTCGGCTGCGGCGCCTCGCACAGCAGACCCTGCGCGAGGTGCTGCGCGAAGCGCAGTTTGCCGATGCCCGCCTGGCCGTGCAGCAACAGCGCGTGCGGCCAGTGGCCGCGCAGCTGCTGCAGGCGGTTCCAGTCATCGGCTTGCCACGGATAGATCATTGTTTGTCTTATTGGATCAACAGGTTACGAGCGTTATCTCAGGTATTGGCTGAACTAACGCCACGCTATAAAATTAAATAATATTGTTTACAAATCAGAGACTTGCAATCAGTTCTTCAAGCTGCTTCTGAATCCGCACGATGCTTTGCGAAGAGTCGATGATAGCGAATCGGTACGGCGCTTCTTCGGCACGGCGCACGTATTCGGCACGCGTGCGTTCGAAAAACGCCGCCGATTCGCTCTCGAAACGATCGGGATTGCGCGCGGCGCTGCGCCGCTCATTGGCGATGGCGGGCGGCAGGTCGAACAGCACGGTCAAATCCGGTTGGAAGCCGCCCTGCACCCAGCGCTCCAGCGCCTCCAGCTTGTCGCGCGGCAAGCCGCGGCCGCCGCCCTGGTAGGCAAAGGTCGCGTCGGTGAAACGGTCGGACAGCACCCAGTCGCCACGCGCAAGCGCTGGCTCGATGACCTCGGCCAGATGCTGGCGGCGCAGCGCGAACATCAGCAGCGCCTCGGTTTCGAGGTCCATCTTCTGGTGCAGCACGATCTCGCGGATCTGCTCGCCAAGCGGCGTGCCGCCCGGCTCGCGCGTCATCACGACCGAGCGGCCGCCCGGCGCGAGCTTCGCCTCGAGCCGTTCGCGGAACCAGCCGAGATGGGTGGTCTTGCCCGCGCCGTCGATGCCTTCAAACGTAATGAATTTGCCGCGCGCCATCATTGCCCTCGAATGTATTTGTCCACGGCCTTGTTGTGTTCGCCGAGGGTGTCAGAAAAAATGCTGCTGCCGTCGCCGCGCGACACGAAGTACAGCGCGGTGCTTGGCGCCGGGTTCATCGCCGCCTGCAGCGACGCGACGCTCGGCAGCGAGATCGGCGTCGGCGGCAGGCCCGTGCGGGTGTAGGTATTGTAGGGAGTGTCGGTCTGCAGGTCTTTCTTCCTGATGTGGCCGGCGTAGCTGTCGCCCATCCCGTAGATGACGCTCGGGTCGGTCTGCAGCGGCATGCCCGCGCGCAGACGGTTGGCGAACACCGCGGCGACGAGCGGCCGGTCGGACGGCTTGCCGGTTTCCTTTTCGATGATCGATGCCATCGTCAGCGCGTCGTACGGCGTCTTGTACGGCAGGTTCGGTGCGCGTGCGAGCCACGCTTCGTCGAGACGCACGCGCATCAGCCGGTATGCGCGACGATAGATGTCGAGGTCGCTCGTGCCCTTGTCGAACAGATAGGTATCCGGGAAGAACAGCCCTTCGCCGTTGCCGATCGACGCCTCCGGCGCGCCGATCGCGCTCATCAGATCGGCGTCGCTCATGCCGGCCGTGTCGTGCTTGAGCGCGGGATTCGAGTCGAGCTCGGCGCGCATGTGCCTGAAGGTCCAGCCTTCGATGATCGTCGCGACATATTCGTTGACGTCGCCGCGCGCGATTTTCTGCAGCACCTCGTAGGGCGTGATGCCGGTCTTGAATTCGTAATTGCCGGACTTCAGCTCGCTTTGCAGGCCGAGCAGCCGCGTCATCGCGATGAACAGTTCGGGCTCGACCGGCACGCCGCCGCGATTGAGCTGCAGCGCGACGCTGCGCAGGCTGCTGTGCGGTTTGACGGTGACGTCGAGTTGCGCCGGGGTCAATTCGAGCGGGCGGGTGGCCCAGTAGTATCCAGCGGCGATGGCCGCCGCGGCCAGCACAACGACAAGCGCGCCGGCGGCGAAACATTTCTTCAGAAGGGACATGCGAAACGTGGCAGGGTTGGACTGAATATAATAACTGTTTGCCTTAGCCAAAGTCAGAATTGACTGTTCCCGGAATCCATGAACACACCGCTCGTCAATGCATCGGGTAACGCCTCAGGTCACGTTTCCGGTCACGCTTCCGCTCCTGCCCCCGCCGTATTGCCGGTGCTGCCACGCCCGTCGGCCGACGAATTCGCCGCCGTGCTCGACCATGGCGCCTACATGCCGTTGCCGCAGTTCGGCGTGATCGACACGACCGGCGACGACGCGGCAAGCTTCCTGCATGCCCAGTTGACCAACGACGTCCAGCATCTCGACGCCGCCAACGCGCGCCTCGCCGGCTACTGCTCGGCGAAGGGCCGGCTGCTCGCGTCGTTCCTCAGCTGGCGCAGCGGCGACACGATCCGCCTGCTGGTGTCGAAAGACCTGCAGGCGGCGGTGCAGAAGCGTCTGTCGATGTTCGTGCTGCGCGCCAAGGCGAAGCTCGTGGACGCGAGCGGCGAACTCGCCGTGGTCGGCCTCGCGGGCGACGTGCGCCGCGCGCTCTCCGGCGTGTTCGACGCGCTGCCCGACGGCGTGCACGTGCAGGTCGACGGCGCGGCGGGCACGCTGATCCGCGTGCCGGATGCGTTGGGGCACCTGCGCTATCTGTGGATCGGGCCGAAGGCGCAGGTCGAAGCGCTGCTGCCGTCGCTCGACGGCAAGCTGAAGCGCGTCTCGCCGGCGGTGTGGGACTGGCTCGACATCCGCGCGGGCGAACCGCGCATCACGCAGCCGGTCGTCGAGCAATTTGTGCCTCAGATGGTTAACTTCGACGTGCTCGGCGCGGTCAATTTCCGCAAGGGCTGCTATCCGGGTCAGGAAGTGGTCGCGCGCAGCCAGTATCGCGGCACGATCAAGCGGCGCACGTCGCTCGCCAATGTCGCCGGCGAGCTCGAAACGGTCCGCCCCGGCACCGAGCTGTTCCACTCGGACGATCCGGGCCAGCCGTGCGGGATGATCGTCAACGCGGCATCGGCGCAAGCGGGCGGCGTCGATCTGCTGGTCGAGACCAAGCTCGCCGCGCTCGAGAGCGGCAGCGTCCATCTCGGCGCGGCCGACGGGCCCGCGCTGCGCTTCCTCGCGCTGCCCTATGGATTGCCGGCCGAGGTGTGATCGCAGGACGAGACGACAAGCGGCGCAATTGGGCGCCGTTTTTTATTGGCTGATTTATTCTCGTCTGATTTTTGCCGATTTCTTTCGCTGCCTGCCTTCTGCATCAGCCGGCCGCTCCATGCTCTGACCGGGAGACGTTCCCCGATGTGCCTGATCGTTTTCGACTGGCGACCTGATGCGGTCGATGGTCCGCTGTTCACCCTCGCCGCGAATCGCGACGAGTTCTTCCGCCGCACGGCCGAGCCGATCGGCTGGTGGGGCGACGCGCCGGGCGTGCTGGCGGGCCGCGACCTCGTGGGCGGCGGCACGTGGCTCGGGCTGTCGCGCGACGGCCGCTTCGCCGCGCTGACCAATTACCGCGCGCCGGGCGAAATGCGCGCCGATGCGCCGACCCGAGGCACCCTCGTCAGCGACTGGCTGACTAGCGTCGCACGCGAGCCCGACGGCAATCCGCACGAGAGCCCGCTCGCGTATCTGCAACACGTCGCGCAAACCGGCGACATCTATAACGGGTTCAATCTGCTGGTCGGCGACTGGACGCGGCGCGAACTCGCGTGGTACTGCAATCGCGGCGCGGTCGACGCAAACAGCGGCCCCGCGCTGCTCGCGCCGGGCACGCACGGCATCTCGAACGCGGTGCTCGACACTGCGTGGCCGAAGCTCGTCAAGAAACGCGCGGAACTCGGCACACTACTCGCGCGCGATGCGATGCCGCCGCTCGAACGGCTGATCGATCTGATGCGCGATCCGCGTCTCGCGCGCGACCACGAATTGCCGTCGACCGGCATTCCGCTCGAGCGTGAACGCGTGCTGTCGGCGGCGTTCATCGAATCGCCCGAATACGGCACGCGCAGCACCACCGGGCTGCGCGTCGCCGCCTATGGCGACGTGATCGGCGTCGCGGTCGCCGAGCGCAGCGACGACAACGGCTCGCACCGGATCGTGCGACCCGGCGATTTCGAGCGCAGCTTCGCGTTCAATGTCGAGCGCGACCGACTGAGCGTGGTGTGATCGACTAACGCGCTCGCCTCGACCAATGCGCTCGCCGCTGCGCGCAAACCACCTTCACCCGATGCCGAATACCGCGCGCAACGCCGCCGCGGCATCCGCGTGCGCCTGCACGACTTCGGGCACGAAGCCACCCATCTTGAAGAATTCGTGGATCATGCCGGCGTAGCGTTTGAGCGTGACCGGATTGCCGAGCGCACGCAGTTTCCGCGCATACGCATCGCCCTCGTCGCTGAGCGGATCGTATTCGGCGGTCGCGATCCACGCGGGCGCGACGCCACGAAAATCGGGCGCGCCGCGCTCGCCGTCGAGCGGCGCAAAACGCCAGTCGTCACGATCGCGGCTGTCGCGCAGGTATTGCTCGAAAAACCACTGGATCGTGTCGCCCGACAGCAGGAAGCCGTCGGCGAGGCGCGAGTGGGAGTCGGTCTGCTGATGGCCGGTCGTGCCCGGATAGATCAGCAATTGCAGCGCGAGCGCGATGCCGGCGTCGCGCGCGAGCACCGCGCAGACCGTCGCGAGGGTGCCGCCCGCGCTATCGCCGCCCACCGCGAGCCGCGCGCCGTCGATGCCGAATTCGGCCGCGTGCGTGTATAGCCAGCCGAGGGCGTCGAAGGCGTCGTCCACCGCGGTCGGAAACTTGTGCTCGGGCGCGAGCCGATAATCGACCGACAGCACCGCGCACTGGCCGTCGCGCGCGAACATGCGGCACAGCGCATCGTGCGTGTCGACGCTGCCGACCGTGAAGCCGCCGCCGTGGAAGTACACGAACGCCGGCATCGGCTCGGCCCAGTTCGGCTCGACCGGAAAGTAGAGGCGCGCGCGGATCGTCGCGCCGTCGCGCGTCGGCACGCGCAGGTCTTCGACGGAGAACATCGGCGCGCTCGCGATCTCGAGGATCGGCGCGCTTTTCTCGTACGACGCGCGCGCCGCTTGCGCGCTCATCTGGTGATACTGCGGGCGTTTGGCCCGCGCGATCATGTCGAGCACCTGCTCGATCGTGGGATTCAGCGGCATGGTTTCGGCACCGCGAGGTGCCTCGCGTAGCAGGCGGCGCGGGTGCGCCAAAGATTGACAGGAGCCGGCGCACCGGCCAAACAGCGGGCCGCTACTCCGCGTTCTTCACCTCGGGCTTCAGCGACATCGGATCGGACGGATCGCGCAACTGCTCTATGTCCTCGTGACGCAGCTTCACGGTCGCCATGATGCCCGGATGCGTGATGATATAGAAACGCCGTGCGGCGATGGCCTCGAACGCGATCTCGGCGACATCGGCGGCGGTGAGCTTGCCCGACTGCACCGCGCGCTGCAACTGCTTGCCGGCCGCGATCTGCGAGCGGGTCGGCCGGCTTGGGTTGCGCAACTCGTCGGGACGCGCGCGCTCGGCGTCCGCGATGCCGGTCGGCACGAAGGCGGGACACAGCAGCGAACAGCCGACCTCGCCGCCCGTGCCGGCCTGCGCGAGCTTCAGGTCGTGATAAAGCGTCTCAGTCAGCGCCACCACGGCATGCTTCGACGCGTTGTAGATGCCCATCGCCGGCGGCGCCAGCAGCCCCGCCACCGACGCCGTGTTGACGATGTGCGCGGGCTCGTTCTGCGCGAGCATGATCGGCGCGAACACGCGCACGCCGTGCGCGACGCCCATCACGTTGACGCCGAACACCCACGACCAGTCGTTGGCCGAGCTTTCCCACAGGAAGCCGCCGGTGCCGACGCCCGCGTTGTTGAACAGCACGTGCACCTTGCCGAACGCCGCGAGCGCCGCCTGCGCGAGCGCTTCGACCTGCGCCGGGTTCGATACGTCGGTCGGCACGCCGATCGCGGCGGCGCCGGCCTCGCGCAACGCGTCGACGGTTTGCGCGAGCTGGTCGGCGTTGACGTCGGCGAGGACGAGCTTCATGCCGAGCGCCGCGCCCTTGTGCGCGAACGCTCGGCCGAAGCCGCTGCCCGCGCCGGTGATCACCGCCACCTTGCCTGCGAATTCGAACATCCTGTGACTCCCTGGTTGAGTGGCGGGCCGCCGTTGCGTCATGCTCAGATCAGCTTGACCAGTTGCTTGCCGAAGTTGCGGCCCTTGAGCAAACCGATGAATGCATCGGGCGCGGCTTCGAGCCCTTGCGCGATGGTCTCGCGGTAGTGCAGCTTTTTCTGCGCGACGAGCGTGCCGAGCTGCTTGAGCGCCTCGGGCCACACGTCCATATGTTCGCTGACGATAAAACCCTGCACGAGCAGGCGTTGCGTCAGCATCAGCGACGGATGCCTGAGCGGCAGCGGCTGACCGTCATAGCCCGCGATAAAGCCGCACAACGCGATGCGCCCGAACGCGTTCATGCGCGCGAGCGTCGCGTCGAGCACCTCGCCGCCGACGTTCTCGAAGTAGCCGTCGACACCGTCGGGCGTCACGGCCTTCAGGTCCTTGTACAGGTTGCCGGCCTTGTAGTCGACGCAGGCGTCGAAACCGAGCGTCTCGACCACATAGCGGCATTTCTCGGCGCCGCCTGCGATGCCGACCGCGCGCGCGCCCGCCGCCTTCGCGAGTTGCCCGACCACCCCGCCCACCGCGCCGCTCGCCGCGCTGACGACCACCGTCTCGCCCGCCTTCGGCGCGATGATGCGGTTCAGCCCATACCATGCGGTGACGCCCGGCATGCCGACCGGGCCGAGATACGCCGACAGCGGCACGTGCGTGTCGTCAACCTTCTGCATGCCCACACCGTTCGAGGTGCCGTACTCCTGCCAGCCGAACATCGCCACGACCTTGTCGCCGACCGCGAACTTCGGATTTCTCGTCTCGACGACCTCACCGACCGTGCCGCCGATCATCACTTCGTTCAGCGGCTGCGGCGCCGCGTACGACTTGCTGTCGTTCATGCGTCCGCGCATATACGGATCGAGCGACAGGTAGTGGTTGCGCACTCGCACTTCGCCGTCGGCGAGCGGCGCGAGCGGCGTTTCGACGAGCTTGAAGTTATCGGGCGTGGCTTCGCCTTGCGGACGCGAAACCAGCAGCAATTGGCGGTTGATCTGGGTCATCAGGTCGTCTCCCTGGTTTGATGGGTTGACCCGGATCGGTCGGAGCCGGGTCTGATGTTGATTGCTGCGATGGATGCTCAGTCGCTCGGACCGGGCTTCGCCGATGGATCGCTGCGCAGACGTTGTCGCGTGACATCGCGGCCCACCGCGAGGCGGCGCATGTACTTGAAGGTGCCGAGCGCCTTCGCGACGAAGTGGCCTTCGCTGTCGCGGATCTCGCCTTCGCAATAGGCCATCGTCGTCGAGCGATGCAGCACGCGACCGGTCGCGCGCAACTCGCCGCGCCCCGGCTGCATGAAGTTGACCTTCATCTCGACGGTGACGACGCCGACGCCGTCCCCCGCGAGACTGCGCGCGGCCATCGCGAGCGCGACGTCGGCGAGCGTCATCGTGACGCCGCCGTGCGCGACGTCCCACGTGTTCATATGCTCGTGCTGCAACGGCAGCACGACTTCGCTGACGCCATCGGC
>DATAQT010000058.1:0-5605 GCA_036264535.1 Paraburkholderia sp. | reverse complement strand
ATCCCGCGCGCCGTCACGCGAAACGCATGCTCGCCGCCGACGATATTCCGAGCCCGATCCGCACCCTGCACGACGAGCCGCTCGTCGCGCCGCTCGTGGCGGTGGGACCGGATCACTTCGTCGCACGGCATCGCGTGGGCGGTGCGTATTGAGCGCCGCGCCGCGCCGCGTCGCGTGCCAGCAAAAAGACCTCAAGCAGAACCCGCAGCATCAGCAATCTGAAGCACAAGCCAAACCATAACGAGCCTGTCACACCCTTAACTCGCAGCCTGGAGCAACCTCATGAACCTGCTGTTCCCGTCGTCCTCTCCGTTTCGTTTGCGCGCGCTCGTCAGCGGCGGCGCGGTGGTGTTCGCGATGCTCGCGGGCAATCTGGCGCACGCCGAAACCACGGCCGTGATGGCCGTCGCGTCGACCTTCACCTCGCTCGATCCGTACGACGCGAACGACACGCTGTCGCAGGCGGTCGCGAAGTCGTTCTATCAGGGGCTGTTCGGCTTCGACAAGGACATGAAGCTCGTCACCGTGCTCGCCGACAGCTATGAGGCGAGCCCCGACGCGCGCGTCTATACGATCAAGCTGCGCCATGGCGTGAAGTTCCAGGACGGCACCGACTTCAACGCGGCCGCAGTGAAAGCGAACTTCGATCGCGTGACCGATCCGGCGAACAAGCTGAAGCGCTACAACATGTTCAGCCGGATCGAGAAGACCGAAGTGGTCGATCCGTACACGGTGCGCATCACGTTGAAAACGCCGTTCTCGGCGTTCATCAATGTGCTCGCGCATCCGTCGGCGGTGATGATCTCGCCGGACGCGATGAAGAAGTACGGCAAGGACATCGGTTTTCATCCGGTCGGCACGGGTCCGTTCGTACTCGTGAAGTGGGACCCGGCCGGCGACCTGACCGTGAAGAAGTTCGACGGCTACTGGAAGAAGGGTTATCCGAAGATCGATGCGATCGACTGGAAGCCGGTCGTCGACAACAACACGCGCGCGGCGCTGATGCGCACCGGCGAAGCGGACTTCGCGTTCCAGGTGCCGTTCGAGCAGGCCGCGCAACTGCAGTCGAGCCCGAAGGTCGATCTGATCGCTGCGCCGTCGATCATCGAGCGCTATATCAGCCTGAACATGAACCAGAAGCCCTTCGACAACCCGAAGGTGCGTCAGGCGCTGAACTACGCGGTCAACAAGGAGGCGCTGACGAAGGTCGCGTTCGCCGGTTATGCGACGCCGGCCGATGGCGTGGTGCCGGAAGGCGTCGACTACGCGGCGAAGCTCGGGCCCTGGCCGTACGATCCGGCGAAGGCTCGCGAACTGCTGAAGGAAGCGGGCTATCCGAACGGTTTCGAAACGACGCTGTGGTCCGCGTATAACTACTCGACCGCGCAGAAGGTGATCCAGTTCGTGCAGCAGCAGCTTGCCCAGGTCGGCATCAAGGCGAGCGTCGAGGCGCTCGAAGCAGGCCAGCGCGTCGCCAAGGTCGAAAGCGCGCAGGACCCGGCGACCGCGCCGGTGCGCATGTACTACGCGGGCTGGTCGTCGTCGACCGGTGAAGCGGACTGGGCGATCAGCCCGCTGCTCGCGGGGTACTCGTTCCCACCGAAGATGGTCAACACCTCGTACTACAAGAGCGACGCGGTCGACAACGATCTGAAGCAGGCGCTCGAAACCACCGACCGCGCGCAGAAGACCGCGCTCTACACCGACGCGCAGAAGCACATCTGGGCCGACGCACCGTGGATCTTCCTCGTCAAGGAAAAGGTCGTGTACGCGCGCAGCAAGCGTCTGTCGGGCGCTTACGTCGCGCCGGACGGCTCGTTCAACTTCGACGAGATCGCGATCAAGTGATGAGCTGACGAGGCGGCCTGCGCGGGTGCGGTTCATGCCGCCTCCGGCGCCGCCGCCGCGCACGATTCCTCGTTGCCCGCCTCATTTGCCGGATTGGTTTCATGCTGAACTTCCTCGTCAAACGTCTTCTAGGCCTGCTGCCGACGCTCTTCATCGTCGCCGTGCTGGTGTTCCTGTTCGTGCATCTGCTGCCGGGCGATCCGGCGCGGCTCGCCGCCGGTCCCGAAGCGGACGAGGCGACCGTCGCGCTCGTGCGCAGCGACCTCGGCCTCGACAAGCCGCTGCCGCAGCAGTTCGTCCGGTTCTTCTGGCGGATGGCGCATGGCGACTTCGGTACTTCGACGCGCAGCAAGCGGCCGGTGAGCGAGGAGATCGCGGAACGCTTCATGCCGACGCTGTGGCTGACGATCGCGAGCATGGTGTGGGCGGTCGTGATCGGCATGGCCATCGGCATCGCGTCGGCGGTGTGGCGCAACCGCTGGCCGGACCGGCTTGGCATGACGCTCGCGGTGTCGGGTATTTCGTTTCCGGCGTTCGCGCTCGGCATGCTGCTGATGGAGATTTTCTCGGTGCAGCTCGGCTGGCTGCCGATCGTCGGCGACGGTTCGTGGCGCAGCTACGTGCTGCCGTCGCTGACGCTGGGCGCGGCGGTCGCGGCCGTGATGGCGCGCTTTACGCGGGCGTCGTTCGTCGAAGTGCTGCACGAGGACTTCGTGCGCACCGCGCGTGCGAAGGGCGTGCCCGAGCGGCTCGTGATCCTCAAACACTGCCTGCGCAACGCGCTGATCCCCGTCGTCACGATGATGGGTCTGCAGTTCGGCTTTCTGCTCGGCGGCTCGATCGTCGTCGAAGTGGTGTTCAACTGGCCGGGCTTGGGCCGTCTGCTCGTCGATGCCGTGTCGATGCGCGACTATCCGATCATTCAGGCCGAGGTGCTGTTGTTCTCGCTCGAATTCATCATCATCAATCTGATCGTCGACGTGCTGTACGCGGTGATCAACCCGACCATCCGTTTCAAGTGAGGCCCGCATGAGCACCACCGCCACCGGGCCGAACGCGGCCAATCCCGCTGCCGCCGAACGCGCGATCCGCACGCCGTGGAGCGAGTTCTGGCGCAAGTTCCGCAAGCAGCATGTCGCGATGGCCGCCGGCGTGTTCGTGCTGCTGCTGATCGTAGTCGCGATCATTGCGCCGCATATCGTGCCGTACGACCCCGAGAATTTCTTCGACTACGACGCGCTGAACGCGGGACCGTCGGCCGCGCACTGGTTCGGCGTCGATTCGCTGGGCCGCGATATTTTCAGCCGCATCCTCGTCGGTTCGCGCATCTCGCTGGAGGCGGGCTTTCTCTCGGTGGCGATCGGCGCGCTGATCGGCACGTTCTTCGGACTCCTCGCCGGTTACTACGAGGGCTGGTGGGATCGCATCACGATGCGCGTCGCCGACGTGCTGTTCGCGTTCCCCGGCATCCTGCTCGCGATCGGCGTGGTCGCGATTCTCGGCAACGGCATGATCAACGTGATCTGCGCCGTCGCGATCTTCAGCATTCCGGCGTTCGCGCGGCTCGTGCGCGGCAATACGCTGATGCTCAAGCAGCTCACCTATATCGAGGCGGCGCGCAGCATCGGCGCGTCGGACTGGACGATCATCGTGCGGCACATTCTGCCGGGCACGATTTCGTCGGTCATCGTGTATCTGACGATGCGTATCGGCACCTCGATCATCACGGCGGCGAGCCTGTCGTTTCTTGGCCTCGGCGCGCAGCCGCCGACGCCCGAGTGGGGCGCAATGCTCAACGAAGCGCGCGCCGACATGGTGACCGCGCCGCATATCGCGCTGTTTCCGAGCCTCGCGATCTTTCTGACCGTGCTTGCGTTCAACCTGCTCGGCGACGGTCTGCGCGACGCGCTCGATCCGAAACTGGACCGGCCGTGAGCATGAACATGAGCATGGCGAACTATTCGGGGGAGCAGGCGCCGCATATCGGCACCTTGCCGGCCGGCCCGCTCGGCACGATCGCCGACGTGGACGGCGTGAGCGTCGGACATTGCACGCTTGCCGAAGGCGCGCTGCAAACCGGCGTGACCGTGATCCGGCCGCATCGCGGCGATCCGTTCGTCGACAAGGTACCGGCCGCCGCGTCGGTGATCAACGGCTTCGGCAAGAGCGTCGGGCTCGTCCAGCTCGACGAACTCGGCACGCTGGAGACGCCCATCGCGCTGACCAACACGTTCGGCGTCGGGGCGCTCGCGCAGGCGCAGATTCGCGCGGCGGTTCGCGCGAATCCGCGCATCGGCCGCGAATGGTCGACGGTCAATCCGCTCGTGTTCGAATGCAACGACGGCTATCTGAACGATATTCAGGCGCTCGCTGTCACCGAACAGCATTTCGACGAGGCATTCGACGCGGCGAGTCGCGATGTCGCGAGCGGGGCGCTCGGTGCGGGGCGCGGCATGTCGTGCTTCGATCTGAAGGGCGGCATCGGCACCGCGTCGCGCGTGGTGAATGCGGCGGGCCATGACTACACCGTCGGCGCGCTCGTGCTCGCGAACTTCGGGCGTCTGCCGATGCTGACGATCGACGGCACGCCGCTCGGTCGCATGCTGGCCGCGCGCGCGGCCGAGGCTGCGGCGGCTAATGACGCGGCCAACGCAAGCGCCGGCAAACCCGAGCAAGGCTCGATCATCATGATCGTCGCGACCGATGCGCCGCTCGACACGCGCCAGCTGAAACGCCTGTCGCTGCGCGCGGCGGCCGGTCTCGCGCGCACGGGCTCGGTGTACGGCCACGGCAGCGGCGATATCGCGCTGGCATTTTCGACTGCCTACACGGTGCCGCACGGCGCGGACTTCGTCGTGCTGCCGCCGCTCGTCGCCGATCACTGTCTGGATCCGCTGTTTCGCGCTTGCGCGGACAACGTCGAGCAGGCGATTCTCGATGCGTTGTGGAGCGCTGAATCCGTCACCGGCCGCGACGGCCATCGGCGGCTGTCGCTGCGCGACAGCGTGCCGGACCTTGCCGAACTGCTGAGGAACCCTGTGCGATGAAAGTCCTGATCTCCACCGACATCGAAGGCATCGCCGGTGTCTTCCATGCTGAGCAGACGCGCGCGGGCAACGGCGAATACGAAGCCGCGCGACGCTGGATGACGCTCGAAGCCAACGCCGCGATCGAAGGCGCGTTCGCGGGCGGCGCGACCGACGTGTGGGTCAACGATTCGCACGGCGGCTTTCGCAACCTGCTGCCCGATCTGCTCGATCCGCGCGCGCAGGTCGTGCTAGGCAAGCCGCGCACGCTCGGCATGATGGCCGGGCTCGAATACGGCGCGGCGCTCGTCTTCATGATCGGCTATCACGCGAAGGCGCAAACGCGCGGCATCCTCGCGCATACGATCAACAGCTTCGCGTTCGCGCGCGTCGCGTTCAATGGTGTCGAACTCGGCGAAGCGGGGTTGTACGGCGCGCTTGCTGAAGAATACGGCGCGCGTGTCGCGCTTTTGTCGGGTGACGACGTATTCGCCGAGGAAACCGCGCCGCGTTTCCCCGGCGCGCGTTTGGTTGTCACGAAGACGGCGACGGGGCAGGCCAGCGGCGTCACGCTCTCGCCCGTTAGCGTGCGCTAGGCGCTGCAAGCCGCCGCGCGCGAGGTGGTCCGTCAGCATCTCGAAGCGGGCCGCGCGCCTGCCGTGACGCGCGCAGAGCCGCGAGCGGTCGACTGCGAACTGCGCGTGCAAACGAGCGGGCTCGCCGATCTGTTC
>DATAQT010000048.1:0-27233 GCA_036264535.1 Paraburkholderia sp. | reverse complement strand
ACAATTAGCGCAGTCTCAACGAAAGTTAAGCTGTCGTTTTTTCGGTCATACGGGTATGGCCAATACGGCATCAAGCACCGGCAATGACGACTGGACAAAAAAAATCCCGCACAGGGGGAGCGGGATTAAAACATCAGGACGCTGAGGAGACGAGCACGCCCTGCCTGGAACCCACGCGCACCGGAGGAGTACGCGCGGATATTTCTGCGCTCGGCATGACCGACAGCGGTGATCGACCATCGACAGCTCAGGCTGCCATGCGCGTGACCCCGTCGCCCATCACGCTCACGACGTCATCGACGACCTGAGTGGCGGCCGCAAATCCGGTTGCGAGTACTTCCCGCAGATCTGTAGATGAACGACCGGGTGCCGCCCCTACGCGAAAAGCAGTCGACCACTCGCCACTGATTAGCCGCGTTTTCAACGTGACGGCTGCCATATAACGGCGCTGCGCGGTCGCGTCGCCGGCATGCGTGGCCGCATCGGTGGCGCGCAATGCGTTGACGACAATGTCGAAACCCCGATAGCGATATGTTTGCTCCATGTTTTGCTCCCTCTTCAGCCATTGCAGCACAACCGCTTTTCGCCATGTATCCATGCTGCATCATTCACGGTTAACATTTGTCAAACATTGTCATATCTCGAGCAATTCTCAGTCAGGGCTTTCCCTGCCCTCGACCTGCCAATGCCCAACGTTAATCTCGTGCAGTGAAACACACAAGCGCTTTATTGCCAAATTAAAAGATCGCTTCAGACATTTAAGAGAAATTGCAGATCGTTTTTTATGCGATGCGCAATCATCGGATATGAAGATTATTTAAAATTCATAAGCGCTAACTTAGATCGATTTGAGTGGCCCGTGATGAATCAATTTGCGCCGAAGACCATGTCCGATCTATGCGGCAACCCACACGCGCACGGCAAGCGCGAGCAAAGTGAAAAGCAGAAGACGCCGACGGCGAAAACGTAACGGATACGAGCAGCCCCGTTTATCGCCAATCAAAATATCTCGAAAAATAAAGTCTTTTTCTCAAAATAAAGACAGGAACTCACCCGCTGCTTCAGTGGTCCGAGGACTGCCATTGCCGATCATGGCACCCCTCTGGCGAACCGCGCCCCGCCTCGTTCTCCGCCCCTCCGCTCGAAGCCTTCTTCCGAAACGGATTGTCGCAATGCCGCTCTATCGCTCGTGACAACGATCGTGTCATCACGGATTGCAGATCGCTTATTAAACTGAATCAACCTGAATGAGGAATTGCTGGTGAAATATCTCGCTGGTTCAATGTCGCAATTGCGGCATCGTTTTCTGTTTTCTCTCATTGCGCCCTGTTGCGCAAGCAACTTCGATGCGGCCGTGATCACCCGTTTGTGCCTCCCCGAAGCGGCGGAGCGTGCACGATGAGCGTTTTCCAGATTGCCGGCGCGCTGTTCACCATCGTCGCCCTATTCGGCATCCTCAATAGTCGATTCATCCGACTGCCCGACACGCTCGGCATCACCGCGGTCGGACTAGTCGTGTGCGTCGGCATTTCGGCGCTCGGCTTCTACTATCCGGCGATGGCGCTCGCCGCGCGCAAGATCGTCGTGCAGATCGATTTCGCCGACATCGTGTTCCACGGCCTGCTTGGTCTCTTGCTGTTCGCCGGCGCGCTACACGTCGATCTGTCGAAGATGCGCACGCAGCGGCGCGCGGTACTGATGCTAGCGACGATCGGCGTGTTGATTTCAATCGCAGTGGTCGGTTTCGGCTTTTACTACGCGGCACAATGGCTCGGCCATCCGGTCAGCCTGCTGTGGTGTCTCGCGTTCGGCGCGCTGATCTCGCCGACCGATCCGATCGCGGTTCTGAGCGTGCTCAAGCGCGCGGCGGCGCCCGAAAGCCTCGAAACCACGATCGCCGGCGAATCGCTGTTCAACGATGGCACCGCCGTTGTCGCGTTCGTCACGCTGGTCGGACTCGCGACCGGCGCGAACGAGTTTTCCGCGGGCGCGATCGCGATCGATCTGCTGCGCGAAGTTGCCGGCGCACTCGTGCTCGGCGCGGCGCTCGGCTTCGGTGCATCGCTTCTGCTGCGGGGCATCGACAGCTATCCTGTCGAGATCCTGATCACGCTCGCGCTCGCGACCGGCGGCTACAGCCTCGCCGAAGTGCTGCACATGTCGGCACCGCTCGCGGTCGTGATCATGGGGCTCGTGATCGGCAATCACGGCGCTTCGACGTCGATGTCGGAGAAGACACGCGAGCATCTGTTCAACTTCTGGGACCTGCTCGACGAGTTGCTCAACCTGGTGCTGTTCGGGCTGATCGGGCTCGAGATCATCGCGCTGTCACTGCGCGTCGAGATCGTCTGGCTCGGGCTCGCGGCGATTCCTGTCGTGCTGCTCGCGCGTGGCGTCAGCGTTGCGATTCCGCTGCTCGTGCTGCAGAATTTCCGGCGGCTCAATCCGCATTCGGCTGGCGTACTGACCTGGGGCGGGCTGCGCGGCGGCATCTCGATTGCGCTCGCGCTTTCGCTACCGCAATTTCATGGACGCGAAATGTTTATCGGCG
This sequence comes from Paraburkholderia sp., assembly GCA_036264535.1. Classification (GTDB taxonomy): domain Bacteria; phylum Pseudomonadota; class Gammaproteobacteria; order Burkholderiales; family Burkholderiaceae; genus Paraburkholderia. The sequence goes on along the minus strand of DATAQT010000048.1, from coordinate 24,682 downwards.
TCACATATCTGGTCGTCGTGTTCAGCCTGCTGATTCAGGCAACGACACTAGGTCCGTTGATCCGCCGGCTCAATTTCTCGGCCGCTCACGCAAAGGATGCGCCGTCGCGACGCACGCCCGCCGCGGCAACAGAGTAAACGTCGCCCGGGTCCACGCAGCGGGTACCCGCGTGCGTCGGCGAATCAATCCCGCCTGCTGCGCCTGACTCATCGCCTGCACGAAACGCTCGCTCAACGTAAAGTGGATACCTACGCCGATCGGCAGCAGGATCGCGGAGCCAACCGACGGAGCCCGGGGAGCCGTCCAAAGGCGACGAAGTTGGTGGAAAAATCCCCAAAGGCAATCTGAAAACTGGTGCGATGAAGGCAAACACACGGATCGGCCAAGCCGCGGGAACGGCGTACGCGCAGTTCGCGCGTCGATCCCAACGCTGGATCGAGGCGGCGGATTTAAGCGGTTTCTGAGCAGTGGCCCGCCGTGCTTGCGCCACGCAGTGGCCGACCACGAGGCAAGATCGATGGCGAATCGAACCGCCACCGTCTTCCCTCTGGCCACGGTTCACGCCTCGGCCCTGGCCCGGGCTCGAGAGTCCGCCGCCAGCTTCTGGCTTACTTTCCGCCAGTTTCCGGAACGTCGCGGTTGCCGCGGCGCCGGGCATTTGGCCGTCAATGCCGGTTTTCCCACATACCTGGCAGCCGCGGTTTGTCATCCTGTCGATTCAGGCGTCCGAAGGAGTTCGCCATGTCGGTCTATGTCGATGAAGGGTTCCGGCCCTGTGTGACGGAATGCGCGACGGTCGCGTTCCGCGTGTGCTGCGACGATCGCGCGCAGATTTTTGAAGTCAGCGCCGACGCGCTGGTCGAGTTCTGCGGCGCCGCGAGCCGTCGCAAGCAGGACCTGCTGGTCGCGTTCGAGGATGCGCAGGACGAGATCCTCTCCGTTGCCGCGCAGCGATGGCAGTTCACGCCGAGCGAGCCGGTACGGCTCGGCCCCGACGAATTCAAATTGGTCAGACATTAGCTGTGCGCGCAGCGCCCTCATGAGCTGGATCGCCGCCCTGCCGATGTACAACGTGACACCCGCGCTCGATCTCGAATGGCGCGAGTGGCTCGACGACGTGCTGCGCCGGGTCAAGCCCGCCTGCCGCATCGTCGAACCGGACGAGGAACTGCAAGGCTTCTGGCGGCGCCCGAACCTGCTGATCTCGCAGACCTGCGGTTATCCGCTGATGCAGGGCCTGCACGCGCAGGTGCAACTGATCGCGACGCCCTGCTTCGACGCGCCCGGCTGCGACGGCGCGCATTACTCGAGCGTGCTGGTCACGCGCGCCGACGCGCGCTTCGACACGCTCGCCTCGTGCCGCGGCGCACGCGCCGCCTACAACCAGGACGATTCGAACAGCGGCATGAACGCGTTTCGCCACGCGGTCGCGCCGCTCGCGCGGGCCGGCATGTTCTTCGGCTCGGTGCTGCACACGGGTTCGCACCTCGGCTCGCTGCGTGCGGTCGCCGATAATCGCGCGGACGTCGCCGCGATCGACTGCGTGACTTTAGCCTTCGTTTGCGACGTGCTGCCCGAACTGGCGCGGCGCGTGCGCGCGATCGGCACGACCGCCGCGTCGCCGGGCTTGCCGCTGATCGCCGCGGCCAATGTGCCGCCGGCCACGATCGCCGCGTTGCGCGACGCGCTGAACGAGACGCTGACGATCCGCCCCGAGCGCGCAAAACGCCTGCGTTTAAAGGCTTTTTCGATGCTGCCGCTGACCGATTACGCGCGCATCGGCGAACTCGAAAGCGAAGCGCGCGCCGCAGGCTACGCGCGGCTCGGCTAATTCGGCCACTGCTTCATCCGCTACGCGACGCGCTTATTGACCGGCCTGCTGCACGTCCAGCACCAGCAACTGCGCGCCGTCGGTGACCTGATCTCCCACCGCAAACAGTACCTCGGTAACCGTCCCGGCCGCCGGCGCGCCGATCGTATGCTCCATCTTCATCGCCTCCATGACGATCAGCGGCGTGCCTTTCTCGACCACCGCGCCAGGCTCGACCAGCACCGCGATCACCTTGCCCGGCATCGGCGCGGTCAGACGGCCTTCACCGTGCTCGGCGTCCGCGGCATGCGCGAGCAGGTTCTGCCATTCGAATGCAAGCGTCTCGCCGAGGCAGAACACGTGGAACCTGTCGCCGTCGACGAACACGCGCCCCGTCACGCGTGCGTCGCCGATCGTGGCGCGGAATTCGTGCTCGCCCGCGCCGACCGACCATGTGAAGTCCTCGCGCACGCCATCGTGTTCGAGTGTTTGCACCAGCGCCTGCGTTCCACCGTTGCGCGCGAAGACGACCGTGAAGGCGTTGTCGCTGTCGTCGCGGGTGCCGTCGTCGATCGTGCGCCAGCCGAGCGTTTGCGTGTAACCGCTGTTGAGCCGCCAGTGCGACAGCGCGTCCCACGGCGACGCGCCATGCGCGGTGCCGCCCTCGCGCGTGAGCAGCGCGGCGCATGCGAGCGCGAGCGCTTCCTTGAACGGCTTGTTCGCCGGCGCGAACAGCGCGTCGTGATGACGCTCGATCAAGCCGGTGTCGAGGTCACCGCTCGCGAACGGCTCGCTCGCGACGATGCGCTGCAGAAACTCGACGTTGGTATGCGGCCCGACGACCTCGCACGCATGCAGCGCACGCGCGAGCCGCGCCAGCGCCTCCTCGCGCGTGGCACCGTGGACGATCAGCTTCGCGATCATCGGATCGTAGAACGGCGTGATCGTGTCGCCTTCGCGCACGCCGCTGTCGATGCGCACCGGCGCCTTGCGGCCCGGCTCGCCGAGTCCGGCCGCGTCGATCGCGAACTCGACGCCTTCCGGCATGCGCAGATGCTTCAGCGTGCCCGTGGACGGCAGGAAGCCGCGCGCCGGATGCTCGGCGTAAATGCGCGCCTCGATCGCATGGCCATCGAGCTTCAACTGCTGCTGCGTGAGCGGCAGCGGCTCGCCCGCGGCGACACGTAGCTGCCATTCGACCAGATCCTGTCCCGTCACCATCTCGGTGACCGGATGCTCGACCTGCAGCCGCGTGTTCATCTCCATGAAGTAGAACTCGCCGGTCGGCGTCATGATGAACTCGACCGTGCCCGCTCCAACGTAGTTGACCGCGCGCGCGGCGGCCACGGCCGCTTCGCCCATCGCGCGCTTGACCTCGGCGGACAACCCCGGCGCGGGCGCTTCCTCGAGCACTTTCTGATGACGCCGCTGCACCGAGCAATCGCGGTCGAACAGATAGACCGCGCCGCCGTGCTGATCGGCGAACACCTGGACTTCGACGTGACGCGGCCGCGTCAGATACTTCTCGATCAGCACGCGATCGTTGCCGAAGCTGCTCGCGGCCTCCCGCTTGCACGACAGCAGCGCGGCCGCGAAGTCCGCGCTACGCTCGACCACGCGCATGCCCTTGCCGCCGCCGCCCGCGCTCGCCTTCAGCAGCACCGGGTAGCCGATCGCGTCCGCCTCGCGCTGTAACAACTGCGGGTCCTGGTCGTCACCGTGATAGCCGGGCACGAGCGGCACGGCGGCCGCGTGCATCAGCGCCTTCGCGGCGGCCTTCGAACCCATCGCGGCAATCGCCTCGACCGGCGGACCGATAAAGACGATACCGGCCGCTTCGCACGCATGCGCGAAATCTTCGTTCTCCGAGAGAAATCCGTAGCCCGGATGCACGGCCTGCGCGCCGGTCGCTCGTGCGGCCTCGATGATGTGCTCGATGCGCAGATAGCTTTGCGCCGCCGTCGAGCCGCCGATATGAACCGCTTCGTCACAGGCGGCGACGTGTTTCGCGTTGGCGTCCGCGTCGGAATAGACGGCGACACTCGCGATGCCGAGCCGCTTGCAGGTCGCGGCGACGCGGCACGCAATCTCGCCCCGGTTGGCGATCAGGATCTTGTTGAACATGTGTGTCTCGATGAAGTAGGCGGTACGGGGCGGTTGTCGTTAGCAGGGCATCTCAATTGCGCCAGCCCGGCGGGCGTTTTTCGAGGAACGACGCGACGCCTTCGCGGCCTTCGGCGCCGGCCCGCGTTTTCGCAATCCGCACGGCCGTGTCCGCGATCAGGGCGTCGCTCAGCTCGCGGCCCGCGATGTCCTGCACGAGCCGCTTGCAGGCGCGCACCGCTTGCGGTCCGTTTGCGCAGAGCGTCTGCGCGAGCTGCGCGACCATGGCATCGAGCTGCTCCGCGCTGACCATTTCGCTGACCAGACCCAGCCGCAAAGCGCTCGCGCAGTCGAACGCCTCGGCGGTGACGAAGTAGCGCCGCGACGCCTGTTCGCCGAGCGCGCGAATCACGTACGGCGCGATCGTCGCGGGAATCAGCCCGAGCCGTGCTTCGGACAGGCAGAAGTGAGCGGTGTCGACCGCGACGACGATATCGCACGCGGCAATCAGGCCCATGCCGCCCGCGTAGGCGTCGCCATTCACGCGTGCGATCACCGGCTTGTTGCAGCGATACACGGCCGACAGCATACCCGCGAGCCGCATCGCGTCGGCGCGGTTCTCGTCGTCCGAGTAGCCGGCCATTTTTTTCATCCAGTTCAGGTCGGCGCCCGCGCAGAACGCCTTGCCGTTTGCGGCGAGCACGACCGCGCGCACGTCGTCGCGCGTGTCGAGCGCGGTGAATGCGGCGCTCAGCTCGGCGATCATCGTTTCGTTGAACGCGTTGCGCACGTCCGGACGATTCAGCGTGACCGTCGCGATCTGGCCGGCAATCTCGACCTTCAACGTTTCGTATTGCATGCGTAGCACTCCTTTGGCTTGCGTCGTCGCCTCGTGGCGCCGCAAGGCATCACATTCTGAACACGCCGAAGCGCGTGTCTTCGATCGGCGCGTTCATCGCCGCCGACAGGCCGAGCCCCAGCACGTCGCGCGTTTGCGCGGGGTCGATCACGCCGTCGTCCCACAGTCGCGCGCTCGCGTAGTACGGATGGCCCTGTTGCTCGTATTGCTCGCGGATCGGCTGCTTGAACGCCTCTTCTTCCTCCGGGCTCCAGTTGCCGCCCTTCGCTTCGATGCCGTCTCGCTTGACGGTGGCGAGCACCGATGCCGCCTGCTCGCCGCCCATCACCGAGATGCGCGCATTCGGCCACATCCACAGGAAGCGCGGCGAATACGCGCGGCCGCACATGCCGTAGTTGCCCGCGCCGAACGAGCCGCCGATGATCACCGTGAACTTCGGCACCTTCGCCGTCGCAACCGCCGTCACCATCTTCGCGCCGTTGCGCGCGATGCCTTCGTTCTCATACTTGCGGCCGACCATGAAGCCGGTGATGTTCTGCAGAAACACGAGCGGGATCTTGCGTTGGCAACACAGCTCGATGAAGTGCGTGCCCTTCAGCGCGGACTCCGAAAACAGAATGCCGTTGTTCGCGACGATGCCGACCGGATGCCCCCAGATATGCGCGAAACCGGTCACGAGCGTCGTGCCGTAGCGCGCCTTGAATTCGTCGAACGCGGAGTCGTCGACGATGCGCGCGATCACCTCGCGGATATCGAACGGCTTGCGGGTGTCGACTGGAATCACGCCGTAGATGCTCTGCGTGTCGTAGCGCGGCGGCTTCGGCTCCTGCAACACGAGCGGCGCCGGCTTCACGCGGTTCAGATTGCCGACGATGCTGCGCGCGATTCCAAGCGCATGCGCATCGTTCTGCGCGAGATGATCGACGACGCCCGACAGACGCGTGTGCACGTCACCGCCGCCAAGGTCTTCGGCGCTGACCACTTCACCGGTCGCGGCTTTGACGAGCGGAGGGCCGCCGAGAAAAATCGTCCCCTGGTTCTTCACGATGATCGACTCGTCGCTCATCGCCGGCACATACGCGCCGCCCGCGGTGCACGAACCCATCACGACCGCGATCTGCGGAATGCCCGCCGCCGACAGATTCGCCTGGTTGTAGAAGATGCGACCGAAGTGATCGCGATCGGGAAACACCTCATCCTGATTCGGCAGATTCGCGCCGCCCGAGTCGACCAGGTACACGCACGGCAAGCGGTTTTCGCTGGCGATTTCCTGCGCGCGCACGTGCTTCTTCACGGTGACCGGATAGTAGGTGCCGCCCTTCACCGTCGCGTCGTTGCAGACGATCACGCACTCCTGCCCGGCGATTCGGCCGATGCCGGTGATCACGCCGGCGCCCGGCGCATCGTCGTTATACATGCCGTACGCGGCCAGTTGCGACAGTTCGAGAAACGGCGTGCCCGGATCGAGCAGTTGCGCGATCCGCTCGCGCGGCAGCAGTTTGCCGCGGCTCGTGTGCTTGTCGCGCGCGGCCTGGCCGCCGCCCTGCGCGATCCGCTCGATCTTCGCGCGCAGATCGGCGACGAGCGCTTCGAGCGCGGCCGCGTTCGCGCGGAAGTCGTCCGAGCGTGGGTTCAGTTTTGATTCGATGATCGGCATGACGTGGCTTCTCCAAAGGGCCGCCTGTTTATAGGGCTCACGCGCGTTTGCGTCACACCGTTTCGGCGAACAGTTCGCGGCCGATCAGCATGCGGCGAATCTCGCTCGTGCCCGCGCCGATTTCATAAAGCTTCGCATCGCGCCACAAACGCCCGACCGGATACTCATTGATATAGCCATTGCCGCCGAGAATCTGGATCGCCTCGCCGGCCATCCACGTTGCCTTTTCGGCCGTGTACAGAATCACGCCCGCGCAGTCCTTGCGCACCTGGCGCACGTGGCCGTTGCCGAGCGTGTCGAGCTGACGGCCCACCGCGTACAGATACGCGCGGCATGCCTGCAGCGTCGTGTACAGATCGGCGACCTTGCCCTGGATCAGCTGGAATTCGCCGATCGACTGGCCGAACTGCTTGCGATCGTGGATATACGGCACGACCGCGTCCATGACCGCGACCATGATGCCGGTCGGGCCGCCCGCGAGCACCGCGCGCTCGTAGTCGAGCCCGCTCATCAGCACTTTGACGCCGCCGTTCAACTGGCCCAGGATGTTTTCCTCCGGCACCTCGACGTCCTGAAACACCAGCTCGCCGGTGTGCGAGCCGCGCATGCCGAGCTTGTCGAGCTTCTGCGCGACCGAGAAACCCTTCATGCCCTTCTCGACGATGAACGCGGTAATGCCGCGCGAATTCGCTTCGGGGTCGGTCTTCGCATAGACGACCAGCGTGTCGCAATCGGGACCGTTGGTGATCCACATCTTGGTGCCGTTCAGCACGTAGCGATCGCCCTTTTTCTCGGCGCGCAGCTTCATGCTGACCACGTCCGAGCCTGCGTTCGGCTCGCTCATCGCGAGCGCGCCGACGTGCTCGCCCGACACGAGCTTCGGCAGATACTTGCGCTTCTGCGCCTCGCTGCCGTTGCGATGAATCTGGTTCACGCACAGGTTCGAATGCGCGCCATAGGAGAGGCCGACCGAGGCCGAGGCGCGCGAGATTTCCTCCATCGCGACCATGTGCGCGGTGTAGCCCATGTTCGCGCCGCCGTATTCTTCGGAGACCGTCATGCCGAGCACGCCGAGATCGCCGAACTTGCGCCAGAGGTCCATCGGAAACTGATCGGTGCGATCGATTTCCCCCGCGCGCGGCGCGATTTCTTTGGCGGCGAACGATGCAATGCTGTCGCGCAGCATTTCGATCTCTTCGCCGAGCGGGAACTGCAAACCGGGCAGATTGGGCATTGCGCTGTCTCCTGAGTTCGTGGGCGGCCGCCGAGGCGATGCGAAGCGGCGCGCGAAAACGTGTCAAGGCGCATTTCACGCCAGATTGACGTAAGCGTCAATAGGTATTTTTGAGTGTTACTCAGAAATTTCACAAACCCGCGCCGGCCGGCGGATTCGGTGCTACGATCGCGCTCATCGGGCATCGATGCGGCGTACGAACGCCGCCGCGAGCCCCAAATCGCATCGAAAATCTGAATCTGACTCATATGACGGTTGCCGAGAAGGCCGGATTACCTGTCTCGCGTCGCCAGCCGGCCGGGCGCAAGTCGCAGCAGCGCGTGAAGGAGATTCTTCAGGCGGGGCGCGACGTGTTCTCCGAAAAGGGCTTCGAGCGCGCGACAACGGCGGAAATCGCGCAGCGCCTCGGTATTTCCGAGGCGACGGTGTTCAGCTATTTCCGTGGCAAACGCGAGTTGTGCGCGCGCGTGATCGGCGATTGGTACGACGAGATCATCGACGCGATCGAAGCGGGCCTGCCGCGCGACGGCAATGTGCGCCAGCAGTTCGCGTTCATCGTGCGCATGCATCTGCGGCTGATGCTCGTGAACGGCACCGACCTGTGCGCGCTCGTGCTGTCCGAAGGCCGCTCACGGCATCACGAACTCAGCGAAGCACTGACCGAACTGCAGCGCCGCTACACCGCACCGTTGATGCGCGTGCTCGCGCGAGGCCAGCAAAGCGGCGAGATTCGCGCCGACATGCCGCTGCGTCTGTTGCGCTCGATGGTGTTCGGGCCGATGGAGCACGTGCTGTGGGATGCGACGCTGACGAACCGGCAGATCGATATCGACGCCACCGCAGATCAGCTGATCGACGTGCTGTGGGTCGCCTTGACGCCGCCTGACCTCGCGCTCGGCGCGTTGCAGCGCTTTCGCGTGGAAGTGGCTGATGCGAGCCGGCGTTTCGACGAAGCCAGCGCCGCGGCCGGCGACGCCGGGGTCGAAGCCACCGCCCCGGCAGGCGCCGCGCGTCACCCGAAAAGCGGCTAATCTACGAGCTTTCCCCCCGCAGCCGGAAGGAGAGCCCAAGTGCCCGCAGCGAAAAGCGCCGCAAAGAAAGCGCCAATCCAAACCCCGTCCCGATCCACGTCGGCCGCACGCATTCGCATCGGCATCGGCGGTTGGACCTACGCGCCGTGGCGCGGGCCGTTTTATCCAGATGACCTCACGCAAAGCCGGGAACTCGAATATGCGAGCCGGCATCTGTCGTCGATCGAAATAAACGGCACGTTCTATGGTTTGCAGAAGCCGGCCAGCTACGAGAAGTGGTACCAGGAAACGCCCGAGGACTTCGTGTTCTCGCTGAAAGCGCCGCGTTACGCGACCAACCGCAAGGTGCTCGCCGATGCGGGTGAAACGATCGAGCGCTTCCTGGCAAGCGGCGTGCTCCTGCTCAGGCAGAAGCTCGGGCCCATCAACTGGCAGTTCGCGCCGACCAAGAAATTCGACGCCGACGATTTCGAGGCCTTTCTGAAGCTGCTGCCGGCAAGCATCGAAGGACAGACGCTGCGGCATGCGCTCGAGGTGCGTCACGACTCGTTCAGGACACCGGAATTTGTCGCGCTCGCGCGCAAGCACAAGGTCGCGATCGTGCTCGCGGCCGACAGCGAGTATCCGCAGATCGCCGACATCACCGCGCCGTTCGTCTACGCGCGCATCATGGGCACGAGCGACAAGCACGCCAAAGGCTATTCGACGAAAGCGCTCGACGCATGGGCGGAACGCGCGCGCCAGCTCGCCGCCGGCACCACGCCGGACGATCTGGAGACCTGCGCGGAGCCACCAGCGAAAACAACGGGGCGCGACGTCTATCTGTATGTGATCAGCGGCTTCAAGGAGCGCAATCCGGCCGCCGCGATGGCGTTGATCCAGAAACTCTGAACAGGCGGCGCCTGCCCGCACGCCAGGAGGCCCGCGCGAGTGTCATAATCGCGCCAGCGCATCCGTGCGCGGTCGCGTCGGCTTCGCGTCAAGCCCCACGCAAGACCTGCGTCGAACCTCGTCCGAGGCCTGAAGCAACCCCACCCGCACGGTCCACGTCAAACCCACGCAGCGCCCGCGCGCCTTCGTCGCGACGGCGCTCGCATAATCAGGCGGCACGACCGCCTCATCAACCGATTGCGGAGAACATCTTGAGCGCTCTCGACAACCCCTTGCACGATCAGGAAGTCGGCTCGGCCGACGCCACCCAGGACACCACGCGCATCGACGACGTGCGCATCGGCGCGGTACGTCCGCTGATCTCCCCCGCACTGCTGCAGGACGAACTGCCGGTGCCGCCCGCGGTGCAGACGCTGGTCGAGAAGACCCGCGTCGAAATCGCCGACATTCTGCACGGCCGCGACGACCGGCTCGTGCTGATCACCGGTCCCTGCTCGATTCACGATCACGACCAGGCGATCGAATACGCGCGCAAGCTGAAGGCCGCCGCCGATCAGTACAAGGACGATCTGCTGATCGTGATGCGCGTGTACTTCGAGAAGCCGCGCACGACGGTCGGCTGGAAGGGCTATATCAACGATCCACGTCTGGACGGCAGCTTCCGCATCAATGAAGGGCTGCGTCTCGCCCGGCAGTTGCTGCTCGACATCAACGGTCTGGGCCTGCCCACCGCGACCGAATTCCTCGATCTGCTGAGCCCGCAATACATCGCCGATCTGATCGCGTGGGGTGCGATCGGCGCGCGCACGACCGAGAGCCAGAGTCATCGGCAGCTCGCGTCGGGACTGAGCTGCCCGATCGGCTTCAAGAATGGCACCGACGGCGGCGTGCAGATCGCCGCCGACGCGATCGTCGCGGCGGGCGCGAGCCACGCGTTCATGGGCATGACGAAAATGGGCATGGCCGCGATCTTCGAAACGCGCGGCAACGACGATGCGCACGTCATTTTGCGCGGCGGCAAGAAAGGGCCGAACTACGACAGCGCGTCGGTGCAGGCGACGTGCGAAGCGCTGCGTTCAGCGGGTCTGCGCGAGCAGGTGATGATCGACTGCTCGCATGCGAACTCGAACAAGTCGCACCTGCGGCAGATCGAGGTCGCGGACGATATCGCGCGACAACTGTCGGAGCGCGAGCGCCGCATCATCGGTGTGATGCTCGAAAGTCATCTGGAGGAAGGCCGTCAGGATCTGAAGGCCGGGGTGCCGGTGCGTTACGGCGTATCGATTACGGATGCCTGCGTGAGCTGGGCGCAAACCCAACCGGTGCTAGCCACACTGGCCGAGGCAACGCGCAAGCGGCGTGCCGGCTGACAGGACAACGCACGGACCGCGAGACCGTGGTTCGACGGCGGGTCCGCTCGAAACCCGATCGAAACCGACCGAGTGCGGGAACGCCTGGCCCAAAGAGCCAGGCACACGCGCCGCGCCAGCCGCCGGACGAACCGTCTGGCCGGATTGGGCAGCGCGTGAACCTCACGCCCGACGCATCACTCATGCGCGCGCCTCACAGCAGGGCTGTGGACGCACCACGAATGCTCCGGCGTGAAGCGCGTGACTTACGACGCGTTGACGGCTTCCTTGAACGCCTTGCCTGCGGTGAACTTCACCGTCTTGGCCGCGGCAATCTGGATCTCCGCGCCCGTCGACGGATTGCGGCCCACGCGAGCAGCGCGCGCGCCGGTCGAGAACGAACCGAAACCGACCAGTTGCACCGTATCGCCGCTCACCACGGCCTTGGTCACTGCCTCGACGATCGCGTCGATGGTCTGGCCGGTTGCCGCTTTGCTTTCGCCCGTCGCTGCGGCGACTGCATCAATCAGTTCCTGTTTGTTCATAGCACTTCCCGTATGGTAATCATGGAACCGGCGCCCCTCTAAGGCGCCGGGACCGACACACTAACGCATAGGCGCACTTTCGCGCAAACCCTTGGTGTAAGCCTTGTATCAACGCAGCGGCGCCGATTTGACGTTTTGCCGCCCCAAACTGCCATAAGAATCGCGGGCTTATGCGCGCGCGCCGCTCCGAACGTGCTCTTATCGCATCACAATCCGTTGCAATTTCAGTGGCTTAGCACGCGCCTTGCATGCGTACGCGGGCTTCCTGATAACGATAGCCGGCTTCGCAAAGCGCGGGCGCGGTCCTTGCGACTCCCGTCGCAAGAAAACTTTCGGCAAGAAATAAAAAAGTGAGAATTCGCCACTTCGCGGCCTGGGCGCTGCTCGCCGCGCTCTCCTCCACGGCTGCCGGGGCCGACGATAACGCGTGCGCGACCCTGGTCGGCGCAGCCGGCTCGAGCTCCGCGCAAGGCTTTTCGTTGCGCGACGGCGAACCGGTCGACTTCGTCGGCGGCGGAAAAACAGTGCACGGCAAGTTACTCGTGTTCAGCGATGGCGAGGTGTTTCGTGCCTACTGGCAGCCGGATGATCGCCCGGATAAATACGTGCTCGCGAATGCCGGCACCGACGCCGTGCGGCTCGTCTCGTCCGCGCCGCGAGGCACACCCGCTCCGGGCGGCCAGCCCGGCACCGCCATGCAGCCGCAGCGGGTGCTGTCTTGCCCAACGCTTTGAGCGCGCGTAAGAGCCACTTTTCACTCAGGACTCGCAATCGGCATCCGGCACAAACGTCTGATTCCGACGCGACGGATGAGCGCCGCCAGGTAGTACTTACCGCTTGCTCGTAAGCGTGCAGTCGGGTTCAGAGACATTTACCCTGGATGCACCCTTATCCCCCATCAGTGCACTCAAGTTAACGCCTTTCCCGCCGATATAAACAGCTGCGTTTAGCGCGCAAACGTTAAAAGGACGGTGATGGTTTGGCTTGCCAGATTGAGGAACATGCTGTCGGGCGTCGAGCGCGACCGGGAGCTCGTGCGTGCGCAATTGCATGCGTTCAGCCGCCAGATACCGCTTCTCTATTTCATCCTGCTCGTGAACACGGCGGCGGTCGCGGTGACGCATCTGGACAGCGCGCCAGCGTGGCTGTCGACGTATATGCCAGGCACGCTCGGCGTGCTGTGCCTGTATCGCTGCGTGCGCTGGTGGCGGGCGCGCAAGCTCACGTTGACGGCCGCGCGGGCGGTCCGCGAAATGCGCAGCCTGACGTGGGTCGTCGGCCTGTTCGGCATCGCGTTCAGCGGCTGGTCGGTGCTGCTGTTTCCGTACGGCTCCGCCTACCAGCAGGCCCAGGTCGCGTTCTATATGGCGACGACGCTGGTCGGCAGCGTGTTCTGCCTGATCCATCTGCGCGTGCCCGCGCTTCTGCTGCTATTCATCGTGATCCTAAGTTTCTTCGGGTTCCTCGTGTCCACCGGCTCGCCGGTGTTCTTCGCGATGGCCGTCGACATGACGCTGGTCGGCGTCGCGCTCGCGGTGGTCATCCAGATCTACTGGCGCACGTTTGTCGACGCGATCGATGCGCAACGCGAGCTGCAGGCGAGCCAGCAAAACACCCAACGGCTCAGCGACGACAACTACCGGCTGGCGAACCTCGACAGTCTGACCGGCCTGCCGAACCGGCGCAGTTTCTTCTCGACGCTTCGCGCGATATCGGAACAGGCGCTCGAAACCGGCGGCGGCTTCAACGTCGGCGTCATCGATCTGGACGGTTTCAAACAGGTCAACGACATCTACGGTCACGCGAGCGGCGATCTCGTGCTGCAGGAAGTCGGCACGCGGCTTCTGTCGATCGGCGAAACGGGGCTGATGTTCGCGCGTCTGGGCGGCGATGAATTCGGCGCGCTCGTGCGTCACAAGCTGTCCAACGAAGCGCTGGTGGAGTTGGGGCAGCGTATCTGTGACGCGCTCAGTCAGCCGTATCAGTTCGCCGACAACGTCGCGGAGCTGTCGGGCACGATCGGCTGGGCCGCGTTTCCCGACGCGGGCTCGACGGTCGCGCAGGTGTTCGAGCGCGCCGATGCCGCGCTCTACGTCGGCAAGGAGAATCGCCGCGGCATGCCGGTGATTTTCTCGACCGAACACGAAACGCGGATGCGGCGCCTGAGCCTCGTCACGCAGGAGCTGCGCCATGCGGACCTCGAAGCCGAGCTGTTCCTCGAGTTCCAGCCGATCTACGATCTGCTCACGCGCCGGCCGATCGGACTCGAAGCGCTCGGCCGCTGGCACAACGCCCGGCTCGGCATGGTCAGGCCCGAGGAATTCATTCGGATTGCAGAACGCACCGAGCTGATCCTCGGCATCACCGACGTGTTGCTGCGCCAGGCGCTCGCCGAAGTCGCACAGTGGCCAGCCGATCTGTATCTGTCGTTCAACCTGTCCGCGATCGATATCTCGACCTCGGCGCGCGCGCGCCGTCTGATCGACATCGTCGCAGAGAGCGGCGTGTCGCCGCATCGCGTGACGTTCGAAATCACCGAAACCGCGTTGACGCGCGATTTCGAGCAGGCGCATAGCGCGATGACGATGCTCAAGCAGGCCGGCTGCCGCATGTCGCTCGACGATTTCGGCACCGGTTATTCGAGCCTCAGCTACGTGCATCGGCTGCCGTTCGACGCGATCAAGATCGATCGAAGCTTCGTGACCGACGTCGACACCAACAGCGCGTCGAAGAAGATCATCAAATCCGTGATCGACCTGTGTCGCAACCTCGGCCTCGAGTGCGTGGTGGAAGGACTCGAAACGCCGTTGCAGGCCCGGGTCGTTAAGGCGCTCGGCGCACGCGCGGTGCAAGGCTATCTGTTCAGCCTGCCGATGCGGGCGAGCGCGGTCGACACGTTTTTGTGGACCGCGCTCGCGCAGAGTCAGGCGGTGGAGACGCAGCCGTAGCCGTCAGACGCTTTGCCGCGGCGCCGCTCAGTACGCCAGCTTCGGATACCAGTCGGTGCCGCGGCCTCCCGGCGTCATGTCGAGGATCGTCCATAGCGGCATCGGGTCGGGCGCGCCGCGCGGATCCTGACCGGGGTCCGCCGTCGACGGCCCCATTTCCTCGGCCCAGAAATGGCGCACGACGCCGCTCGTGCGCGTGAAAACGTTGAGCGCGGGAAGGTCGTCGCCGGCGGGATCTTCGCCCGCGTAAACGCGATTGAACGTGTTGCCGCCCGACGAATAGAGCCGCAGATGCCGCCAGCCGCGCTCCTGCTTGAACGCGACGAGCCTCTCGATCGGCGCGCGGCCGATCACCGCGAACGCGACGCGCTGCAGGATATCGGGCATTTCGCCGTCCCACGCGCTCAGCAGACAGGCGCACATCGGGCAGGAGCGCTCGCGTCGCGGACCGAACATCCAGTTGTAGGTGACGAGCGTGTCGTGGGCGCCGAACATCTGCGACAGCGTCACCGGGCCGGCTTCGCCGTCGAAACGATAATCCTCGGGCACGATGCCGCCCTCAGGCAGTGCGCGACGCTGCGCGGCAACCCGCTCGATCTGGCGGCGCAGCTCGATCTCCTCGGCGAGCAGCGCGTTGCGCGCGCGTCGATATTCGGCGCTCTCGCCGGGAAAGCGTGAGGGCAGGTCGGCCAGTTCGCGGGCCGGCTTCAGCGTGTGCATCGAGGTGTTTGCGTCGTTCATCAGCCATCTCCTTGCGAGAAATCGTGAGAAAAACGGACGGCAGGCGGGCAGGCGCCTGCGCTTTGCCGCCCTTCCTGTAGCGACGACGAATCAGGTCGCGGAAAATCGACAGCGTTGGCGACGATTTTTCAGCGGCGGTTTTGCGGCGGTTTTGCGGCGGTTTTGCCGGTGCTCCGGCAAGGTATGCTTGTGCCACACGACAGGCCGTCACGCCCACCACACCCGCCAACACCATGCAGCACGCGCGCCACGCACGACGCGATCGCCTTGGGGAACGCACATGCCGCATCGTCTGCCACCGCTGCCCGCGCTTCGTTTTTTCGAAGCGGCCGGCAGGCATCAAAGTTTCAAGCTCGCCGCGGCCGAGTTGAACGTCACGCCGAGCGCGATCAGCCACGGCATCGTCGGACTCGAGGAGGCGCTCGGCGTCGAGCTGTTCGTGCGCGAGCCGCGCGGCATCTCGCTGACTGCCATCGGCGCGGACTATCTGTCGTACGTCTCCGAGGCGTTTTCGCTGATCGCGATCGGCACGCAGCGTCTGCCCAATCATCGCGCGGATCGACCGATCGCGCTCAGCTGCGCGCCGACCTTCGCGTCACGCTGGTTGCTGCCGCGCCTCGCCGGTTTTCGTGCGCGCTGGCCGAAGGTCAACGTGAGCGTGGATACGTCGCATCGCCAGGTGGGCTTTCCGGTCGACGGCTTCGATTTCGCGATTCGCATGAGCCGCGCGCCGGTCGCCGGTACCGCATGGACACGCCTGTTCGGCGAGCGCTTCGTGCCCGTGTGCAGCCCCGCCTATCTGGCGACGCTGCGCGACGAGCGCGGCGTCCTGAACCTGCGACGCGCGACGCTGATTCACGTGAACGCCGCGAGCGAAGACTGGCAGGCCTGGCTCGAGGCGACCGGCACCGACGGTATCGAGACGAGCGGCGGCTTGCACGTCGACACGATCCAGCTTGCCTTCGAGGCGGCCGCCATGGGTCTCGGCGTCGCGCTCGGCCGCAAGCCGCTGGTCGACAGCGATCTGGCGAGCGGCGCGCTCGTCGAGACTTGCGCGCAGACCGTCGCGTCGGGCACCGCCTATTGGCTGGTCTCCGCGGAGAATGCGGACAGCGCCATACGACGGCCGGAGCTCGCCGATTTCAAGCGCTGGCTCGTCGACGAAGCAGCGCGCTTCGACGCGCAAACCAACCCGGCCGCCGACCGGCACCTCGAAGAGAACAGGTGAGCCACGCTCACCTGTAGTCGAAATCTTTTCTTTTGCCGGCGGCACGCCGGGCTGCGACGATGGTGGCCAAGGAGAAGCCGCCATGTCGACCACCCACAGCAAGCAGCCCGCCCCCGCCTTCGATCCGGCGAAGACCGCCACCACGACGCTCGTGATCGTCGCCGGTGCGCTGATCCTGAGCGCCGCGATGGGCATCCGCCAGACTTTCGGCCTTTTCATTGGCCCGTTCTCGTTCGATCGCGGTCTGCCGGTCACGCTGATCGCATTCGCGATCGCGCTGCACAACCTCGTGTGGGGCTTCGCGCAGCCGTTCGCGGGCGCGGCCGCCGATCGCTATGGTTCGGCGCCGGTCGTCGCGTTCGGCGCCTCGACGTTCGCGGCCGGCCTTGCGCTGTCGGCGCTCGCGCCGAGCGGCACCATGCTCGTGATCGGCATGGGGCTGCTGGTCGGCATCGGCGTGAGTTGCACGACGTTCGGTGTCGTGCTGCCGGCGGTCGGCCGCATGGCGTCGCCTGAAAAACGCAGCGTCGCGATGGGGCTCGTCAGCGCCGGCGGTTCCGCCGGACAGGTGCTGATGGTGCCGCTCGTGCAAGGCATCCGGCTGCATGCGGGCATCGCGACATCGTTACTCGTGCTCGCTTTCGTGATGCTGCTGATTGCGCCACTGGGCATCGTGCTCGACCGGCGCGCGCAGATACATGCGGCGGCTCAGGTTCCGGACGCGCCTGAACCTCTGCGCGAGATACTCGCGAAGGCGACGCGCCATCGCGGCTACCGCCTGCTGACGCTCGGCTTCTTCACCTGCGGATTCCAGCTCGCGTTCATCGCGACGCATCTGCCCGAGTATCTGAGCCTGTGTCATATGCCGATCGGGCTCGGCGCCACCGCGCTTGCGCTGATCGGCCTGTTCAATATGGCGGGCAGTTGGGCGTGCGGCTGGCTCGGCGGCCGGTTCCGTCAGCATCATGTACTCGGCTGGCTTTATCTGATTCGCAGCGCGACGATCGGCGCGTTCTTCGTGCTGCCGAAAAGCACGCTGTCCGTGGTGATTTTCGCGGCCGTGATGGGTCTCACGTGGCTCGGCACCGTGCCGCTGACGAGCGGGCTCGTCGCCAAGGTGTTCGGCACGCGTCACCTCGGCAGCCTGTTCGGCCTGTGCTTTCTGAGCCATCAGCTCGGCTCGTTTCTCGGCGCGTGGCTCGGTGGCCTCGTGTTCGATCTGACCGGCTCGTATTCGCCGCTATGGGTAGCGACGGTCGCGGCGGGACTGATCGCGGCGCTACTGCATTTCCCGATCGACGACACGACGGTGACGACGCTCGCGCTTCGTTCATCCCGCCCCGCGCAGGCGTGATTCGAACTACTGCCAGGGATGCCGAAGCAATTTCAGTCGCGGCTACTTCTTCGGCGCGTCGGCCGCGGCTTTCGGCACACGGCCCATCAGATAGAACTCGTCGTTCGGACGCATCGAGATCACGTTCGCCATCCGGTTCGACAGGCCGAAAAACGCCGTGATGGCCGCGATGTCCCAGATGTCTTCGTCGGTAAAGCCGTGAGCGCGCAGGGTCTCGAAATCGTCTTCGTCGACCGTGCCTGCTGCGCAGCATACCTTCAGCGCGAAATCGAGCATCGCCTTCTGGCGCTCCGTGATGTCGGCCTTACGATGATTGACCGCGACCTGATCGGCGAGCAGCGGCGCTTTTTCGTAAATGCGCAGAATCGCGCCGTGCGCGACCACGCAGTACAGACAATCGTTGACGGCGCTCGTCGCGACCACGATCATCTCGCGCTCGCCTTTCGTGAGACCGCCCTCTTTCAACATCAACGCATCGTGATAAGCGAAGAACGCGCGGAATTCGTCGGGCCGATGCGCGAGCGTCAGAAACACGTTCGGCACGAAACCCGCTTTCTCCTGCACTTCGAGAATGCGGGCGCTGATGTCTGCGGGCCACTCGCCCGGCTCGGGAACCGGGTAGCGGCTGATGGGCTGAAGCGTGGCCATGCGCTGTCTCCGTTATCTCTGTGGGGTATGCCGGCCATTGTAGCAATGCGCTTTCCAGGCCGCCCGCGCTTCATGGCGGCCGCTCGATCACGTCCGATATTGCCGCCCGTATCGTCTAGACTTTCAGTTCGGCATGCATGAAGCCGCCCGGTACGGCGGTCACCCAAGGAGCGACCATGTCAAACGTTACACACGACGCGCGGGCCCCTGTCATCAAGGTGCGCCCCGAACGGGCCATGGCGACGGCCCAGCGGCTGCCCTATTTCGTCGGCATTTCGGCGGGGACCGCGGGCGCGACCGGCCTGTCGATGTATATGGTCGTGGTGCCGCCAGGCGGCCATGCGGAGCCGCATTATCACGCCGACTACGAGACCGCGATCTATATGCTCGAAGGCAAGATCGAGACGCGCTATGGCCCGGGCTTGAGCGAGTCGGTGATTACCGAGCCGGGTGACTTTCTATTCATTCCGCCGGGCGTCCCGCATCAGCCTTTCAATCTCGACGCCAACGTCGCAGCGCGCGCGATCGTCGCGCGCAATCATGCGGACGAGCACGAGCGGGTAGTGCCATATGATCCGTCCGAGGATGCGTAAGTCGACGGGCCTTTCCCAGCTCTGCGTGCCTGAAGCGATTCAAAAACCGCGACACAGGCCGGTTTGATCCACTTGCCGCGCGGCGCATGCAGGCCGCGCGCTCCCTCGTTCGCCGCGCCCGCTCGCCGGATGCGCGCGACTTTGTCCGCGTGCTTTCACAACGCCGACTCGCTACCTGTGCTTAAATCCGTCTTCCGCGTCGCCACGCGGTCGTGCCCACGCACAACCGTTCGCGTCGCTCATGACACGCATCGGCCTCGGCGTGGACGAATCCCTTTACTTTCATTGCCTTCTCAGGAGCGCGGTTGTGTGGCATTTCCCGGTCGCTATTCCCCCCTCTCTCGGCGTGTGGGCCGTGTTCATGAGCGTGCTCGTCACGCAGCTCGGCATGCCCGTACCGGCCGCGCCGATGCTGATTCTCGCGGGAACGATGGCCGCGGTGGGACAAGCCTCGTATGTCAACATGATCTGCGCGGCAGTCGGCGCGACGCTGCTCGCCGACTCGCTGTGGTTTTTCACCGGACGCGCGTATGGCCGCCGTCTGCTGAATTACCTCGTGCGCTTCTCTCTTTCGCTGGACACCACGGTGCGCGTGGCGCGCAACACCTATGAACGCTATGGCGCGCCGATTCTGACGGTCGCCAAGTTCCTGCCCGGTCTCGGCCTCATCTCCGCGCCGCTGCTCGGCACGACCGCGATCGGCGTCGGCGTGTTTCTGTGGTGGGACATGGTCGGTGCCACGCTGTGGGCGAGCGTCTGGGTGATCGGCGGCGGCGCCCTGCACGATCAGATCGTCCAGATGATGCTGCTCGTGCGGCACAACGGCGGCACGATCTTCGATACGTTCGCCGTGATCTTCGCGGCGGTACTGCTGTATCGCTGGCTGCGCCGTTTGCAGTTTCGGCGCTGGCTCGCGCATACGCGCATTTCGCCCGATCAGCTCGACGCGATGATGAAGTCGAACGAACCGCCGCTGATTCTCGACGCGCGCCCGAGCACCGTGCGCGAAGAGGAATCGCACCGCATTGCCGGCGCGCGGCCGCTCGATCTCGAGTCGCCCGATCCGATTCATCCGGAGTATCTGAAGCGACCGATCGTCGTCTATTGCGTGTGTCCCAACGAAGCGACCGCCAAGCGCATCGTCAAGCAATTGCATCGCAAGAACATTCATCATGTGCGTGCGCTGAAGGGCGGCCTCGATGCGTGGGAAAAACGCGGCTATCCGGTCGAGCCATTGCCGCCCGACTTCAATACGGCGATGGCGCACATGCTCGAAAACAAGGGCAACGAATGCGAATATACGGTGCGCGCGCGTTTCGCGAAGTGAACGAACCAGCGACACAATAGGCGGCATCGCACGCGATGCCGTTCTGCCCGAATATAAAAATAAATTGACGGCATTTTTAGCTCGTATATGCTTCGTACTGGGCGATCGCGTGGGCGGCGCTGCGAATTCAGTTCGTACCGTGTAGTGCCGCTTCTCGTCGATCAACCCGTGTCCTGTTTCTTCAATGTCCGCTGTGGATTCGAAGCAGGCCGTTCAATACCCTCAACTACGTCCGTCGAGTGTCATCGTGAGAGTCCGAGGCCCCTTGGTGAATTGGAATCGCAGTCAGGCGCGTTGTATTTGCGCTGACGGCGCCAGCGCCGACGGCAGCAACGGCAGCCTTGCGTTTCGCCGCTTTCTGTCCGTCATCACAGTCCTGTCGCGTCGTTGCGTTCGCCGTCGCAACGTCCTCTCCGCACGCGCGTTCATCGCCGTGCGCACAGACGAAGTCGCTTCGCTGCTGCCGTAGCGCCTCTCTTCTTTCGTTTCTTTTCGCTGCTCGATTCGCCCGTTTGCACGCGTTGTCCGCGAGCTGTGTGCTTGCGTGCGCGCGGCGCTGACTGATTACCGCGCACCGCGACGGATTCAATCGAACCGCTTCTAATCTGACAAGCGCTGCGCGTTATCGCGCGGATTCGCCTGGGCGTCGACTCGCCTTCGCGTTTTCCGATTTCGCCGCGCGCCCTTCGTTACCGCCGCTCATTCGATGGGCGGCGTTGGATCGACACGTCTATTCGTTATGCGAAACAAACCCATCGTAGCAATCACCGCCGATAAAACGATGCTCGGCGCTCATCCATCACACGTGGTCGGTGAAAAGTACATCGCCGCGATCGTGGACGGCTCGCGCGCGCTCGCGATGCTGTTGCCGGCTTTCGGCGAACGTCAGTGTGTGGATGATGTGCTCGCTAGCGTCGACGGCTTGCTGTTGACCGGCAGCTATTCGAACGTCGAGCCGCACCGTTACGGCGGCGCTTCGAGCGAGCCGAGCACCTTGCACGACGCCGCGCGCGATGCCACCACATTGCCGCTGATACGCGCGGCAACTACCACGGGCTTGCCGATTCTCGCCATCTGCCGCGGCTTGCAGGAAATGAACGTGGCATTCGGCGGAACCTTGCATCAAAGCGTCCATGCGGTGAGCGGACTGAACGACCATCGCGAGAACAAGGCGGACTCCCTCGACGCGCAATACGCCGCGTCGCATTCCATCGCCCTGACGCGTGGCGGCATGCTCCAGCGGCTGGCGGGCGGCGCCAACGAAGCGCGTGTGAATTCACTGCACGGCCAGGGCATCGCGCGACTGGGCCCAGGCCTCGTGGTCGAAGCTGTTGCGGCCGACGGCCTGATCGAAGCGATCAGCGTCAGCGACGCGCCGGCATTCGCGCTCGGCGTGCAATGGCATCCGGAATGGCGGCACACGCACGACCCGCTATCGACCGCGATATTTCGCGCGTTTGGCGACGCATGTCGCCAGCGCACGAATACACGCGGCAGCGCCCACGCCGTTGCAACCCCGCACGCGTAACCCAACTCGCGACTCAAAACAGAGAGAACAATCATGCACGACATCGACGAATTTCTGAAAAAGCATCACGTCACCGAAATCGAAGCGATCATTCCGGACATGGCCGGCATCGCGCGCGGCAAGATCATTCCGCGCAGCAAGTTCGAATCCGGCGAGTCGATGCGCCTGCCGCAGGCGGTGATGATTCAGACCGTGACCGGCGACTATCCGCAAAGCGATTCGCTGACCGGCGTCACCGACCCCGACATGGTGTGCGTGCCCGACGCGAGCACGATCCGGATGATTCCGTGGGCAGTCGACCCGACCGCGCAGGTGATCCACGATTGCGTTCATTTCGACGGCACACCGGTCGAAATCTCGCCGCGCTGCGTATTGCGCCGCGTGCTCGACCTGTACAAGGCGCGCGGCTGGAAGCCCGTGATCGCGCCGGAGCTCGAGTTCTATCTGGTCGATATGAACCGCGACCCCGACCTGCCGCTGCAACCGCCGGTCGGTCGCACGGGTCGCGCGGAAACGGGACGCCAGGCCTACTCGATCGAGGCGGTCAATGAATTCGATCCGCTATTCGAAGACATCTACGAGTATTGCGACGTGCAGGAGCTCGAAGTCGACACGCTGATTCACGAAGTCGGCGCCGCGCAGATGGAAATCAACTTCATGCATGGCGATCCGCTCAAACTCGCGGACAGTGTGTTTCTATTCAAGCGCACCGTGCGCGAAGCGGCACTGCGTCACAAGATGTACGCGACTTTCATGGCCAAACCGATGGAGGGTGAACCGGGCTCGGCGATGCACATGCATCAAAGCCTCGTCGATATGGAAACCGGCCGCAACCTGTTTACCGCCGCGGACGGCGAACCGACGTCGCTGTTCACCGGCTATATCGCCGGCCTGCAGAAATACACGCCCGCGCTGATGCCGATCTTCGCGCCGTACATCAACTCGTACCGGCGTCTGTCGCGCTTCATGGCCGCGCCGATCAACGTGGCGTGGGGTTACGACAACCGTACTGTGGGTTTCCGGATTCCGCATTCGGGTCCGGCCGCGCGCCGCATCGAAAACCGCATTCCGGGCGTGGACTGCAATCCGTATCTGGCGATTGCCGCGACGCTGGCCGCGGGCTATCTCGGCATGACCCAGCACCTCGACGCCACCGAGCCGCTGCTCAGCGACGGTTACGAATTGCCATATCAATTGCCGCGCAATCTCGAAGAAGGCCTGACGCTGATGGGCGCCTGCGAGCCGATCGCCGAAGTACTCGGCGAGAAGTTCGTCAAAGCCTTCCTCGCTTTGAAAGAAACCGAATACGAAGCGTTCTTCCGCGTGATCAGTTCGTGGGAACGCCGCCATTTGCTGTTGCACGTCTGAGCCCGTCATCAAGGCGGTTATTTACGACGTCATGTGCAAATGGAAACGCAAAAAACTGGAGGCAGTATGAGCTACAGAACCGAAGAAGTCGCTTACGTGCAACCGGCACAACCGGCCACGAGCGCCCGGTCCACGCAAAGCGCGCCACGCAATACCGCCGAATACCGCGCACTCGACGCCGCGCATCACATTCATCCGTTTTCGGATATGGGCTCGCTCAATCGCAGCGGCAGCCGCGTGATCGTCAAAGCCAAAGGCGTCTATCTGTGGGACTCGGAAGGCAATAAGGTTATCGACGGCATGGCCGGTCTCTGGTGCGTGAATGTCGGTTATGGCCGCAAGGAACTCGCCGACGCCGCGTACCGGCAAATGCAGGAACTGCCCTACTACAACACCTTCTTCAAGACCACGCACCCGCCGGTGATCGAATTGTCGACACTGCTCGCGGAGCTGACGCCTGAACCGTTCAATCACTTCTTCTACTGCAACAGCGGTTCGGAAGGCAACGACACGGTGCTGCGACTCGTTCACCAATACTGGGCGACGCAACGCAAGCCCTCGAAGAAGTTCGTCATCTCGCGCAAGAACGGCTATCACGGTTCGACGATCGCGGGCGGCACGCTGGGCGGCATGGGTTACATGCACGAACAGATGCCGTCGAAAGTCGAGAACATCGTGCATATCGATCAGCCGTATTTCTTCGGCGAAGCGCAAGGCAATCAGACGCCGGAAGAATTCGCGCTGGCTCGCGCGCAGCAACTGGAAGCGAAGATTCTCGAGATCGGCGCGGACAATGTCGCCGCGTTCATCGGTGAGCCTTTCCAGGGCGCGGGCGGCGTGATCTTCCCGGCCTCGACCTATTGGCCGGAGATCCAACGCATCTGCCGCAAGTACGACATTCTGCTGGTCGCCGACGAGGTGATCGGCGGGTTCGGCCGCACTGGCGAATGGTTAGCGCATCAGCACTTCGGTTTCGAGCCGGATCTGATCACGCTCGCGAAGGGTTTGACGAGCGGCTATGTGCCGATGGGCGCGGTCGGCCTGCATGACCGCGTCGCCCGCGCGATCATCGAGCACGGCGAGTTCAATCACGGCCTCACCTACTCCGGTCATCCCGTAGCGGCGGCAGTGGCGCTCGCGAACCTCACGCTGCTACGCGACGAAAAGATCGTCGAGCGCGTGAAGACCGATACAGGTCCGTATTTTCAGAAGAAACTGCGCGACACCTTCGCCCATCATCCGATCGTCGGCGAGATTGCCGGTGCGGGTCTGGTAGCCGGTCTGCAACTCGCGCAAGAGCCGGCCACCCGCGGGCGTTTCGATCATGGCGGCGACGTCGGCGCGCTCTGCCGCGACTTCTGTTTCAATGGGAATCTGATCATGCGTGCGAGCGGCGACCGGATGCTGCTGTCGCCGCCGCTCGTCACCAGCAAGCCGGAAATCGACGAAATCGTGTCGAAGGCCAAAG
>DATAQT010000020.1:0-2567 GCA_036264535.1 Paraburkholderia sp. | reverse complement strand
AAACTTGACTGGCACGTCGGGAGCGATCCGGCCAAGGACGCCGGAGACGATGTATCGTGGTTCTTCGCGATCCGCTCGACCGGCCCTGGTCGCAGCAGTGGCGGCAGATCGCGCGCCCTGGACCCCGCATGCAGATGGCATCCGCGCTTCGGAGTTTGCCCAAATCACCCGAAACCGCGTAAAATGGCGCGCTCTGCGGGCGTCGTATAATGGCTATTACCCTAGCTTCCCAAGCTAGAGACGTGGGTTCGATTCCCATCGCCCGCTCCACTTTTCCGGCTGAGTGCTCAGCCGAATCCAGCAAGAGCCGCCTCCCTGCAGGCGGCTTTTTTGTAGTGGCGACGGCCCGGCACAGCGCGCAAGCCGCGCGACCCTCCCCCTTGCAGCAGCTTCGACGATGATCCACGATCCAAACGACTCCGGCCTGCCGGACGACTCCCCGACACCCGCAAGCGCATCCGCCGACCAGCCCGCCGGCAACGACGCGGACAACGTCGACGGTACGCCCGGCGCGACGCCGGCGGACCCGTTGTATCACCGGCGCATCCGCAGCTTCGTCACGCGCGCGGGTCGCGTGTCGACGGGCCAGCGCCGCGCGCTCGACGAGTTCGGCCCGCGCTTCGTCGTGCCCTACGCGCCGCAGCAGCCCGACTGGACCGGCGTGTTCGGCCGGCAGGCGCCACGCGTGCTCGAGATCGGCTTCGGCATGGGCGCGACCACGGCGGAGATCGCCGCGAAACGTGCCGGCGACGACTTTCTCGGCGTCGAAGTCCACGAACCCGGCGTCGGCGCGCTGCTGAAGCTGATCGGCGAGCAGTCGCTGACGAACATCCGCATCATCCAGCACGACGCGGTCGAAGTGCTCGAGCACATGATCGCGCCGGACAGCCTCGACGGCGTGCACATCTTCTTTCCGGACCCGTGGCACAAGGCGCGCCATCACAAGCGGCGGCTGATCCAGCCGAAGTTCGTCGCGCTGCTCGTGTCGCGTCTGAAGCCGGGTGCGTATCTGCATTGCGCGACCGACTGGCAGAACTACGCCGAACAGATGCTCGAAGTGCTCGGCGCCGACCCGCTGCTCGAGAACACCGCCGACGCCTACGCGCCGCGGCCCGATTATCGTCCGGTGACGAAGTTCGAGCGGCGCGGCCTGCGGCTCGGCCACGGCGTGTGGGACCTCGTGTTCCGCAAGCGCGGCGCCGCTTGAGAGAAAAACCGGGCGACGAAACAGCCAGCAAAACAAAAAAGGTCCGCATCCGCGGACCTTTTTTTCATCGCACGGCAGACCTCAGTCAGCCCAGCTCAACCCGCCGCTATAACCGATCAGCAGGATCAGCAGGCCAAAACCGATCCGATACCACGCGAACACCGTGAAGTCGTGCGACGCGATATAGCGCAGCAGCCAGCGCACGCAGATGAACGCACTGACGAAGGCCGCCACGAATCCAAGCGCGAAGCTGCCCAGCGCATCGGTGGTGAGCAGATGCCAGTCCTTGTAGAGCTCGTAGGCGGTCGCGCCGAAGATGATCGGAATCGCGAGAAAGAATGAAAACTCGGTCGCGGCGCGGCGCTCGATGCCGAACAGCATGCCGCCGATGATCGTCGAGCCGGAGCGCGAAGTCCCCGGAATCAGCGCGAAGCACTGCGCGAGACCGACTTTCAGCGCATCGAGCGGGCTCAGATCGTCGATGCTGCGCACCCGCACCGCCGCGTCGCCGCGCGCACGCTGGCGCGCCTCCGCCCACAGGATCACCACGCCACCCGCGACCAGCGCGAACGCGACCGGCACTGGTGAGAACAGCACCTCCTTGATCGACTTCTCGAACAGCAGGCCCAGCACGATCGCCGGAATCGTCGCGATGATCACGTTCAGCGCGAAACGGCGCGCATCGGGCCGGCTCGGCAAACCCACGATCACGTTGCCGATACGGCGGCGAAACTCCCAGCACACGGCGAGAATCGCGCCGATCTGGATCACGACATAGAAGGTCTTCGCGTGGTCGTCGGAGAAATCGAGCAGACTGCCGACGACGATCAGATGCCCGGTGCTCGACACCGGCAAAAACTCCGTGAAACCCTCGACCACGCCGAGAATCAGCGCCTTGCAAGCCAGTAGCCAGTCCATCCGTGCCCCTTATCGCGGTAGGTTGACGCAACGAACAGGGCCGGCACGGTCATCGCTGGCATGCGCGGCCCTGGCGGCCGCGCATGCGTGTCATTTTTCGACGATCTGCACGCGTATGCCGTTTGTAAGGATGGTGATTGTACCGGGTTCGTAATGAACACCGGCAAATTGCAGTTGCTCGGGTTTGAACGTGTAGATCGGATAGTTGGTCAGCAATTGGGTCGCGAGCAGCCCCGCAGCCGCGTTGATCTGCTGCGTGTACATCTGCGCCTGGCCGTTCACGCTGACGTTGTCGACGGTGGGCGACTTGAGGATCACCGAGCGGCTCGCCGCGTCGTAGGCGAGTTCGCTCGACAGCGTGAACACGCCATCGACCGGCTGCTGCAGGAACGGGCTCACGAAACGCGCGTCGAGCTTCACCGAGACGCGGTTCGCATCGGGC
>DATAQT010000501.1:0-17637 GCA_036264535.1 Paraburkholderia sp. | reverse complement strand
AGTACGTGACGGGCTCGTTTTACGAGCGTGGCGGCGATGGCGTTGACCGGAATCTGAATGTGGCGCGCGCGTATTACGCGGCCGCGGCGGCGCAGGGCGATCCGGCGGCGCGCCTGAAGTACCAGCAGTTGAGCGCGCAGTTGCGCGATCAGAAGGAAGTGAAACCGCAGTAACGAAAAAGGGCGCTCGCAAGGAGCGCCCTTTCTGCATTTTGGATTGCTGCTTGTTGCCAGCTACGGTTAGCTCTGCATCAGCCGCTTCTGTCGCCCGACGCTCATGATCAGCCCGATCGCGACGCCCAATGTAGTCAGCGCAGTGCCGCCGTAACTCATGAACGGTAACGGCACGCCGACCACCGGCAGAATCCCGCTCACCATGCCGATATTGACGAACGCGTAGGTGAAGAACGCCATCGTCAAGGAGCCGGCCAATAATCGTCCGAACAAGGTCGCGCCATTGGCCGCGATGAAAAGCCCGCGCGCGATCAATAGCATGTAGAGCGTAAGCAGCACGATCCCGCCCGCCAAACCGAACTCTTCCGAAAACACCGCGAAGATAAAGTCGGTGTGCTTCTCGGGGATGAACTCCAGATGCGCCTGCGTACCCTTCAGCCAGCCCTTGCCGAGCGGGCCGCCCGAGCCGATCGCGATCACCGCCTGAATCGTGTGGAAGCCTTTGCCGAGCGGGTCCGAGGTCGGATCGAGCAGCGTACAAATGCGGTGCTTCTGGTAGTCATGCATCAACGGCCACTGCACTTCGGGCTGACAGATATTGTCCTGGAACGCCGCGATCGACCCGACCGCGATCACGGCCGCGATCAGCACCGGCACGATCAGCCTGAAGCTCAGTCCCGCGAAATAGATCACGAACAAGCCGGCCGCGAACACGAGCACGGCCGTACCGAGGTCGGGCTGTTTCGCGATCAGACCGACCGGCACGATCAGGATCACGAAGCCGACCAGGTAGTCGTACCAGCGCATCACGCCTTCGCGGCGCTGGTAGTACCAGGCGAGCATCAGCGGCGTCGCGATCTTCAGGATTTCGGATGGCTGGATCACGACGCCGACGTTGATCCAGCGCTTCGCGCCCTTGCGCGTGAGGCCGAACATGGCGACCGCGACCAGTAGCGCGATCCCGAACGTGTAAAGCGGGACCGCGAAGCGCATCAGCGTAGTGGGCGGCACATTGGCGAGCGCCCACATCAGCACGAAGGTGAGCAGGATGTTGCGCAACTGGTCTTCGACGCGGCCCGGCATGTCGAGAGTCGCGCTGTACAGCGTGACGATGCCGACGCACAGCAGCAGAAACACGATCAGTGCGAGCGGACGGTCGAAGCCCACGAACATCCGTTTGATGCGGTCGAGCCAGGCGCGCTTGTCGAATTGCATGCCTTTCTCCTTATTCGTCGATGCCGCCGGCGGCCGGCTGGCGCGGCGACGCGTCCTGGACGCTGTCTTCGCGCGATGGCGCTGCGACGGTCGGCGCCGGCTCGCTCGCCGGACGGGGTTTGTGCGGGGCGCCGGACGAACGCGACGCGGGTTTCCTGGCAGCGGCCGACGTCGAAGCGGGCTTGGCTGCCGACGCAGCGCGGGCTGCGGTAGCCGAAGCCGCGGCGGGCGCGCTGGCCGGCGCCGTCGCCGTGGCCGTCGCGCCAGCCGATGCCGCGACCGGCGCGGACGCACCATTCGCCCCCGAAGCCGTAACAGCAGCCGAGGCTCCCGCGGTCGCCGCGGCAGCTGCCGCCCCAGGCATCGGCAGTGGCGTAAAGCCCGCCGCAATCTTGAGCGGCTGAGCGACGTCATGCGACGCCTGAGTGTCGCCGACCTGCGGCGCTGATGCTTCGAGCGTGGTCGATGCCGCTGCCGTGACGGCCGCTTGCTCGGCGCCGGGCTTGTTTCTGCCGATCAGGTAGTAGTCGAGCACCTTGCGTGCGATCGGACCGGCCGCCTCCGCGCCCCAGCCGCCATTTTCGACGACCAGCGCGATGGCGATCTTCGGTTGTTCGACCGGCGCGAACGCGATGAACAGTGCGTGATCGCGCAGATTCTCGGGGATCGCGTGACCCTTGTAGTTCGCGCCCTGCAGCGAGTACACCTGCGCTGTACCGGTCTTGCCGGCCGCCTGGTACGGCGCGCCCGCGAACACCTTGGCCGCCGTGCCGTTCGTCACCACGCCTTCCATCGCGTGCTTGATGAAGTCGATGTCCTGCTGCCTGACATTGATCTTGTCGCTCGGATCGCGCACGACCGGCCGCGTGTCCTTCGTGATCGGATTTTCGATGTCGCGCACGAGGTGCGGTTTCATCACGACGCCGTTGTTCGCGAGCGTTGCGGTGGCATGCGCAAGCTGCAGGATCGTGAACGAGTTGTAGCCCTGGCCGATGCCGAGGCTGACCGTCTCACCTTCGTACCACCTCTGTTGCTCGGGTCGGCGGTACGCGTGGCGCTTCCAGTCGGTCGACGGCAGGATGCCCTTCGCCTCGCCCGCGATGTCGATGCCAGTGATCTGCCCGAAGCCCCACGGCTTCATGAAGTTCGCGATGTTGTTGACGCCGAGATCATGCGCGAGCATGTAGAAGTACGTGTCGTTCGACACGACGATCGCGCGGTTCATGTCGATCCAGCCCTGGCCCGAGCGCACGTCGTTACGGAACGTGTGGCCGCCGAACGTGTAGTAGCCGGGATCCTGGAAGCCCCAGCTCGGCGTGCGCTTATGCAGCGTCAGCGCGGCGAGCGCCATGAACGGCTTGTAGGTCGAGCCCGGCGGATAGGTGCCGTGCAGCGGCCGGTTCAGCAGCGGATGGTCGGGCGAGTTGTTCAGCTCGTCCCAGGTCTGCTGGTCGATGCCGTCGACGAACGAATTCGGATCGAAGCTCGGCGCGGATACGAACGCGAGCACGTCGCCGGTCGACGGCTCGATCGCGACGAGTGCGCCGCGGTGTCCCGCGAACGCCTGCTCGGCGACCTGCTGCAGACCGATGTCGAGCGACAGCATGAGGTTATTGCCCGGCGTCGCCTGAGTGCGCGACAGCGTACGCACCGGGCGGCCGCCCGCCGTCACCTCGACTTCCTCGAAACCGGTCTGGCCGTGCAGCTCAGTCTCAT
The DNA here is from genome assembly GCA_036264535.1 of Paraburkholderia sp. GTDB lineage: Bacteria > Pseudomonadota > Gammaproteobacteria > Burkholderiales > Burkholderiaceae > Paraburkholderia. The sequence goes on along the minus strand of DATAQT010000501.1, from coordinate 14,533 downwards.
AGCTCTGCTCGACGCCGATCTTGCCGATGTAATCGGTGCCCTTGTAGTTGTTCGCGTCCAGACGCGGATCGTAGTGATCCGGATCGCTGTCGTTCTGATCGCTTGCGTCGTCGATGCGGTCCTGGTCGCGCTGCGAAATCCGCCCGATGTAGCCGATCACGTGGGCGGCGGTCGGTCCGAGCGGATACTGGCGGAACAGCCTCGCGCGCACTTCGACGCCGGGGAAGCGGAAGCGTTGCGCGGTGAAGCGCGCCACTTCGTCGTCGGTCAGGCGGGTGCGGATCGGCAGACTTTCGAAGTTCTTCGAGTCTTCCTGCAGCTTCTTGAAGCGGCGGCGGTCGCGCGCGTCGATCGACACGACGGTGGCGAGGTTGTCGATCACGTTCTCGAGCGTGTCGTTCAACTTCGATGGCGTGATTTCGAGCGTGTAGGCCGAGTAGTTCTTCGCGAGCACGACGCCGTTGCGGTCGGTGATGATGCCGCGGTTCGGCACGATCGGCGCGACGGAAATGCGGTTCTCATCGGCTTGCAGCGAGTACTTGCTGTAGTGCCAGACCTGCAGGAACAGGAAGCGGAAGCCGATCAGCCCGAAGCAGACGAACACGAACAGGCCCGCCGCCGCGACGCGCAGGCGGAATTTCGTGAGCTGCTGTTGAGTGTCCTTGAATTCGGTCATGCGATTCTGCAAAAGGCCGGCGTGCGGCCATCATGAGTGTGCGCCCAAACCGGCCGGGGCCGGCGGGCTTGATGCGCGATCAAATGGGGCGCGTATCGTCCGGGTCGGCGGGGCGGCGTTGTGGCATCAGCAGCAAGATGCTCGCGATCGGCCACAGCGCGGCTTCGACGAAACCATCGATCAGATAACTCCAGCCCGGAAAAGCCGCGCCGGTCAACAGACGGATCACGAACGGCACCAGTTGCGCGACGACGAGCAGCGGCATCACCGCGAACGTTTGCACACCGAGCGACATCCACAGCACGCGGCGGTGAATCGTGATCGCGCCGTACGACAACAGCGTGTATGCAAGCGCATGTTCGCCGAGCAGGCTCGCGTTGTGCACGTCCATCAGCAGGCCGAGCAGAAACGCGATGCCCATGCCGACCTTGCGCGGTTGATGCACATTCCAGAACAGCAGTACGAGCGCGACGAAATCGGGCACGCCGGCAAGACGCCCCCACGGCATCAGGTTCAGCAGGAACGCGGAGGCGAGGCTGAACGCGATGAAATACGGGTTGACCGGCTGCAGGATGTATTGCGGACGGTTCATGGCTGAGTTCCCGGCTCGGCTTGCGGCTTCGCATTCCTGGCGGCAGCCGGTTTTTCGGCTTTCCTGTCGGCTGCGGGGTTGTCGGACTTCTTGTCCGCGGTTTTGGCCGGCGCCTTTTCCGTGGCTTTGGCGGCGGGCTTTTCGGCGGCGTTCTTCTCGCCTGGCTTGGCGGGGGATTTGTCGGCGGCGTTCTTCTCGCCTGGCTTGGCGACGGATTTGTCCGCCGCGCCCTTGCCGTCGGTGGCTTTGCCGCCCTTCTTCGCTTTCGCGTCCTTCGCGACGGTTGCCGCGTCGGGTTCGTCAGCTGGGCGCGGTGGCGCGTTGTCCTGGACGTGCAGGACGAGCACCTGACGCGCGCCGCGCACCGCCGCGACGGGCAGACTGACCACGCGCGCAAACGCGGTGTCGGCTTGCCTGTCGACGCGCACGACCTTCGCGACCGGCAGCCCTGGCGGATACACGCCGTCGAGGCCGCTCGTGACGAGCTCGTCGCCGGTTTGGACGTCGGCGCTGATCGGCACAAAGCGCAGATCGAGTGTGTCGCCCTTCGGCGTACCGTAGATCACGCTGCGCAAGCCGGTGCGCAGGATTTCGACCGGCACGGCCTGGTCCTTGTCCGTCAGCAGCGTGACTTCGGCCTGGAGCGGGAACACTCGGGTGACCTGGCCGATCACGCCGTCTTCGTCGACGACCGGCGAGCCGTTCTGGATGCCTTGCTGCGCGCCGCGCCCGATCACGACCTTCTGGGTGAACGGATCGCGCGTGTCGTACTGGATTTCGGCAGGCAGCGATTGTGTGGTCAGGCGCTGCGACAGGTCGAGCAGCGCGCGCAGATGACCATTTTCGGCGGCGAGCGACGCGGCCGTGTTGGCCTGCTGCGACAGTTGCAGATCCTTCGCGCGCAGCTTCGCGTTTTCGTTGCGCAGCGTGGCGCTCGTCACGGCGAGATCGGCGGCGCCCATGAAAATGTCGCGCGGCACGAGCGCCGCGCGCTGCAACGGATAAAGACCCGCGCCGAGCACGCCGCGGACGATTTCGAGCGTCTGGAAGCGAGCATCGGAGATCAGCAGGGCGAGCGCCAGCACGACGAAGAACACCAGTCGGGCGAGGGCCGAGGGGCCTTGCTTGAACAGGGGCGGCGGACTGTATTCCATGGTCGGCGCCGGGGGCGTGAGCGGTTGGGTGAGACTGCGGCGCGCAAGGCGCGCGCGGTCAGCGCGCGGCGGCTGGTCGGCCCAGCCAACGACAAAGCGGCCCGCAAGGGGCCGTGTGCCAGATCCGCGCTACTGACATGGAAGAAAAGCTCGCTTACTCGTAAGAGAAGATGCTGCCGAGCTTGTCCATGCGTTCGAGCGCCATGCCCGAGCCGCGCACTACGCAGGTCAGCGGGTCTTCGGCGACGAGCACCGGCAGGCCGGTTTCCTCGGCGAGCAGGCGGTCGAGGTCGCGCAGCAGCGCGCCGCCGCCCGTGAGCATCATGCCGCGTTCGGCAATGTCGGCGCCGAGTTCCGGCGGCGTTTGCTCCAGCGCGATCTTCACCGACGACACGATCTGGTTCAGCGGATCGGTCAGCGCTTCGAGGATTTCGTTGCTCGAGATCGTGAAGCTGCGCGGAATGCCTTCCGACAGATTGCGGCCCTTCACTTCCATTTCCTTGACTTCCGAGCCCGGGAATGCGGAGCCGATTTCCTTCTTGATGGCCTCGGCGGTCTGTTCGCCGATCAGCATGCCGTAGTTGCGGCGGATGTAGTTGACGATCGCTTCGTCGAACTTGTCGCCGCCGACGCGCACCGAGCCCTTGTACACGATGCCGCCGAGCGAGATCACGCCGACTTCGGTCGTGCCGCCGCCGATGTCGACGACCATCGAACCCGTTGCTTCCGACACCGGCAGGCCCGCGCCGATCGCGGCGGCCATCGGTTCTTCGATCAGGTAGACCTGCGAGGCGCCGGCGCCGTGCGCGGCTTCCTTGATCGCGCGACGCTCGACCTGGGTCGAACCGCACGGCACGCAGATGATGATGCGCGGCGACGGCGAGAACATGCGCGATTCGTGAGCAGTCTTGATGAACTGCTTGATCATCTGCTCGGTGACGGTGAAGTCGGCGATCACGCCGTCTTTCATTGGGCGGATCGCCTCGATGTTGCCCGGCACCTTGCCGAGCATCTGCTTGGCTTCCTTGCCGACTGCCTGAATGGTCTTCTTGCCGTTGGGTCCGCCTTCCTGGCGGATCGACACGACCGACGGCTCGTCGAGCACGATGCCCTTGCCGCGCATGTAGATCAGCGTGTTGGCGGTGCCGAGGTCAATGGCCAGATCGTTGGAGAAGTAGCTGCGCAAAAAACCGAACATTCAAAATCCTGTCTCGCTGGGGGCCGGGCCTCGCACCGTATGCGTAGGGCGGCAGCGGAAAAATAACAGCTTCAACCGGGCGGTAGCGGCGCCACAGGAGCTTGAAGCTGCGGGGGAGTCTACCGGAGGCCGTTGCAAAGCCAAGGCGCAAAGCGCCAGACGTTCTTTGGAGTTGTCCGTAAGGCCTTGGTAAGTCGGTCCGGGTTTGGGTCGAACGCGTAATCATACCTTATAATTTTGGATGTTTTGAAGGAAACGGAGCGCACATTTTGCCGTTGCCGCTCCTTTTTCAGTCTTGTCCTATCTTGTCGTAACCCGCTGTTACAACGCGACTTTTTTTAAGTGTTGTGACATTCCACCCTTTCCGGTGACCGCATGGCTCTGACCCTGACCGATGTAAAACGCATCGCGCATCTCGCGCGGCTCGAACTGGCCGATGCCGACGCCGAGCACACGCGCGCCCAGCTCAATGATTTTTTCGGCCTCGTCGAGCAGATGCAGGCGGTCGATACCACCGGCATCGCGCCGCTTGCCCACCCGATCGAACAGATCGAAGACGTCGCGCTGCGTCTGCGTGACGACGCCGTCACCGAGACGGTCGAGCGCGAGGCATTCCAGCGCCCCGCGCCGGCCGTGCAGGACGGCCTGTACCTCGTGCCGAAGGTGATCGAATAAGACCCGTTGGGCAGGCCCGGGTCTGGCGCCGGCGCGAGCCGCCGTGCCGCAGCCGCGCGGCTTCGCCGCGGACCTTGCCGGGCCGGTCTGCCGACGGGCAACCGAACGCCTCCACGGCAACGTGACCACGCTGCCGCGCTTTCCAGGATAAAACGCAATGCATGAAAAAAGTCTGACCGAACTGCGCGCCGCGCTCGCGGCCAAGGAATGCTCCTCAGTCGAACTGGCGCAGCTGTACTTGAAGCGGATCGACGCGGCCAATAGCCTGAACGCGTTCATCCAGGTCGATCCCGAACTCACGCTCGCGCAGGCGAAAGCCGCCGACGCGCTGCTGCACACCGGCCACGCCGGCCCGCTCGTCGGCCTGCCGATCGCCCACAAGGACGTGTTCGTCACGAAGGGCTGGCGCTCCACGGCCGGCTCGAAGATGCTCGCGAACTACGAAAGCCCGTTCGACGCGACCGTGGTCGCGCGTCTGCAGAACGCCGGCATGGTGTGCGTGGGCAAGACCAACATGGACGAGTTCGCGATGGGCTCGTCCAACGAGAATTCGTACTTCGGCGCCGTGCAGAATCCGTGGGACCGCAAAGCGGTGCCAGGCGGTTCGTCGGGCGGCTCCGCGGCCGCCGTGGCCGCGCGGCTCGCGCCCGCCGCGACCGGCACCGACACCGGCGGCTCGATCCGCCAGCCGGCGTCGTTCTCGGGCATCACCGGCATCAAGCCGACGTACGGCCGCGTGTCGCGCTACGGCATGATCGCGTTCGCATCGTCGCTCGATCAGGGCGGCCCGATGGCGCAAAGCGCCGCGGACTGCGCCACGCTGCTCAACGCCATGGCCGGCTTCGACGAGCGCGACTCGACGAGCCTCTCGCACGAGCACGAGGACTACACGCGCTACCTCGGCAAGACGTGGCAAGACGGCGGCAGGGACAAGCCGCTCGCCGGTCTGCGCATCGGCCTGCCGAAGGAGTACTTCGGCGCCGGTCTCGCCGACGACGTGCGCGCGTCGATCGATGCCGCGTTGAAGCAATACGAAGCGCTCGGCGCGACGCTCGTCGAGGTGTCGCTGCCGAAAACCGAACTGTCGATCCCGGTCTACTACGTGATCGCGCCGGCCGAAGCATCGTCGAACCTGTCGCGTTTCGACGGCGTGCGCTTCGGCCATCGCGCGGCCGAGTATCGCGATCTGCTCGACATGTACAAGAAGTCGCGCGCCGAAGGCTTCGGTCCCGAAGTGAAGCGCCGCATTCTGGTCGGCACCTACGTGCTGTCGCACGGCTATTACGACGCGTACTACCTGCAGGCGCAGAAGATTCGCCGCATCATCGCGCAGGACTTCCAGGAAGCGTTCAAGCAGTGCGACGTGATCATGGGACCGGTCGCGCCGTCGGTGGCGTGGGACATCGGCGCGAAGGGCGACGATCCGGTGCAGATGTATCTGGCCGACATCTACACGCTGTCGGTGAGCCTCGCCGGCCTGCCGGGCATGAGCGTGCCGTGCGGTTTCGGCGCGGGCTCGAATGCGCAGCGTCCGGTCGGTCTGCAGATCATCGGCAACTATTTCAATGAAGCCCGGATGCTGCAGGTGGCCGACGCGTTCCAGCGCGCCACCGACTGGCACCGTCAGGCACCGGCAGGAGTGTGAGCACCATGACCAAACAATGGGAAGTCGTGATCGGTCTGGAGACCCACACGCAGTTGTCGACGCATTCGAAAATCTTCTCGGGCACCGCGACGCAATTCGGCGCCGCGCCGAACACGCAGGCGAGCCCCGTCGATCTGGCGTTGCCGGGCACGCTGCCGGTGATGAACCGCGGTGCGGTCGAGCGCGCCATTCAATTCGGCCTCGCGATCGGCGCGACGGTCGCGCCGCGCAGCATCTTCGCGCGCAAGAATTATTTCTACCCCGATCTGCCGAAGGGCTATCAGATCAGCCAGTACGAAATCCCCGTCGTGCAGGGCGGGCAGATGACGATCCAGGTGCCTGCCAATGAAAAGGCGGGCAAGGAAGCGTACGAAAAGACCATCAACCTGACGCGCGCTCACCTCGAAGAAGACGCGGGCAAGTCGTTGCACGAAGACTTCGCGGGCATGACCGGCATCGACCTGAATCGCGCCGGCACACCGCTGCTCGAAATCGTCACCGAGCCGGAAATGCGCAGCGCGGCCGAGGCGGTCGCCTATGCGAAGTCGCTGCACACGCTCGTCGTATGGCTCGGCATCTGCGACGGCAACATGCAGGAAGGCTCGTTCCGCTGCGACGCGAACGTGTCGGTGCGCCCGCTCGGTCAGAAGGAATTCGGCACGCGCGCCGAGATCAAGAACCTGAACTCGTTCCGCTTCCTCGAAGAAGCGATCCAGTACGAAGTGCGTCGCCAGATCGAGCTGATCGAAGACGGCGGCACGGTGGTGCAGGAAACGCGTCTGTACGATCCGGACAAGCGCGAAACGCGGTCGATGCGCAGCAAGGAAGATGCGCACGACTACCGCTATTTCCCCGACCCCGACCTGATGCCGCTCGTGATCGACGCCGCGTGGGTCGAGCGCGTGAAGAGCGAGATGCCGGAGCTGCCGGAAGCGATCCAGCAGCGCTTCGTGTCGCAGTACGGCCTGACGCCCTACGACGCGAACGCGCTGATCTCGAGCAAGGCGACGGCCGCCTACTTCGAGGCGGTGGCCGCGAAGGTCGGTTCGGCCAACGCGAAGGTCGCGGCGAACTGGGTGATGGGCGAAGTGTCGTCGCAGCTCAATCGCGAAGGTCTCGACATTTCCGCGTGCCCGGTATCGGCCGCGCAGCTCGCGCTGCTGCTGCAACGCATTGCCGACGGCACGATCTCGAACAAGATCGCGAAAGAAATCTTCCTCGCGATCTGGGAAGAGAAGGCCACCGACGAAGCCGCCGCCGATCGCATCATCGAGGCGAAGGGCCTGAAGCAGATTTCGGACACCGGCGCGCTCGAAGCGATCATCGACGAAGTGCTCGCCGCGAACCAGAAATCAGTCGACGAATTCCGCGCCGGCAAGGAAAAGGCGTTCAACGCGCTGATCGGCCAGGCGATGAAAGCGACCAAGGGGAAGGCCAACCCCGCTCAGGTCAACGAATTGCTCAAGAAGAAGTTGTCCTGAGTTGAAGTGCCGCGGCCGGGGGCGTGATCACGTCCCGGCCACCACGGGCTGTTGCCGGATCGAAGCGGGGCAACGGCCCGTTTCATTTTGCGGACCCGCTTCAACCGCTTCAACCGGTTCAGCGTAGGTAAGCGTAGACCACGGAGTGTGTGCATGACCAGGCAAGCCGATCTCGACGATTTCCTCGTGCCGTATTTCGACGACGGCAAGAAAAAAGACCGCTTCTCGCTCGACCAATTCGATCCCAAGGCGAAGCCGTTTTCGAGCGGCTCGAAAGACGCGGACCGCGCGCGTCTGTCGGAGATCGGCCTGCTGCTCGACAATCTGCAGGAACGGCTGCACGCGCAGCGCAAGCGCCGCGTGCTGCTGGTGCTGCAAGGCATGGACACGAGCGGCAAGGACGGCACGATTCGCGCGGTGTTCCACGAAGTCGATCCGCTCGGCTTGCGCATCGTGCCGTTCAAGGCGCCGACGCCTGTCGAACTCGCGCACGACTTCCTGTGGCGCGTGCATTCGCAGACGCCTGCGGCCGGCGAGCTGACGATCTTCAACCGCAGTCACTACGAAGACCTGCTCGTGCCGACCGTGCAGGGCGAGCTCACCGTCGACGCGTTCGAGCAGCGCTGCCGCCACATTCGCCAGTTCGAGGAGATGCTCGCGTGCAGCGGCGCGACGATTCTCAAGTGCATGTTGCACATTTCGAAGGACGAGCAGCGCACGCGTTTGCAGGCGCGCATCGACGATCCGCTGAAGCACTGGAAATTCGACGTGTCGGATCTCGAAGCGCGCAAGCAGTGGGACGCGTATCAGTCCGCGTATCGCGACACGCTGGCGGCGACGTCGACCGACTACGCGCCGTGGTACGTGATTCCGGCCGACTCGAAGACGCATCGCAACGTGATGGTCGCCGAACTGCTGCTGCGCACGCTCGGCGGGTTGAAGCTCGAATATCCGCCAGCCAAGGAATCGCTGAAGGGCGTCAAGGTCGAGTGAACGCGATCTCGCCCCTCGGCTTCAGAAACGAATCGAACAAAAGAGGAACGACATGTTGCGTGTGATTACCGCCAACCTCAACGGCATCCGCTCGGCGTCAAAGAAGGGTTTTTTCGACTGGTTCGGCGAACAGAGCGCCGATGTGCTGTGCGTGCAGGAAATCAAATGTTCGCAGGACGACATGACGCCGGAGTTTATGGCCCCGCACGATTTCACCGGCTATTTCCAGCATGCGGTGAAAAAGGGCTATAGCGGCGCGGGCGTTTATACGCGCCATGAGCCGGACGAAGTGGTGATCGGCTTCGGCAGCGAGGAGTTCGACCCCGAAGGGCGCTATGTCGAGCTGCGCTTCGGCAAGCTGTCGGTGATCTCGGTGTACGTGCCGTCGGGGTCGAGCGGCGACGAACGCCAGCAGGCCAAGTTCCGTTTCATGGACGAGTTCATGCCGCATCTCGCCGAGCTGTCGAAGGAGCGCGAGGTGATCGTGTGCGGCGACGTGAACATCGTGCACAAGGAAATCGACATCAAGAACTGGAAGAGCAACCAGAAGAATTCGGGCTGCTTGCCCGAAGAGCGCGCGTGGCTCGACAAACTTTTCGACGAAGTCGGCTATGTGGACGTGTTCCGCACGCTCGACCAGCGGCCCGAGCAGTACACGTGGTGGAGCAATCGCGGTCAGGCGTATGCGAAGAACGTCGGGTGGCGGATCGATTATCAGATCGCGACGCCGGGCATCGCGAGCAAGGCGAAGCGCACCGACGTGTTCCGTGATATCAAGTTCAGCGACCATGCGCCGCTGACCGTCGACTACGACCACAAGGTCAAGATCAAGAAGTGAGCAAGGTGCGGTGCGTGAGGGCGCCGTCGTCCGAGAGCACCGATATCAGTCGCGCGCCGGCTTGCGCGTCGGGCGGCCGATGCCCGCGTAATCGGGCAGCGCGTCGACGCTTTTGCCGATCGCCTTTGCGTACAGCGGCAACATGTCCGGCAGCCGCTTGATGATGTCTTCGCGGCGCGCCGGCGTGTACGGGTGCACGTAGATAAAGCCGCGCTCGCCACTGCCGCGCGTCGCCTGCGCGAGCCTGTCCCACAGCGTGACTGCCGCGCGCGGATCGAAGCCGGCGCGCGACGCGATATCGCTGCCGATCACGTCGGCTTCGGTTTCGTCGGTGCTCTCGTACTTCATTTCCAGCAGGCGCGAACCGATACCGAGCGGCGCCATGCCCAGATCGGCGAGGCCGAACAGCTGCGGGATCGTGCCGGACGAATCGAGCTGGCTCGCCTGCAGCTGACCGAGCCGCATGCGCGCGTGCTCGCGCAACGCGTGCGCGATCTCGTGGCCGATCAGCATGCCGAGTTCGTTGTCGTTCAGGTGCACGCGATCGAGCAGCCCGCTGTAGACGACGATCTTGCCGCCCGGCAGGCAGTACATGCGGATGTCGTTGGAGCGCACCACCGCGACTTCCCACTTCCAGCTCTTGGCTCGCTCGTTCCATTTCAACGAGTACGGAATCATCCGGTCGATGATCGAGCGCACGCGCGTCACGTGCGGATCGGTGTCGCCGTAGAGACGGTTCGCGTGGCTGGCGCCGTAGACGATCTGGCTGAATTCCTCGGCGGCCTGCGCCTCGAGCAGCGACGACGGGACCAGGTTGCGGAACACCATGTAGCCGCCGTAGCGCAGTTGCGGGCTCACGTAGTAAGGCGGCGGCACGGCCGCGGGGGCGGATGTCGCTGCGGGCGCTTTGGTGGCGGCGGGTGGTTGCGCGGACGGCGGCGCGGAGCCGGGTGTGGCGGCGCCCGGAGCGCTACCGCTAGCGCCTGGTGTGCTCGGGGCACCCGCGTTAGCGCCGGTGGCGGTGCTGTTGTTCGCGCCCGGGTTGGCGCCGCCGGCGCCGCTGTTGCCGGGCGCAGCCGACGTCGTGTTTTCGGCGCTGGCACCGCCTGTCGCCGATTTGGCCGCGGGCGTCGGGGCGGGGTTGGGCGCCGCGCCGCTTGTCGCGGCGGCGGTAGCCGGTGTGGGAGCTTGCGCATTGCCCGGCGCGCTGGCGCCCGTCACCGCACCAGCCGCATAGGCACCCGACGGCACCGCCAGCGCGACGCTCGCGCAGCCGAGCGACCACGCGGCGCCAAGCGCCGCGCGGCTCACGTCGATCGATAAAGCGCGGGTCGCGGCGAGGCGGCGCGCGCGTGTCGAATACCGCGCCTTCACGACCGGTCCCTCCACGGGGCGATACGCACCAGCAACAGCATGCCGGGCACCGCGAGCGCCGTACACAGGACAAAATAGTCGAACCAGCCTATCCGCGCGACCACGTAGCCGCTCGCCGCCGACGCGAGCGTGCGCGGCACCGACGCGAGGCTCGTGAACAGCGCGAACTGCGTTGCGGTGTAGCGCGGATCGGTGGTGCTCGCGATATACGCGGTGAACGCGGCCATCGTCAGGCCGGTGGCGAAGGTCTCGAAGCCGTAGACGAGTGCGAGCGCGACCGAGCGCGGATCGAGTTGCACGCTCCAGTCGACACCGACGACGGACAGCAGCTTCGTCGTCCCCTGGCTCAGTGCGACGGCGATGTCGTAAATCGCGGCGAGTCCGGGCGAATCCGGGCCGAGATGCGCGAGCCATGCGAAGCCGAGCGTCGACACCATCTGCAGCAAGCCGAAAATCCACAAGCCGCGGCCGATGCCGATTTTCATCAGCCAGATTCCGCCGATGATCCCGCCCGCGAGACTCGCGCCAAACGCCGTGGTCTTCGCGATCACGCCGATCTGCGTGCGCGAAAAGCCGATGTCGAGGAAGAACGACGTGGACAGCGTGGTCGCCATCGTATCGCCGAGCTTGTACAGAAAGATGAAGCCGAGCACGAAGAGGGCACCGCGCCAGCCATCGCGCTGAATGAATTCCCTGAACGGTTCGACGATTGCCTCGCGCAGATTCTTCGGTGGCTTGCCGTGCACCTCGGGCTCGCTCACGACCAGCGTCATCAGAACGCCCGGCAGCATGAACACGGCCGTCACGATGAACACGGTGCTCCACGGCAGATGGTCGGACAAAATCAGCGCGAGCGAACCGGGCACGAGCGCCGCGATCTTGTACGCGTTCACGTGCACCGCGTTGCCGAGGCCCTGCTGCGTGTCGCTGAGCAATTCACGCCGATAGGCGTCGATCACGATGTCGGAGCTCGCGCCGAAGAACGCGACCAATGCGGTCAACGCGGCGACGGTCCAGATCGATTCGCGCGGCGACACGAAGCCAAGCGTCGCCATTGCGCCGGCCACGAGCAACTGCGTGACGAGCATCCAGCCACGCCGTCGGCCGGGCCGCCAGCCGGGCAGGCGGGGCACGTAGCGGTCCATCAGCGGTGCCCAGACGAATTTCCATGTATACGGAAACTGGATCAGCGCGAACAGGCCGATTTCCTTCAGATTGACGCCTTCCGAGCGCAGCCACGCCTGCACGAGGTAGACGAGCGTAAACAGCGGCAGTCCCGACGTGAAGCCGAGAAAGACGCAAATCAGCATGCGCGTATTCAAAAACGCGCGCCAGCCGGGATGTTCTTCGTGAGCGGTAAGTGCGGGCGCCTCGTGCGGCGGGTTCGACATGTGGATAAGTGACGTTAGCTTTTCTTGACGCGATAGACCGCAAGACTACCACGCCAGTTCACGCCCCAACGCACCACCTCGCCGTCGTGCAGCACGACGCGATCGAGAATTTCGATGCCGACTTCGGGCGCGAGCGCTTCGAAGTCCCTGATCGTCAACACCCGCACGTTCGGCGTGTTGTGCCATTGAAAAGGCAGCGACTTCGACACCGGCATGCGCCCGTTCAGCACCGACAGCCGATGCGCCCAGTAGCCGAAATTCGGAAACGACACGATGCATTCCTTGCCGACGCGAACCGTCTCGCGCAGGATCGCCGCGGTCTGATGAATGGTCTGCAGCGTCTGCGACAGCACCGCGAAATCGAAGCTGCCGTCTTCGAACAGGCGCAGCCCGTCTTCGAGATTTTGCTGGATCACGTTGACGCCGTTCTGCGTCGAGGCAAGCACGCCGGCGTCGTTGATCTCGATGCCGTAACCCTGCACGTCCAGTTCTTCGTGCAGCAGCGACAGCAGCGAGCCGTCGCCGCAGCCGAGATCGAGCACCGTCGCGCCCGGTTCGACCCAGCGGGCGATCGCGCGGAAGTCTGGGCGCGATGCCAGGTAATCAAGGGCTCGCTGGTTCATGCGTTGACCTCGTTTGCAATGCGTTCGTAGTAGGCGCGCAGCAGATTGTGATAGCGCGCGTCGTCGAGCAGGAAGGCGTCGTGGCCGTGCGGCGCGTCGATCTCCGCGTAGGTGACCGTGCGCTTGTGGTCGAGCAGCGCCTTGACCAGCTCGCGCGAGCGCGCCGGCGCGAACCGCCAGTCGGTCGAGAAGCTCGCGATCAGATACTTCGCGGTGGTGTGCGCGAGCGCTGCGGTCAGATCGCCGTCGAAGGCCTTGGCCGGATCGAAGTAGTCGAGCGCGCGCGTGATCAGCAGGTAGGTGTTGGCGTCGAAGTAGTCGGCGAATTTGTCGCCCTGATAACGCAGATACGACTCCACTTCGAACTCGACGTCGAAGCTGAAGTTGTAGTCATCGACCGCGCCTTCCGCGCGACGCAGCGAGCGGCCGAATTTCTCGGCCATGTCATCGTCCGAGAGATACGTGATGTGGCCGATCATTCGCGCGACGCGCAGGCCGCGCTTCGGCTTCACGCCGTGCGCGTAGTAGTTGCCGCCGTGGAAGTCCGGGTCCGACAGGATTGCCGAGCGCGCGACCTCGTTGAACGCGATGTTCTGCGCGGACAGCTTCGGCGTCGACGCGATCACGATGCAATGGGCGACGCGCTCCGGATACATCGTGCTCCACGCGAGCGCCTGCATGCCGCCGAGGCTGCCGCCCATTACGGCGGCGAAGCGCGTGATGCCGAAGGCGTCGGCGACGCGCGCCTGGGCGTTGACCCAGTCTTCGACGGTGACAACCGGAAACGTCGCGCCATACGGCTTACCGGTTGCGGGGTCGATGCTCATCGGTCCCGTCGAGCCGAAGCACGAGCCGAGGTTGTTCACGCCGATGACGAAGAACCTGTCGGTATCCAGCGGCTTGCCCGGGCCGACCATGTTGTCCCACCAGCCGATGTCATTCTGATTGTCGGCGTACGCGCCCGCGACGTGATGCGATGCGTTCAGCGCGTGGCACACGAGCACCGCATTGCTGCGCCCGGCATTGAGCGTGCCGTAGGTCTCGACCATCAGGTCATAGCCCGCGAGCAAGCTGCCGTTGCGCAATGGCAGCGGCTCGGTGAAGTGCATTTTTTGGGGAGCGACGATGCCGATGGATTCCATTCATTCCGCCATTGAGTCAACAGGGCGGCTAAACGGCGTCGGCGGAGCGCGAAGAGAAAGGCTGGGTGCGCGGCTGACGACCTCTTTAGCCGCATTTATAGTGAACCGCAGGCCTTGGGGCCAAGGGTTCGCGCGCCCGCAATCGAGTCAGCAAATCGGCGCGTGAAAGTGTGTGAAACCGGGTGCAACGTGTTCGGGGTGCCTTGGCGCGGTCCGTTATGCATCGGAGGGGCGCGGCGGTGTCAGGCGCAAAGTATAGCGGAAAATTCCGCGCGACAGCGGCGCGGGCAATGCCACGCGAGCCGTACGAGCCTCGCGGACTACTGAAGAATCAGCAGAAGTTGCTCGTCCGCGTGTTCGGCGGGCGGCCGCGCGAAACCGCTGCGCACATAGCGATGCCAGCGGCCGATCACGTAGCTCAACAGCAGGCTGGCGCGGATCGCGGGATCGTAGCCGGCTGGCAGCGCGGTGGTTGGCGATGCGCTCTGCGGGACGGCGTTCTCTGTGCCGTGGTTCTGCGCATCGGCATCGGCGAGCGCTTCGGTCTGCGCGAGCCGCAAGCATTGCTTCAGCGATGCCTCGACCCGCTCGAGCATCTGGTTCACGCGCGCGGTCAGCCGCTCGTGCTCGCCGACCAGCGCCTCGCAGATCAGCACACGCGTCATGCCGGGATTTTTCGCTGGAAAGTTGAGCAGCATCAGCGCGATCGCGCGCGCCTGCAGCACGCCGTTGCTTTCGTGGCTGGTGATCT
>DATAQT010000413.1:0-1698 GCA_036264535.1 Paraburkholderia sp. | reverse complement strand
TCGCGAGAATCCAGGAGCTTCGGCGCCAGGAGAAATATCCGGAAGCCGCCCAGCTCATGCTGAGCGCGCCGCGCGACCCCGCCCGCCTCTACAATCTCGACGAATGGTGGATCGAGCGACGGCTGATCGCGCGCAAGATGCTCGATCTGACCGAGTTCAAGACCGCCTATCTGATCGCGCGCGATGCGGCGTTGCCGACCCGCGACATTTACAAGACCGAGCAGGAGTTCACCTCGGGCTGGATCGCGCTGCGCTTCCTCAATGATCCGCAGACGGCCGCGCAGCATTTCGCGCGCATCGGGGTCGGCAGCGTCAACCCGACGACGCTGGCGCGTGGCGGCTACTGGCGAGGCCGCGCCGCCGAAGCCATGGGCCATCAGCAGGAAGCGCGCACCTTCTACGCTTCCGCCGCCGAGCAATCGACCAGCTATTACGGCCAGCTCGCGCGCGCGAGACTTGGACTGCCGCAGCTCGAGCTCAACGAAGCGCCGCGTGCGCGTGGCGCCGAGCGTCTGGAGATCGTCCGCGCCGTCCAGCTTCTGTTCGATCTCGACGAGCGCGAGATCGCGATCCCGATCTTTGCCGATATCGGCGAGAACGGCGATACCGACGCACTGATCGGCCTGTCCGAGCTGACGGCGCATTATGGTTACGCGCGCGGCATGATCCTGGTCGGCAAGGCCGCGCTCAACCGCGGCCTGCCGTTCGATTCATACGCATATCCGGTGACCGGCATTCCCGCCTACAACTCGATCGGACCCGACGTCGAGAAGAGCGTCGTGTTCGCGATCGCGCGGCAGGAAAGCATGTTCAATCCGGGCGACGTCTCGCCGGCGCAGGCCTATGGTTTGCTTCAGGTCACGCCGGACGCCGGACGCTATGTCTGCAAGCGCGCCGGCGTCGGCTTCGATCTCGCCAGGCTGAAGAACGATTCGGCCTATAACGCAGCCCTCGGCGCCGCTGAGCTCGGCGGCCTGATGGACGACTTCCGCGGCTCCTACATCATGACCTTTGCCGGCTACAATGCCGGCCGCGGCAGCCTGAAGAAGTGGATGGACCGCTACGGCGATCCGCGCGATCCCAAGGTCGACGCGGTCGACTGGGTCGAGCTGATCCCGTTCTCGGAGACCCGCAACTATGTGCAGCGGATCATGGAGAACCTGCAGGTCTATCGTGCCCGCTTCGGCGGCGGCTCGCGCCTGCAGATCGAAGCCGACCTGCATCGCGGCAGCGTCGAATAGCGCGGCCTGCGCCGCATCGTCAGCTCATCTTTTTTGAGCATGATCTCCGCGCAAACCGCTTCGCGTTTGTCGCAGTGAAAACCGGCTTCCACTTTTCCGGATCATGCTCTACGGGCAATCGCCGACGCGCTCGCCTTCGAGACCCGTTTTCACGTCGCTGATCAGCGCACCCGCCATCCGGCCCTGCGATGTGACCATCGCGGTATAGTGCTGCGGGGTATCGAAGTTGAACTCGCCGGCAACGTCGGCATCGAGCTGGCCGCGGCATGTGAGCCGCCAGGTCAACGTTCGCTCCGCAGTCTTGATGTCAGGAGCATCGCAGGTCGAATTGATGGTGCCCGACACCGGCCCAAACGTCTTGGCGATGTCGGCCGCCTGCTCGGCGCTGATGCAGCGCCCCTTCGCCTGACTAGGCTGCACCACGCCGTTGATCACGGTCGTCGAGGTGACCTTCCAC
>DATAQT010000383.1:0-3070 GCA_036264535.1 Paraburkholderia sp. | reverse complement strand
CAACGTCGCGATCGCCGCGCGCCACGCGCTCGAAGTGCATGGCCTCGCGCGCGTCGCGATCATCGACTTCGACGTGCATCACGGCAACGGCACCGAGGCCGCGTTCTCGGGCGACCCGCGCGTGCTGATGTGCAGCATCTTTCAGCATCCGTTCTATCCGTTCACCGGCGCCGACAACCAGGCGCCCAACATGTGCAACGTGCCGATGCCGGCGCGCTCGAACGGCATGGCCGTGCGCGAGGCGGTCGACCTGCTGTGGTTGCCGCGCCTGCACGAGTTCCGGCCGGAGATGCTGTTCATCTCGGCCGGCTTCGACGCGCATCGCGAGGACGACCTCGGCAACATGGGGCTCGTCGAAGACGATTACGCGTGGATCACGGACCAGGTTCGCGAGATCGCGCGGCGCTACGCGCGCGGGCGCATCGTCAGTTGTCTCGAAGGTGGCTACAACCTGTCGGCGCTCGGGCGCAGCGTGGTCGCGCACGTGCGGTCGCTGGCGGAGATCTGAAGCCACGCGCCCGCGCGCGGCGGCAGCGGTTCGAAGGCCTACGATCGAAGATCGACATTCACGCACCGAGGAGCGAGCCATGAACGCTAGTCCCGCCATCACCGGCGACGCGTCGCTGGTCACGATCGAACCCGACGCGTATGGCGTGCCGGGCGTCGTGCGCGTGACGATGAACCGGCCCGATGCGTTCAACGCGCTGTCCGAAGCGCTGCTCGACGAACTGCAGCAGACGCTGACCGATATAGGGAAGAGCGATGCGCGCGTGGTCGTGATCGCGGGCGCGGGCCGCGCGTTCTGCGCGGGACACGATCTGAAGGAAATGCGCGCGGCGCCATCGCTCGCGTATTACCAGCAGCTGTTCGCCCGCTGCACGAAGCTGATGATGACGATCCAGCGCCTGCCGCAGCCGGTGATCGCGCGCGTGCATGGCATCGCGACGGCGGCCGGCTGCCAGCTCGTCGCCATGTCCGATCTCGCGGTCGCTGCCGATACCGCGCGCTTCGCCGTGTCGGGGGTGAACCTGGGATTGTTCTGCGCGACGCCGTCGGTGCCGCTGTCGCGCAACCTGTCGCGCAAGGCCGCGCTCGAAATGCTGCTGACCGGTGATTTCATCGACGCCGCCGAAGCGCGCAAGCAGGGGCTCGTGAACCGCATCGCCCCAGCCGACGCGCTCGACGACGAAGTCGCGCGACTCGCCGCGAGCATCTGCGCGAAGCCGGCCGAAGCGGTCAGTGCGGGCAAGGGTCTGTTCTACCGGCAGCTCGAAATGGGTATCGAGGCCGCGTACCAGCTAGCCGGCCAGACGATGGCGTGCAACATGATGGACGACTCGGCGCTGGAAGGCGTGCAGGCTTTCATCGACAAACGCGCGCCGCAGTGGAAGCGCTAGCAGGCGGCTGCCGGCGCCGCGCCTCGCTAACTCCGTCCCACTGCCCGCTTTTCAATCCACTCGACCAACGTCTCGATCACCCGATCCCGATCGAGGTCGTTCATCGTCTCGTGATAGCTGCCCTCGTGCAGCGTGAGCGTCTTGTCCGGCGAGCCTGCGTGCTCGCCGAACGCGCGGCTGCCGTCGGGCTCGGTCAGTTTGTCGGCGGTGCCATGAAACACGAGCAGTGGCATGCGCAACCCCGCGCGACCACGTTCGATGCGCGCCATCGCGAGCAGCAGCTCGGCGCCCGTGCGCGCTGGAATTGCGTCGTGATGCACGAGCGGATCGTTGCGGTTGGCATTGACCACCGGCTGCACGCGCGAAAGCAGCGCGGGGTCGATCTTCATCGCCGGGAAGCCCGGGTAGAGGCAGCTGATTACCTGGCTTAGCGCGAGCATCCACTTCGGCACGTCCCGGCCCGGCGCGAGAGCGGGGCTCGACAGGATCAGGCCACTGAGACGCCGGCCGCTTGCTTCTAGACGCTCGATTGCATACAGCGCGGCCACCGCGCCACCCATGCTGTGACCCATCAGGAACAGCGGCGCGCAGCTTTGCGCGGCGGCGTCGAGCAGCGCCTGTGCATCGAGCAGGTAGTCGTCGAAGCGTTTCACATAGGCGCGCCTGCCGGGCGCGTGGCCGTGGCCGCGCAGATCGATCGCGACGAGCTCGATGCCCGCGGCGTTGAGCCGGCCCGCCACCGCGGCGTAACGGCCGGCGTGCTCGGCGAGGCCATGCAGCAGCGCGACCGTCGCGCGCGTCGGCCCACTCGGCCGCCAGCGGTATAACGGCAACTCGATGCCATCGCCGGTCGTGACCGAGGCGCGCTGCGGTGCGTCCTTGTTGAGACTGCCAGCGCTCGCGCGCACGGTGTGGCTCGGAGAAGTCTGCATGGCGGAGGCCTGTGCGCAAGGAAGGTGGCCCGATCATAGTCGCAGCCGCGCGAGGCGCGTGAGACTCGCGCACAAGGCGTCCCTCTAATGCCTTCAGGTTATGAAAAGATCGGAATTGATTATTAAAGGGTATGTCGACGCTGCGGTAGAATGGCGGCCTCAAATCCCAATAAAAGAAACGGCGGCCGCTTGTCGGGAGCACCATGCTCGCCGGCAGCCTCCGCCGTTTTCGTTTGTCCATGATCGAAATACGCAATGTTTCCCAGCGGTTCGCCGGACCCCGGGGCTGGGTCGAGGCGCTGCACAACGTCAATCTATCGATCCCGGCCGGCGAGGTGTTCGGCATCATCGGCCGCAGCGGCGCGGGCAAGAGCACGCTCGTACGCACGCTCAATCTGCTGACGCGCCCGTCCGAGGGCAACATCCTCGTCAATGGCCGCGATCTGACAACGCTGCCCGCCGCGCAATTGCGCGACGCGCGCCGCGAGATCGGCATGATCTTCCAGCACTTCAACCTGCTGTCCTCGCGCACCGTGTACGAGAACGTCGCGCTGCCGCTCGAACTGGCCGGCATGAAGCGCGACGAAATCGAAGCGAACATGCTGCCGTTGCTCGACCTCGTCGGGCTGTCGGCGCAGAAGGACCGTTATCCGGCGCAGATCAGCGGTGGCCAGAAGCAGCGCGTCGGCATCGCGCGCGCGCTCGCGAGCAAGCCGAAGGTGCTGCTCTCGGACGAGGCGA
>DATAQT010000330.1:0-1837 GCA_036264535.1 Paraburkholderia sp. | reverse complement strand
TTCGATGGTGAGCGACGTCTCGGCGATCGAAGTGGCGAGCACGATCTTGCGCCGGCCCTTGGGAGCGGCCGCGATGGCGAGATCCTGGGCGCGGCTGTCCAGCGCGCCATAGAGCGGCGCGATGTCGACGTCAGGGCGCTTTACGCGCGCCTGCAAGGTCTCGGCGACGCGGCGGATCTCGCCCTGCCCTGGCAGGAAGACGAGGATCGAGCCGCTTTCGCTACTGAGCGCGTCGAGCGTGACGTGGGCGAGCTCATCTTCAATTCGAACGTTCGGACGACGCCCGACATAGCGAGTCGCGACCGGGAAGGCGCGGCCTTGGCTTTCGATCAACGGCGCTTGATCTTCAGGGGGCTGGCCAAGCAGCGCGCGCACCCGCCCGCCATCGAGCGTCGCCGACATGACGAGAAGCCTCAAGTCCTCGCGCAAACCCTGCTGCGCATCGAGCGCGAAGGCGAGGCCGAGATCGGCATCGAGCGAGCGCTCGTGGAATTCGTCGAACAGAACGGCCGCCACGCCGTCGAGTCCAGGATCGTCGAGGATCATGCGGGTGAACACGCCCTCGGTCACGACCTCGATGCGCGTGCGCTTCGAAACAAGGCTCTGAAGCCGCACGCGCAGGCCGATCGTTTCGCCAACCTTCTCGCCTAGCGTCGCAGCCATGCGGGCGGCGGCAGCGCGGGCGGCGAGGCGTCGCGGCTCAAGCAATATGAGGCGCTTGCCCCTCGCCCACGGCTCGTCAAGAAGCGCGAGCGGCGCGCGCGTGGTCTTGCCGGCGCCGGGCGGGGCGATGAGCACAGCGCTCGCATGCGAGGCGAGCGCTGGGCGCAACGCGGGCAACGCGTCGTCGATCGGCAGAGGCGCCGAGTCTGTCACAGGGGCTCTATCGCAACCTCGACGGACAAGGGCAACCGACCGCGGGCGGTTCGCTGTCATACACCCGACACCAACAGGCGCGACAAATTCGGTTCACTTTGCCCCGGCACAAGGGAGAAGCGCCCCATGGCGAACATCGCAATGCCGACTGACGACAATCTGGCGCACAGGAAGTCGGTTCAAGAGCATATCGACGAATTGCCCATGTGGGCGGACGGCGCGACGCTGCCATCGGCGCCAATGACCGGCATGCAATGGCTGATCTGGGCGCTTGCCGCCGCGGGCAAATTCTTCGAAGGCTATGTGGTCTTCATGACCGGCGTCGCGCTCCCGCTGTTCGAGCGCGAGTTCGACATCGCCCCCTTTCAACATGGCGTGATCGGCGCGGCGAGCCTGTTCGGCATTCTGGTCGGCGCGATCGCGCTTGGCGGCTTGTCGGACCGCTTCGGCCGCAAGCCCATGTTCGTCGTCGAGATGATCATCTTCGTCGCGTTTCTCGCCGCGCTCTGCTTCGCTTCGAGCTACATCCAGGTCGTGATCTTCCTGTTCGGGTTGGGGCTCGCGCTCGGCTGCGACTACCCGACCGCGCATATGATCATTTCCGAGAACATCCCGAGCTCGGCGCGCGGCAAGTTGGTGCTCGGCGCGTTCGCCTTTCAGGCGGTCGGCGCGTTGGCCGGCGTCGCCGTCGGTTTCTTCGTCCTGTCCGTCCTGCCACAGCTCAACGCCTGGCGATGGATGTACGCGAGCGCAATCATTCCGGCCGTGCTCGCTGGGCCGTTTTTACATCGTCGAGAGCGCCAACTGGCTGTCGACCCGAGGTTGGCCATTAGGAGGAATGCGCCCATGCCTTGCCTGATGAGGCCCATGACGGTCGTTCACCTATGCGCCCCGGTCGCGTTCGGCCTTCTGATGATAGTAGCCGCGCCGATTGTGCGCGTTTCCGCGGCCCAAGTGACGC
>DATAQT010000307.1:0-7122 GCA_036264535.1 Paraburkholderia sp. | reverse complement strand
TGCCGAGCACGTCGTCGAGCCGCACGACGTCGCCACGTGCCGTGCGTACGCGCGGCTGAATGAACATGCGGCCAACCGGGGAATGACAATGCGGGTCGCGTCCATACACGAGACGACCGAGGCGAGACTCGCGCTTCTCGCTCATCAGGCCGAGCAGGCGACCCGGCGCCGAATGACCAGAACGTTCGAGCACGCGCGCGAGCCAGCCATGCTTGCGTGGCGTGCGCGCGAGCAGGACAACACCACTTTCGTAGCGCGGCATCGGCTTGAAACGCATTTCGACGAAATAGCGCTTGACCGCCGGAAACCAGTTGAACGTCCGCACGAACGCGTCGCGAAACTTGATGCCGAAGCGGCTCGTCGGCGCGAAGATGTCGCCCGCGACTTCGGAGAGGTGAATCATCGAGCGCGCGTGCGAACGACGCTCGGCGGTGTAGCTATCGAGCAGCGCATCGCCGGCGATACCCTTGACCACCATCGCGAGTTTCCAGCCGAGGTTGCTCGCGTCGCGAATCCCGCTGTTGTAGCCCTGGCCTTGCCACACCGGCATGATGTGCGCGGCGTCGCCGGCGAGCAGCACGCGGTTCACGCGGAAGCTGCTCGCGAGCCGCGCGTTGTGCGTATAGACGCGCTTGCGGATGTAGTCGACCTTCTCCGGCTCGGCGACGACCTTGCGGATCAGCGCGGCCATGTTCTCCGGCTTCGACAGCTCTTCCTCGGTCTCGCCCGGCATCACCATGAATTCGAAGCGGCGGATGCCGTGCGGCAACGCGGCCGACACATACGGGCGGCGCGGATCGCAATGCATGTACACGTGCGGCGAGCCGATCGGGTCGTTGCGCACGTCGACGACGATCCACTGATTCGGCTTCGTGCGGCCCTCGAACGGCACGTCGAGCGCACGGCGCACCAGGCTGTTGCCGCCATCCGCGCCGACCATGTATGACGCCCGAATCGTGCGGCGGCCGCCCTGCGCGTGTTCCGCTTCGACCGTGACGCCGCTGCCGTCCTGCGTGAACGAATTGAGCGTGTGGCCGAACAGCACCTCGACGTGCGGAAAGCGTTGGAGACCGTCGTACAACACCCGATCGGCGAGCGGCTGAATGAACGCGTTGCGGCGCGACCAGCCGAATTCGTCGGTGCGCGGCTCGATCGATGCAAAGCAATGACCGTTGCTCGTGACGAAGCGCATCCAGTGATCGGGAGTGGTGTGCGGTAGCAATTCGTCGACTAGGCCGACGGACTGGAACACGCGCAATGCTTCGTCATCCAGACCAATTGCGCGCGGATAGTCGATGATCCTGTCGAGCTTTTCGATCAGCACGACGCGCACGCCCTGCAGGCCGAGATAGTTGGCGATCATCAGACCGACCGGGCCGGCGCCGATGATCGCGACGTCGGCGGTGACGGTTCCGCTGTGACCTTGTGCGGCCACCGAATCGAGCGGTTGGGGCATGTTGTCTCCGTATGTCGACCAGAGTGACTGTCGAGATATTCAGGGAGCGCGGCGGTGGGAACCGGCCGTCGCCACGGCGAAAAAATCGCCTGCGGACAACAGCTTGCGTCTCCATGAATTCGTTGATTTGTTCGCAGTCTAGGGTCGGCCCACTGTCCGCTCAACAAAATCTGAAAATTGTGCATAGAATGCACATAGTTGATTTAATTGAGGTTTTATATGACCAAATACACCAATGTCCGAGGTCTCTCGCGCGGGCTGCAGGTGCTGCAGGCGCTCAACTCGATGGACAGCGGCCGCGCGACGAGCCAGCAGATCAGCGAGCTGACCGGGCTGCATCGCACCACCGCGCGGCGGCTGCTCGAGACGTTGATGGAGGAAGGCTTCGTGCGGCGCAGCGCGTCGGACGACAGCTTCCGGCTCACGCTGAAGGTGCGTGCGCTGAGCGAGGGCTTTACGGACGACGAACGCATCGCGACCATCGCGCCGCCGGTCATGGGGCGTCTGCTGCAACGCGTCGCGTGGCCGTCGGATCTGACCACGCCTGACGGCGACGCAATGATCATCCGCGAAACCACGCACCGCTTCAGTCCGCTGTCGTTTCACCGCGCCATGGTCGGCCGGCGTCTGCCGATCCTGCTGACCGCCGCGGGCCGTGCGTACTTCGCGATGTGCCCCGACGAAGAGCGCGAGGACATTCTCGAACTGCTGCGCGCGGGCACGGGCGGCGAGGAGCAGAAAGCGCTCGCTTCGAACGACGCGTTGATCCGCAGCCTCGTGCGACGCGTGCGCACGGATGGCTTCGGCTCGAATCACGGCGACTGGGTGGACCAGGGCAAGATCGGCGCGGTCGCCGTCGCGATCGTGTTCGAGGAGCGCGTGCTCGCGAGTTTGAACGTGGTGTTTCTGACGCGCGCGGTGTCGCTCGCGGAAGCGAAACGGCGTTATGTGCCTGAACTTCAAACGGCCGCGCGCGAGATGGTGGAGGAGCTCGCGGCAGAGGCAATTCATCCGCAGCAGCAAGCTTCGGTTCAAACCTTAACGCCCACTTAAGGCACACGAAAAATAGAAAAAATATAGCTCTCAAGCACTCTCGAACGACGCCGATAGACAGAGCGCAGTACTCATTTTTATCAGGAGATAGCTATGTCTATTCAGGCAGTGGCTCAAACCACGACAGCGGCAACGGGCTCGGCCGTCACGTCGGGTTCGGGTTCGAAAGCGACATCGACGGCGCCCACATCCGGCACGAGCAGTTCATCATCGACGGGATCGACGACCAGTACCACCTCGTCGTCATACACCGTCAGCATCAGCAGCGCGGCGCACGCCCTGCTCGCTGAAGCCAGCGAAACCTCGGTTCAAACCGCCCAGGAAGCGGCAAAGGGCGATCATCAGGCGCAACGCCTGCTCGCGAAGGAGACTCCGACCAAGGCCGGCTAATCAGGCCATGAAATCGACGGTATAAAAGCAGACCGCCGCGCTGAATGGCGGCGGTCTTTCCATCATTGAAATAGTCGCAATGCGTCCCGCGACTCAGAACCGCGTGCGAATACCGGTCGTCAATTCCAGCTGGTTCTTCGCGCCAAACGTCGTCGCGACGACATAGCCGTTGTGCAGCTTCATGTAGTCGCCGGCCACGTACAGTTCGGTGCG
Source organism: Paraburkholderia sp. (assembly GCA_036264535.1). Lineage (GTDB taxonomy): Bacteria > Pseudomonadota > Gammaproteobacteria > Burkholderiales > Burkholderiaceae > Paraburkholderia. The sequence goes on along the minus strand of DATAQT010000307.1, from coordinate 4,010 downwards.
GTGCGACAAGTGATAGAACATCGACGCGTACAAGGTTTCTTTATAACCGCTGGCCGTGCCGGTGTCGGGATCGAAGCCGAGGTTGGCATTCGCGGTACCACCGTTCACGTCGAAAGCCGCATTCGATGCATGCATCTGCTGGTAGCCGATTGCGTAGTCGAACGGACCCTTCGGCGACAGCTTGAGCGACACGGTCCACGCATTGTCGTGACGCTGACCCAGCGCGCCCTGATCGCCCGAGTAATGGAAATAGCCGGCGTTCAGACGAACGATGCTGAACCTGTAGTTACCACCAATCGAATAGGCTTGGTTCGTAAAGCCGTTGTTGTTCACGTGGTTGTAGAACGCCGACACGCTGAACGGTCCGCCGTTATAGCCGAGGGCGCCGGTGTAGGTCGCGTCGGTACCGAAGCTCGTATGATTGCCGAATGCGTAGCCCGTCGCGGCGAATACGCCACTGTCAAACAGCTTTTTCCATACCACGCCGTTTTCATAACGGGTTCCGGTTGCACTGCCCGCGTAGAAAATCAGTTGCTTGAAGTTATTGGCGTTGGTCCAGCCGCCTTCTTCGGTGGTCAATGCCGCATTGCCATACGGGTCGCCGTAGATCGCGGCGGCGTCGCGCGCCACGGTGTTCTGGAAGCCGGCCGTGACTTTGCCGAACGTATCGCTTTCGAAGCCGACCCATGCATCGCGGTCGAAGATCTGGCCCGGGTCTTCCATTGCGCCGTCACTCACGCGGTATTCCGCTTCGATGCGGAAGATCGCCCTGAGCCCACCGCCGAGATCTTCGGCGCCTTTCATGCCGAAGCGGCTGCCGCTGAACCACGGCTCGCCGTTGATACCCATCGAAATGACATGCTTGCCGTCGGCATTCGCATTGGTCTGATACGTCACCGCGCTCAGATCCATCAGGCCGTATAGCTGCACGCTCGACTGCGCGTGAACGCTGCTCATCGTCAAGGCACTAGCGCCCGCCACCAGCAACAATCTGGTCTTTTTTCTCATCTTCTCCTCCGCTCCGGCTGTGTTGAATTGATCCGACATCTGCTTGCATAGCGAAGCCAAGAATAGTCAGAGCAACCCTTCACGCCTCTTTCGCGAAAGAGCATTGGACGTCGGTGAAAACACTAGAACGGCGTGATATTGACAACAGAAGACGAGTAGATGAGATGAGCTTTTATCGCGCTGTCATCTCAGGCCGCGGCAAATGCTTCGCGAGGTTCTTCTTCGCGCAGAATGTAGCCGAGTCCGCGCAGCGTCATGATTTTCGCGCTCGACGTCGCGAGATGCTTGCGCAGCCGGTGAATATAGATATCGATCGCGTCGGCGCTCGGCTCTTCGTCGAGCGTAAATATTTTGTCTATCAGCGTTGCCTTGGACACGGTCTTGCCCTGCTTCAGTATCAGCGCTTCGAGGATCGCATGTTCGCGGCGGCGAAGCGGCAGGCGCTCTTCCTGCAGCACGAATTCGCGCGAATCGAACAGATAACGCAGGTTGCCGCATTCGATCGACTGCCCTTTGTCGCCGGCAGCCTGACGGCGAATCAGCGCCTTGATGCGCGCCACCAGTTCACGCGCGTCGAAGGGCTTGACGACATAATCGTCGGCACCCGCGGAAAAGCAGGCCACCTTGTCGTCGGTCGAGCCATTCGCGGTCAGCATCAGCACCGGCACGTTATCGCGCTTGCGGCGCAATCTGGCGAGCACCTCCTTGCCGCTGATGCCAGGCAGACGCAGATCGAGCAGCACCGCGTCATAGCATTGCAGACCGAGCAGCGTCTCCGCGCCTTCGCCGTTCTGCGCCCAGTCAATCGCGAATTGCTCGACCTGCATCAGATTCATCACCCAACGCGCGAGGTCCGCGTCGTCTTCCACGAGCAGCAGTTTCATCGTTCTCCTCTCATTGGCGAGTCGCGCGAGACATCACGTTGCACCGCCCCATAAGCGCATCTCGACGGTCGCGACGAGGCCCGCGCCGCCTTCATTCGATTCGAGCGCCACGCTGCCGCCCTGGCGCTGCGCTATCTCGCGCACGATCGGCAAGCCGAGGCCCGTCCCTTCCGCAAGACTCGACGCGCGATAGAAGCGCTCGAACACCCGTTCGCGCGCGTCGGCCTCGATGCCGGGTCCGTTGTCGATCACGCGCACGATCGCTATGCCGTCACGTCGCCGCGTTTGCACGGTGACGTGGCCGCCCGGTTGCGTATATCGCAGCGCGTTGTCGACCAGATTGGTCACGAGCGCCGCGGTCAATGCCTCGTCACCGGTCACGTACAAGCCGTCTTCCAGTTCCGCGCCCAGATCGATTTCTCGCGACTGCGCAAACGCGATCAGTTCCTCGAGCACGCCCGCGATCAGCGCGCCCAGATCGATCCGCTCGCGCGCATTGGGCGGCGCGGCGGACTCGGCCTGCGCAAGCAGCAACAGCTTGTTGGTCAGCGTGGTCAGCTTGCGGCTGCTCTTGTGCATGCCCGCGAGCGCTTCGGTAAGGGGCGCGTCGCGGCTATCGCGTTGTCGCGCGAACTGGATCTGCGCGACCAGCAGCGCGAGCGGCGTGCGCAACTGATGCGCGGCATCGGAGATGAATTGCCGCTGCGTCGCGGCCTGTTGGCCCATTCGCGCGATGCACTGGTTGATCGCCTCGACGATCGGCCTCAGTTCGACGTGCAGACGCGCGACGCGAATCGGTTCGAGTTGCGACGCATTGCGATCGGCGACGTCGTCCTTCACCTTCATCAGCGGCAGCAGTTCGAAGGTCAGTCCGAGGTAGACGAACACCATCGCCAGTACCAGCGTCAGTACTTCGCCGGACAATTGCGGCCGCAGCAGACGCCACACCATCGCATCGCGAGAGCCTTCCGTCTTCGCGACCGCGACGATCACTTCCTCGGTACGTCCCGAATCGTAGAGCTGCCGTACGTAGGCGACCGCGCGCGCCGCCTGGCCATCGGCGAAATGCGTGGAATAGAGCGTGGGACTGTCGCTCACGTGCGGCGGCAGCGGCAAGTCGGGGCTGCCCGCGAGCAGACGATGGCCGCTCGCCTCGACGCGATAGAAAACGGTGTCCTGTTCCGGCGATTCGAACAGCTCGAGCGCGGCCGGCGGAATCTGGATCGACACCGAACCGTTGTCCCAGTCGATATCCTCGCCAATGATCCGCATCGACGAAAGCAGTGCATTGTCCTGAACCAGATCCGCCGTGGTCTGCGAGAAACGATATGAAATGACGACGGAAATGGAGACGAATGCGGCCAGCGGCAACAGCAGCCACCACAACAAGCGTCCGCGCAAACTGCCTGAAAACACGATGTGTCGATCCTTTTATGCTTGAAGCGACCCGCGCGGTCAGCCCGCTTTCAAGGCTTCACGTCATTGACGAACTGATTGGTGAACGTGCGCGACAGGTCGATATGCCGCCCCTTCACCGCCGGATTGAAACTCGACAGTACTTTGAGCACCGTCTGCGGACCGTCGGCGGGCATCTTGCCGTCCACGGTGTACATCGGCAACGAGGCCTGCAATGCGCTGATATACAACGCCCTGTCGTCGCCTATGTCTTCTTTCGGCATCTGCGCGGAGATCTGTTCCGCGCTGTGGGTATGCATGTAGCGCAGCGTCCTCACGAATGCGCGCGCGAGTTTCGCGGCTTCGTCGGGATGCGCGTCGAGCCACGTGCTTTGCACATAGAGGCTCGAGGCCGGATACGTGCCGCCGAGCGCGGCGCGCGTGCCGTCGAGCGTGCGCATGTCGACCAGCACCTTCGCGTCGCCGGTCTTCAACAGTTGCGAAACGGTCGGCTCGGTGGTCATGCCGGCGTCGATCCGGTTCTGCTTGATCGCCGCGATGAAGCTGTTGTCCGCGCCGACCGGCAGCAGCGAGTATTGCGTGGACGGCACACCCGCGCGCTGCGCGAGGTATTGCGTGAGAAAGCTGGTCGACGAGCCGAGGCCGGTCACGCCGAGCGTCTTGCCTTTGACGTCGGCCATGCTCTTCAGCGTGTCGGCCGCT
>DATAQT010000284.1:0-1992 GCA_036264535.1 Paraburkholderia sp. | reverse complement strand
GCGCTCCGAGGCGCTGAGCTCAGTCAAGAACGGCGAGCGCGCCACGGTCGCCGGCCTCGTGCTGGTGCGTCAGCGGCCGGGCACCGCCAGCGGCGTCATCTTCATGACGCTGGAGGATGAGACGGGCGTCGCCAATATCATCGTATGGCCGAAAGTCTTCGAACGCCTGCGCGCGATCGTGCTCGGCAGCCGCTTTGTCGCAGTGACCGGCAAGCTGCAGAGCGAGCAAGGGGTCATCCATATCGTCGCCGAACGCATGAACGATCTCACGCAGATGCTTGGGCTTCTGTCCGAGGCGGGCCAAACGATCAGTTCTCTCGCGCACGCCGACGAGGTTCGCCGGCCGCAAATGACGATGGCGCAAAAGCGCCAGGGCAATCGCTTTGCCCAGACGCCTCGGCTGGATGACCCACGCGCCTCTTCCCCGTTGGAGACAGTGGACGCGGCCGAAGCGATGCCCGCGGGGCGGAATTTCCGTTGATCGCCAAGGGCCGCGCCACCGGCTTGCTTTACAGGCCTCCGGCGTTCTATGATATGGGCGCCCATATCGCACATCCCATACATACGGGTCATGAAGACGACCATAGACATTTCGGATCCGCTTCTTCGTGAGGCTCGCAAGCTTGCCGAGCGCGAGGGGGTCACGTTGCGGGCGCTGGTGGAGCGAGGGCTTCGCCGCGTCGTGACCGACACCAAGCCTAGCGCGCCGTTCAAGCTGCGCCGCGCGAGCTTCAAGGGCAAGGGGCTGCAGGCCGACATGCGCGACGCGTCTTGGGGCAGGCTGCGCGACTTAGCCTACGAAGGTCGTGGGGCTTGATCGCCGTCGACACGAACATTCTGGTCTATGCTCATCGAGAGGATTCTCCGTTTCACGATCCAGCCGCGACGCGAATCGCGGAGCTCGCCGAAGGATCGGCGACCTGGTCAATTCCCTGGCCATGCGTTCACGAGTTTCTCGCCATCGTCACCCATCCCCGCATCTACGCGCCGCCGACACCCCTGCCGCGGGCTCTCGACCAGGTGGACGCCTGGCTCGCGTCGCCCACCCTCGTGCTCCTGGCCGAGTCGGCGGACCACTGGCCAGCATTGCGAGCGATTCTCGCAAGGGGACGGATTGCCGGACCTCCAGTCCATGACGCGCGCATCGCAGCCCTGTGCGAACAGCACGGCGTCCGCGAACTCTGGTCGGCGGACCGCGACTTCAATCGCTTCGGTGGCCTTGCGGTCGTAAACCCTTTGGTCGGGCGCGAGTCAAGCTGACCGGGGGGTTGCTTTCATCGCATTTTCGGGGCGTGAGACGAGATGCGGGCTGCCAAGGGATGTGACACGAGGGCGCGGTCCATGGTGATGAGCCTCAGCCTGTACTTGTAGCCACAATCTCAACGCTGAGTCGCTGCTCGGCAAACATCATTCTCCGCGTTCGGTTCGTCCCTGTCCTAGCCGCGCCGTTTGAGCGCGTCCGCGAGCCGCATCGTAGCCGACCCAGGCTCGAGCGGCTTTGGCTGGTTCTCATGCGGAGCCCAACCCGAGAGCCAAACGAAGTCGAAAGTCGCGCGCAAACGCCCATCCGTGTCCGCAAAGCGCTCGGCATAGACGGCTGCGGCGCGCGCGAGAACTTCGCGACGCAGCGGTTTGCGGCTGCGCGCAGAGAGCGCGCTCGTCGCCCCCATGGCGCGCAGGTCGGCGAGAAGCGCGAACAAGTTTGGGTAGCGGACGACCACACGATCGAGATCGACGACCGGAAGCGCCAGGCCAGCGCGCTGCGCGAGCCCGCCAAACGCGCGCACGTCGACGAACGGGGCGACACGCGGCGACGCGCCCCCGAGGACCTCGCTCTCGGCGATGGTCAGGCTTTGGCGCAGCTCGGTCAGCGTATCGCCGCCGATCATCGCCGCGATCAGGAGGCCGTCATCCTTCAGCGCGCGCCGTATCTGCACCAGCGCGCCCGGCAGGTCGTTCACCGTCTGCAGAGCCAGCAGCGAGACGGCGAGA
>DATAQT010000246.1:0-2506 GCA_036264535.1 Paraburkholderia sp. | reverse complement strand
GCGTAATCCTCTTCGCTGATGTTCGCGACGCACGGCGCCGTGCAGCGGCCGATCTGATGCAGCAGACACGGCCGCGTGCGGTTGTTGAACACCGAGTCCTCGCAGGTGCGCAGCTGGAACACGCGCTGCAGGATCTGGATGCTTTCGCGCACGGCCCACGCGCTCGGAAACGGCCCGAAGTACTGGTTCTTTCTGTCGACCGCGCCGAGGTAGTAAGCCATGCGCGGATACTTGTGCCCCGTGAGCTTCAAATACGGATACGACTTGTCGTCCCGAAACAGGATGTTGTAGCGCGGCGTGAGCGCATTGATCAGATTGTTCTCGAGCAGCAGCGCTTCGGCTTCGGAGCGTGTAACGGTCGTCTCGATACGTGCGATGCGCGTCACCATCATCGCGATGCGCGGCGACAGTTGCGTCTTCGTGAAGTAGCTCGAGACGCGCTTCTTGAGATCGCGCGCCTTGCCACGTAAAGCACCGTGCCCTGCGTATCGTAATAGCGGTAGACGCCGGGCAGATGCGGCAGTTGGGCGAGCACTTTTTTCGGCTCGAACGTGTCGGGGGCGTCGGTTGCTTCGGGTTCGGTCATGCGGGGTCGATTGGGTGGGACGGTCTCGCGCTGCCTCGCCGTTCGTGTCGCCGGGTGCGCGGCAGCCGTGGACCGGAGGCCGTGTCGCGCGTCGCACCATGCGGCCCGCGTGGCGGGCAAAGGGCGCGCGCGATCGCGAGCGAGGCTTTAGAATCGCCAGTTTAGAGCATTCCGCGTTCGTTCGAACCCGCTCCGCGTCGCTGGAGCTACCGAACCATCCGAGCCGCCATGTCCGCCGTCGCGCCTGTTTCCGGATCACCCGTCCCCCCTGCCAACCCGATCGCCTGCGATATCTTTTGCGCGGTGATCGACAATTTCGGCGACATCGGCGTTTGCTGGCGCCTCGCGCGCCAACTCGCGCGCGAACATGGCTGGCAGGTGCGCGTGTTCGTCGACGATCTGCATGCGTTCCAGAGGCTGTGCCCTTCGCTCGCGCTCGAGCGGGCGCGGCAGACGCTCGAGGGGATCGTCATCGAGCATTGGCGCGAGCCGTCCCATGCGGGCGATACGCTCGAAGTCGCCGACGTCGTGATCGAGGCGTTCGCCTGTGAGCTGCCGCCCGTCTATATCGCGGCGATGGCCGAACGCACGCGCGCGCCGCTGTGGTTCAACCTCGAATATCTGAGCGCGGAGGACTGGGTCGCCGATTTTCATCTACGGCCGTCGCCGCACCCGCACTACGCGCTCAGCAAGACCTTTTTTTTCCCCGGACTCGGCGCCGGCACCGGCGGCGTACTGAAGGAGCGCGATCTCGATGCGGCGCGCGTCGCGTTCGAAGGCTCGCCTGCCGCCCGCGCCGACTGGTGGCGCAACACCACCGGCCACGCGCCGCCGCCTGCCGACGCGACCGTCGTGTCGCTGTTCGCCTATGAAAACCCGGCCGTCGACAGCCTGCTCGAACAATGGCGCGACAGCGCGAGCCCGATCGTGCTGCTGGTGCCCGAGGGACGCATTTCCGGAGCGCTCGCGCGCTTTTTCGGGCTGCCGTCGTTTGCCGCGGGCACTCACGCGACGCGCGGCAACCTCAGCGCGCACGCGCTCGCGTTCACCGAACAGCCCGGATATGACGCGCTGCTATGGGCGAGCGATGTCAACTTCGTGCGCGGTGAGGATTCATTCGTCCGCGCGCAGTGGGCCGCGAAGCCGCTCGTCTGGCACATCTACCCGCAGGCCGACGACGCCCATCTGCCCAAGCTCGACGCCGCACTAGCGCACTACACTCGCACGCTGCCAGCGGACGCCCGCGCCGCGCTCGAGCGCTTCTGGCACGCCTGGAACGGCGTCGGTCAGCCGGATTGGGCGCAATTCCATCGCCACTATCCGGCGCTGAAGCGGCGCGCCGCCGCCTGGGCGGTCGAACTCGCGCAAGTCGGCGATCTCGCGGGAAATCTGACCTCGCTCGCAAAAACTCAGTTAAAATAAGCGGTTATCCAACGGCCGACGACGCAAGCGCGGCCCGATTCGAGCAACACCCCGCGGTCAGCCCGGCTGACCGGTCCAAGTCGAAAAACACAGCACGCGCCGCAGTCTTCAGGCTGGGCACGCGAATGTCAAAAAAGGGACGTATGTTGGGGCGTGTTGCAGATCGGCGCCACTCGTGTACACGCCCGCACAGGGTAAAACTCAGGTAACGGACAGGTGGAAACGCCGTGGCATGGCGCCGCGGGCCGCCTCCGCGAACCGGTCCCGTTTCATGCATGCTGGCAGTGCCACCGCTTCACGCGGCGCGCGGCAGGCGGTGACTGAAACGCCGAAGCCGCTTGCGCCGTATGCCGTTGAGCAACAGTTAAGCTATTTATCTCGTACAGGACAGTTTTATGAAGACCGCACAGGAACTCCGCACCGGCAACGTCGTGATGATCGGCCCAGACGCAATGGTCGTGCAAAAGGCCGAGTACAACAAATCGGGCCGTAACTCCG
>DATAQT010000221.1:0-14990 GCA_036264535.1 Paraburkholderia sp. | reverse complement strand
CGATCACGCGCGGCACGAAGCAGACCGGCTCGGTGCTGATCGAGCGGATGACGATCGCAGGTCAGTGAGCGCAGCGGCTTGCTCTAACGCCGCGCGGTATCAAACGAAAACGCCATGCAACGAAACGTTGCGTGGCGTTTTTTTATAGGATGTGTTGCGCGAGGTTTCAGACGTCCTTGCGCTGATAGGTGACGAACGCGTAATCGAAGTCGTTCGGCGCGTTCGAGTGATGCGACTCGCGCGCGATTTCTTCCCACACTTGAGGGTCGATCGCGGGGAAGGTCACGTCGCCGTCGAAGTCGGCGGCGATCGCGGTGACGATCAGCCTGTGCGCGTGGCGCAGCCCTTCGTCGTACAGCTGCGCGCCGCCGATCAGAAACGCCTGCGGCGCCTGGTCTTGTGCGGCGAGCGCGAGCGCGTCGTCGAGATTGGTCGCGGTGTCGCAGCCCTGAAAGCGCCGCGCGGCATTGCGCGTGACGACGATGTTGCGACGTCCCGGCAGCGGCCGGCCGATCGATTCGTGCGTCTTGCGGCCCATGATGATGGGTGCGCCCATCGTCGTGCGCTTGAAGAACGCGAGGTCTTCGGGTAGTCGCCAGGGCAACTGGTTGTCGCGGCCGATCACGCCGTTATTGGCGCGAGCGACGATCAGGGTGAGCGTCGTCATCGAATGGAAAGTGAAGGGTAACCGGGCGATTCTACCCGACGCGCCGATGCCGACCGACGCGCGCCCGACGCGCACCCGGCATTCACCCACGCGCCGGCTCGTCCGATCCGAACGCTCCCTTGTCGTCGGCGCCACCCGCTTCGCGCAAGCCGTGCACGCCCATCAGCCGATACAGCGTCACGCGCGAAATGTTCAGGTCTACCGCCGCCTCGTTCAAGCGGTGCCGATGGCGCAGCAGCGCCGTCTCGATCGCGCGTTTTTCGGCGGCCTCGCGTGCCTGGGTCAGTGTCATGCATTCCTGCTCGGTGAAACCGCCGAGGTCGAGGTCGTCGGCTGAGATCAGCTTGCTCTCGGCCATCACGATCGCGCGGCGCACCCGGTTGATCAGCTCGCGCACGTTGCCGGGCCAGCTGTAGTTGTAGAGCGCCTCGATCGCCGACGGCGTGAAGCCACGAATCTTGCGCGCGTTGTCGGTCTTGAACTTGTGCAGGATGTGATACGCCAGAATTTCGATGTCCTTGCCGCGCGTGCGCAGCGGCGGTTCGTCGACGCGCAGCACGCACAGGCGATGAAACAGGTCCGCGCGGAACTGGCCGTCGCGCATCGCGCAGTCGAGGTCGACGTGGGTCGCCGAGATGATGCGCACGTCGACCGTAATCGATTCGCGACCGCCGAGCCGCTCGATCTTGCCTTCCTGCAGAAAGCGCAGCAGGCTCGCCTGGCTCTCGAGCGGCAGATCGCCGATCTCGTCGAGAAACAGCGTGCCGCCGTCGGCCGCCTCGACGCGGCCGATCTTGCGCTGATTCGCACCGGTGAACGCACCGCGCTCGTAGCCGAATAGCTCGGATTGCAGAAGATGATGTGGAATCGCGCCGCAGTTGATCGCCGTGAACGGCGCCTTGCGCCGCGGCGAGCGCTCGTGGATCGCGAGCGCGGTGAGTTCCTTGCCGGTACCCGATTCGCCCGAGATGAACACGCTGGCGTCGGTGTTCGCGACCTTGCGGATCGTGCGAAAGAGTTGCTGCATCGCCTCGCAGGTGCCGACCATTTCCTCGTCTCCCGCTTCGCTGGCGGGCGGCGCGAGTTCCGGCTCGGACAACAGCGTGACCATGCCGAACGCGTGGCCGGCCAGATAGTCGATCGTCGCGTGCGCGACGGGCAGCTTCACGAAGTCGAAGCAGTAGTGGCGCACGAGGCGTCGCACGACCGGATCGCTGAGCCGCTCGTTGCTCGTGAGCGCGATCCAGCCGACCTGCTGCTGGCGCAGGCTCGCTTCGAGCCCGCCGATGTCGCGCGGCGCGAAGCTCGCCAGATCGACGATACCCGCGCACGCGATGTCGGGCTTCACGAGTCGGCCGAGTTCGTGCGCCGAGCGCGCTGCCGCGACCTGCCAGCCGCGGCTCTTCAGATGCGCGATCAACGTTTCGTCGGGCGTGCGCGCGACGTACAGCAACTGTCGCTCGACGCCGCGCGCCGCGGCGGACCCCGCCGGCGGCACCGCGGGGCGCTCCTTCGGCACCGCGAGCGACAGATGCGATCCCGCTGCCGCGACAGATGTCACACTGGTCAGATGAGGTGATTCACGCACGTTCGACCTCGTATCGTTGGCACGTCAGAAGGTGTACGGAAAGCGCACGCCGACCACGAAGTTCGGCGCGTCGGGCGTGAGTCCGATCGATACCGAGCCGTTGATCGTCAGATGCTTGTTCACGACGTGGTTCAGGCCAAAATTCATCGCTGCGGCCGTGGTTTCGCTGCCCGGCACCTTCTGGTAGGTGCCGCCCGGCGCCTTGGTCTCCGATTCCGGTTCGAGCGCCATCGTGAACGACACGCTGGCCGAATCCTTGTCGGAGAACGCGAGCGCGACACCGCCGCCGAACTGCACGATGTCGCCGAGCTTGACCGTGGCTGGCTCGGTTTGTCCTTGCACCGACGAGATGTCCGCAAACGAACGCGCGAGATTGTAGGTATAGGAAACGCTGCCGAACAGCACGACCGGGTCGTAGGTCTTCAGCACCGACAGACCCGCCGTGATGTTCCAGAAACCGGTGCCGGTCGGCAGCTTGGTCGGCGCGACCAGATTGGTGTTGTCCTGGTCGATCTGCACGACTTTCTCGCCGAACGGCGAGCTGCCGGTCGGCGCCTTCACGCGCAAACTGCCGACCACGTCCGGCATCGCGTTGGTTTCCCTGAGGAACTGGTAGTACATGCCGAAGTTCACGTCGCCGATGTCGTGACTCGACACCGTCGCGTCCGACAGCGTGCTCGCCGCGCCGCCCGCGCCGCCGACGATGAAGTTGCTGCGCCGGTAAATGTACGGCACGTCGACGTCGATGTTGATACGGTCGGACACGCCGTAGCGCGTGTCGAGGTCCGCCATCACCTGATGCGACTTGGTCTGGCCGAGGTTGATGTTGCCGAGGAAAATCGCATCGAGCGCGAGGAAGCCCGACAGCTGCAACTGGCGACGGTCGTAGTAGGTGTCGCTGATCCCGAAGTCCATCGTCAGCTTGTGGTCGAAGAGCGGCGCGTGCTCGCGCTGCACGACCGCCTGCTCGGCCTGCGTGCGCACCGGCTCGGCCGCGCGCTGGGTCTGGCCGACCGCGCCGCTGCCGTCGGTGGCGGCGGGCAGGCCGCCCGCGCTGGTGCTGCCGTCAGGGGGCGGCGGATTGACCGGCACGCCGGTCGCGGTGCCGGTGGTGCCCCCCGGCGCGGGCGCGCCCGGCGTGATCTGCGCGAGCGGCGGCAGCGGCACGGGCAGGCCGTCGGCGCCGGGCTGCTCGGCCACCGTGTCGCTGCCCGCGGGGGTGCCGGCGCCCGGTACGCCGCGTCCGCGTTGCGCCATCTCGAGGTCGGTGACCTGGCGTTCGAGCGAATGGATCTGCCGCTGCTGCTCGTCGACGACGCGCATCAGCGTGTTGAGCCGGTCCTCCACGGATTGCCCCGCGAGCGCCTGCGCGCTCGCCGATTGCGAAAGAGCCCAGAGCATGGCGGCGGCCGGAATGGCCGCGAGAACCATACACGGCCCCCTGGTCGATGAGACTTTGTTCATTTTCTGCTCCCCCGGTGTTCCGGCTGCGCGGGTCCAGACGCGCGGCCGTATCTTTACTGCTTGTGCTGCAGCTGGCGGGTGGCGGCCCGCCGCGTTATCTCCTGTTCTGCAACGCTTGTAGTACGCCTAACTGACGAAGCATCGAAGCCGACATCTGCTGGGTTTGCAGATGCAGTTGCAGGGCATTGGTGACTTGCTGGTTATTGCCTGCGATCTGCAGCAACTGGGCGATCTGGCCGTTGCTCGGCGTGATGGTCTGGGTGGCGAGCCCAGCGGGTGTCTGCAGCGCGACGCTTACCCCATTGCTGCCGAACGAAATGCCGGCTTTCACCGAGCCGGTCGAATTGCTGGCCGATGCCGACGGAGCGTTGGCGGCGCCCGTCAGCGTTACGGCGTTGTTGTTGAAGTCGATCACGGCGGAGTTGGTGCCGCTGTTGCGATCGCCCGCGACCTGGGTGACCTGTGACACGCCGTTGACGCCGACACTCTGGCCGCCGCTCGCCTGGGCATTCGGGTTGGCGCCCGAATCGCCCGCATAGCCGTGCGCGCCGCCGGTCACACTCGCGGATGTGCTGACGGAGCTCGTGAGCTGGCCGTTGCCGTTTTGCACGGCGCTCAGCGTGCCCCGGGCGAGCGCACCCGCGCCGTTGGGCAACTGCCATTGCGAAATGACGCTCAGCACGAAGCCGGAGATCATCGTCGCGCCGGCATATTTGCCGGTCTGGGTCGCGAGCACGTCGTCGTCGACGAGCTGCACCCGCAAAGGCGCGGCGGCTGGCTCGCGCGGTATCGAAAGTTCGGGAGCCGGTGGCGAGGCGGCGCCCTCCGAAGCATGGGCGAAGCCGCTTGCGCCGCATGCGATGGCGCAGAGCACGAACCCAAGCTGTGTGAAGTGTGACTTCATGGTGGGATCAGAACATGTCTGCCTTGTTCAAGCCGTACTCGAAAAAGGGAGTCGCGGCGGTGCCGGCCGCCAGCGCGGCGGCGCGCAGCTTCAGCGCGAGCGACTCGTTGTCCTGCAACAGCGGTGAATCCTCCCTGAAGGGTTTGCCGAGGACCGCGAACACGAGACCGTTCCAGGTCTTCGCGAAGTCCTCTTCGAGCACGATGCGATTGCCGAGCGCCGGATCCGCGATGAACACGCGGCCGTCCTGCGCATGCTTGACGATCACGAAATGCTCGTAGCCGTCGATGTTCATCAGGACCATCACGGGTATCTGCAGATGGTGGAGCGCGTCGACGTTGACGCGAAAGCCGCGGCCGCGCAGTCCGATGGTCTCGACGAAGTGCTTCATGTCGAGCATCGAGAAGCCGTTCTTGACGACGACTTCGGGCGTCGAGAAGACCATCATCCGGCGAATCAGTTCGGTCTCCGGAATATCGATGCCGTAGCCGTACCTGAGGAGGGTGGCGAGCGCCGCCGCACCGCAGCTGTAATCGAACTGCTGATTGACGATGTGGTTGTAGCGCAGGTCCCGCATCGAGCGGACCGTCTTCGTCAATGGCACGCCGGCGAACGCGGACGTGTCGATGCTCGCTTGCGCGGCCGCGTGGTCCGCGCAGAGCACACAGCCTGCCAGCGCTACGGCGAACGGTAGCGCCGGGAACCCCTTGAACCCGGTCATGCTGGTCTCCTGCCCGATCCGCGCCGGCAGCTTCTGCGGCTGCCGGCGCGTCCTTCCGACTGCTTTTTGCTTCTTCTGCCTGCCTGCGGTCGTCGCTTCGTCGGCTTACTTGCCGCTGTTCAGCGCCGCGATGGCAAGGCCGTTGTGCTGCAGGTTGCCCGCGCCGCCGGCGATGTTCACGCCGATGTTGCCGGATGCGCCATACAGCGTGTTGGCGCCGAGGCTAGCCGTGCCCTGGAACTGCCCGTGCACGGTCATCGTCGCGGATTGCGAGTTGTCGTCCGTCGCATCCATCGCGGTGGTCATCGCCTTGCCTGGCGTGGTCGTCGTCACCGCGCCGGCGAGCGCGTTGTCCTGCGCGTTGCCGATACCGGAGGCGATATTCACGCCGACGTTGCCCGTCACACCCGACAGCGATCCATTGCCGACCGACGCGTTCAGATTGAAGTTGTGGATCGTGGCGCTGCCGCCGGAGGACTGCACATTGAAGTCCTGCGCGTTGCCGAACACGTTGCCGACGTCGACCGAGGCAAGCGACACGTCGTTGCTCTGCGCGTTGTCGATGCCTTCCGCGATGTTGATACCCAGGTTGCCCGACACGTTGCTCGCCGCGCTCGCCCCGGTGGTCGCGTTCAGCGTGCCGGCCGCCTCGTTGTTGATGTGCTGAGTGATCGAGCCATGGGTCGTCACGTTGGTCGTCGACATGCCTTCGTCGAGACCCCATGCGGCGCCGTACGAATTGGTCGACGACGAGCGGCTGCTGGAGTAGCCCGACGATTGCTCGCCGACCATCGCATGGCCGGAGCCTTCGCTCGCGGTGGAGCTCCACGTACGGCCTTGCCCGGACGCTTCGCTCGCCTCGAAACCGCCGGCGACGCCCGACGCGTTCGAGTAGCTCGATTCGCGATAACCGGCCTGCAAGCCGCCACGGGCGTTGAACGAGCCGTTGCCATGCGAGAACGTGTTGTGGTCCTGATAGCTGTAGCTGCCGCCGATCGAGCCGCCCGCCGAGATGTGGCCGCCCGAGTTCTGGCTCGTGTGCGAGAAGCCGCCCGCGACGCCTGCAGCCTGCTGGCTCGTTTCATAGCCGCCGCCTGACACGCTCGCGCTCTGGCTGCCGTACGCATAGCCGCCGGACGCTTCGAAGCCCTGCGAGCTCGAACTCGACGACGTATGGCCTTGCGTCGTGAACGCGAACGCCGTGCCGCCGCCTCGGGCCGACGTCCTGCTGTTGTTGATGGTCGTCGTCACGGTGCCGGTCGTGTAGGTCTGCGCCTGCGGATCGAGCGTCGCGTTCACGTTGACCGACTGGTTGTTGTTGATCACGGCGTCGGCCGTGCTGGAGACGTGCACGCAGCCAAACAGTCCGACCAGACCTTCGACGCCGACCATCTCGCCGACGACCGTCGTATTGAACAGGTAGGCCTTCGACGGTGCGGCAAGCACGCTGCCGGATGCGGCAACGAGAACGGCTGCGGCAATAAGAGTGCGCTTCATGATTCGCTCCGATACTTTAAGTGTGGTCAGTTAAAAAAAGTGCCCGCCGGGGGACGGAGCACAAAACTGTTTGCCGTGGCATTACCGGCGCCGGCTGCCTGGTTGATCTGCACGATTCCGGTCGCGTTACGGAAGGCATCGTTGGAAATGCTTGCCTCGCGCACGCCGTGAATCGCATTGGATTGCCCCAGACTCCCGTTTTTCGGGGCCGTTGCGGATAGCTCCCCATCCGAGACGGTCTCGACTCCGAGCGCCGCAGTCCCGATCTGGGTGCTGTTGCGCTGCAGATTCCCTGCTCCGGCCGACTGGTTCACCAGTACCGCGCCGGATGTGTTCGAAAACGCGTTGGCTTCGATCGACGCTTGCGCGCGCGGCACATTCGCGACCACCGACGCGCTTTGCACGCTCGCGTTCGCGTTGCCGACCGCGCCGCCATTCGTGACCGTGATCTGGTTGGCCTGCACGTTGTCGAGGCCGGCCGTTTCGTTGACCGTGAGCGCGCCCGTCACGCCCATGCCCGCGGCGGTGCCGATCGTCGCGGTGGCGCCGACCGAGGGCACCGCTTGCGATTGCGCGTGCGCTTCGCCTGCGACGAGCGCGGCGGCACTGAAGCACAGGCACGTGCACACGCGCCGTGCCGCGCGCGCAGAAGCTATGTGCAGTGATTGCAGCGAGGGGCGCAGGCGCGGGTTCATTTCAGACCTCCGAGCGCACCGCCGAGCACGTTCGACAGCGGCGCAAGCGCACCCGTCACCGACGAGCTGATCGTGCCGCCGACACCCGCCGCCGGTCCGCCGATGCCGCCCGCGTTCAGTGGGATCGTGTTGCCGGTCGCCTTGCCGCTCAGGATTTGCGTGACCGCCTGCATGCCCGTGCCGCCGAGCACGCCGCCCTCGGCGACGCCGTTCGAGCCGTGCGCGTTCGTCAGATCGGAATCGCCGACGAGCGTCGCGATCGTCGGATCGAACGAGTTGGCGGGGAACGTGGTGGCGCGCACCGCGACCGGATCCTGGTCGCGCGGCACGGGGACGAACGCGTCGCGCGGCGTGACGGTGCGCTCGACGATGATGTCGCCCGGATTGGCGACCTGCTGGGCCTGCGCGTGGCTCGCGAAGCAGGCGATGAAGAGGACGCTGGCGAGGAGGGTGGCGCCGGCCGATGCCGCGCGCGGCAAGACGGGAGCGCCGCTGAACGACGCCGCCGGCAGCCCAGGGGCGCGCGGCGTCTGGTGGATCGTAGTCATGTCCCGGTCCTTCTCTCTTGTTTCTTGTATCCCGCCGACGTTGGGGCGCATCGTTCCGCGCTCGGCCGCCGGTCCTGCATTGCCTGGTTATTTGCTGTCTGTTCGTTACTGCGTCCTGCTGCTTCGTCCTGCTACTTCGTCCTGCTACTTGCGCTGATACGTCGCGACGTTGCCCTGGGCGGCGCGGGCGGCGTCGACCGGCACCGGCAGCGGCGAGGGCGGGGCGATCTCGTCCCACAACGTCACCTGGTTGCCGCCGCTTTGCATCAGTTGCGGCGTCGCGGCGACCATCAACATGCCGACCGCGCCGCCGCGTTGCCGCGAAAGCATCTGGTCATCGAGCGAAATATCGTTCACGGCTGCAGCATCGGCAGCCGGGTTCGAGGCATTGGCGGAAATCTGGCTGTTGTCGTCCGCGAGAGCTGGCGCGCTCGCTTGCACGCTGGCGGAGATCGGGCCGGCGGCATCGGTGGAATCCGCCAGCGTGGCCGATTGAGCCTGAGCGGCTTGCCCCGTCTGGTCGCCGGCGCTTGCCGGCACGGCGCTGAATGCGAGGGCTGCGCAGATTGCGAAGTGCGGTGCTCTGCGGCTTATCAGATCGATGCGGAATGCGAGTCGCATGATGTGTCTCCCTGGTGCATGCCATTTAGCGAAACATGTGCCATCGCTCGCAATCCATTGATACGTCTGGAGACAACCAGCCGAAACACAACTAATGCGCGTCAAATCGGAAAAAAACGTTTCAACGCTGAAACGGGGCAGCAGAAAATACCTATAATTCGTTAATTCGCGCGGTACGAAGCGCGGTCGCTCAAGTGCCACGAAAAGCGCTTCCACTAATGTTTTATTTGTCGGCTGAATAATTCGTGATCGGCCGCTAAGCCTTTGTGGATAAGGCCTCCGTTGATTAAATTCGCATAATTGTTTTCGAAGCGGCGCGTGTATAGTAAGCTCTCGAAAACAGCTTCAGATTTAAAAAAGGCCCATATCAGGCCGTCTCAAAACACACACGCCGCTTTCTTGGGGATCAGCTGTCCGCACGGAATGGAATGGCCGTTCGGGTTTTGCGATTCGCGAATCCCGAACGAGTCAGCGTGTCTGAACCGCAGTTTCAGGTGCATGCGTCGTCCTTAACGTTCGTTGACGAGAGGATCTGAATAATGGAACCCGCAACGCGGCAACTGATTTACGTTTCGCGCGATCCGAGCGCGGAACTGAATACGCGTTTTTCGCAGCGCGGCTGGCATGTCGAAGTCGTGGGATCGGCGCGCGATGTGCGCCGGGCGGTGCGCACCGGCTCGGCCGCGGGTGGCCTGCTCGATCTGTCCAGCGATTTCCAGCCGCACGAAATCGCGGCTTTTGAATCCTGTTTGACCATGCCGAACGTCGGCTGGGTCGCGGCCACTACGCCTGGGCAACTGCAGGACGCCGCCTTGCGCCGGCTCGTGCGCGACTACTGTTTCGATTACGTGACGGTGCCGTATTCGGGCGATCGCATCGTCGATTCGGTCGGTCATGCGTACGGCATGATTTCGCTGAGCGAAACCGCGTCGAATGACGGTTCGCAGGGCGCCGAGGGCGAGATGGTCGGTTCGTGCGACGCGATGCTCGCGCTGTTCCGCTCGATCCGCAAGGTCGCCATGACCGACGCGCCGGTGTTTATCTCCGGCGAATCGGGCACCGGCAAGGAACTGACGGCGGTTGCGATTCACGAGCGCTCGGCGCGTCGCAACGCGCCGTTCGTGCCGATCAATTGCGGCGCGATCCCGCCGCATCTTCTGCAATCGGAACTCTTCGGCTACGAACGTGGCGCGTTCACCGGCGCGAATCAGCGCAAGATCGGCCGGGTCGAGGCGGCCAACGGCGGCACGCTGTTCCTCGACGAAATTGGCGATCTGCCGCTCGAAAGCCAGGCGAGCCTGTTGCGCTTCCTGCAGGAGCGCAAGGTCGAACGGCTCGGCGGACACGGCGCGATCGACGTCGACGTGCGCATCATTTCGGCCACGCACGTGGACATGACTGCGGCGATGATTGAAGGGCGCTTCCGTTCCGACCTGTATCACCGCCTCTGCGTGCTGCAGATCGACGAGCCGCCGCTGCGCGCGCGTGGCAAGGACATCGAACTGCTCGCGCGGCACATGCTGGAGCGTTTCAAGAAGGATGCGAGCCGGCGCCTGCGTGGTTTCGCGCCCGATGCGATCGCCGCGCTGCATAACTACGGCTGGCCGGGCAACGTGCGCGAGCTGATCAACCGCGTGCGGCGCGCGATCGTGATGTCGGAGGGACGCGCAATCACCGCGCGCGACCTCGAACTTGCCGAGTACGTCGAGATCGTGCCGGTGTCGCTCGCGCAGGCACGCGAAGCGGCCGAGCGTCAGGCGATCGAGCTCGCGTTGCTGCGGCATCGCGGCCGCCTCGGCGACGCGGCGCAGGAACTCGGCATCTCGCGGGTGACGCTGTACCGGCTGCTGTGCTCGCACGGCATGCGTCATATGGAAGGCGAGCCGATGTCGGCACCGCACAGCGAGTTGCCGGCGTCGGTGCAGCATCTCTGAGGCGGCGGCCGAGCGCCCGGACTAGCGACGTTGCGCGTGAAGGCCTGGCGCGTCGCCGCGGGTCTCGGGCTGGGCCGCCGATCTTTCGCATCGCGCGTCCTTTTCCTTTCCGTCTGAAAATCCCCACTGAAATTCCCGTGCTGCGCGCTGTGCCTCGGTGACGGGCGTTCGCGCTTGCTAGAATCGGGTTTTTCTCAATTCCGTGGCGTGCCTGGATGGCTTCGCGCCGCGTCGAAGGAAACCGCATGAAACAATACCTGGACCTCGTCCGCACGATTCTCGACACCGGCACGTGGCAGGAAAATCGCACCGGCATCCGCACCATCAGCATGCCCGGCGCAATGCTGCGCTTCGATCTGCAGCAAGGCTTTCCCGCTGTCACGACGAAGAAGCTCGCGTTCAAGTCGGCGATCGGTGAACTGGTCGGGTTTCTGCGCGCGTCGCGCAGCGCCGCCGACTTCCGCGACCTCGGCTGCAAGGTGTGGGACGGCAACGCGAACCAGAACGCACAGTGGCTCGCCAATCCGTATCGCGAGGGCCCGGATGATCTGGGCGACGTCTACGGCGTGCAATGGCGTCAATGGCCGGCCTACAAGGTGCTCGACGCCAGCGCGAACGCGCAGCTCGCCGACGCCCAGGCGCGCGGTTTCCGCGTAATCACTCAGTTCGACGAGGATGGCCGCTCGAAGGTGCTGCTTTACAAGGCGATTGACCAACTTCGCCAGTGCCTCGACACGATCATGCAAAACCCCGCCGATCGACGGATTCTGTTCCATGCGTGGAATCCGGCCGTGCTGGATCAGATCGCGCTGCCGGCCTGCCATCTGCTGTACCAGTTCCTGCCGAACGTCACGCGCGGCGAGATTTCCCTGTGTCTGTATATCCGCAGCAACGACGTCGGGCTCGGCACGCCGTTCAATCTGACCGAGGGCGCGGCGCTGCTGCACCTGGTCGGGCGGTTGACCGGCTATACGCCGCGCTGGTTCAGCTATTTCATCGGCGACGCGCACATTTACGAAAATCAGCTCGACATGTTGAACCAGCAGCTCACGCGTGAGCCGTACGAGAGCCCGCGGCTCGCCATTTCCGATCGCGTGCCCGAGTACGCGAAGACCGGTGTGTACGAACCGGAATGGCTCGAAAAGATCGAGCCGGCGGATTTCTCGCTGGTCGGTTATCGACATCACGAGCCGCTGACGGCGCCGATGGCGATCTGATCCCGGTTGTGGATGGGGGGCGACAGCGCCCGCTTCGTCGAATGTGAAAAGCCCCGCGATGGCGTGCATCGCGGGGCTTTTTGTCGCCGAAACGCGAGCTGGCCAGCTCAACTCTTGTGATGATCGTCGCGATTGCCGCCGCCCTGATGCTGCTCGGCGTGTTGCTGTTGCGGCTGGGGTTGCGCACGCGGTTGCTGCACCTGCTGGGGCCGCGGTTCAGGACGGGGCTGCTGCACCTGCTGGGGCCGCGGTTCAGAACGCGGCTGTTGCATCTGCGGACGCGGTTCGGGGCGCGGCTGTTGCATCTGCGGACGCGGCTCGACACGCGGCTGCTGTGCCTGCTGGAACTGCGGCTCCGGCCGGGCTTGCTGCATCGGCTGCGGACGCGGCTCGACACGCGGCTGTTGCGCCTGCTGCATCTGTGGTTCAGGACGCGCTTGCTGCGGTGGCTCGGCGCGCGGCGGCTGTTGCATCGCCGGCGGATGTCCTCCCGGCATCCGCGCCTGTTGCTGCGCGGCCGGATTCTCCGGTGGATGCGGTATCCCGGACTGCTGCGCGAATCGCGGCTGCTGCGGTCCGCCCGGTTGCTCCGTGCGCGGCGCCTGCTGTGCCATCGGGGTATGGGGCTGCGTCCATGCCGGCTGTGACCTGCCGACCGCGCCCCATTGCTGTGGCACGCCGTGCTGCTGTGCGTAAGCGCCCGCGTTGGACGGATTGCCGCCGCCGGCTTGCGGTGGCCGCGGCACGCCGTTCGACGGATGGCCCAGATTGCCCGCTTGCGCGATCTCGCCAGGCTGCCCCGGATGCGTGTTGCCGGCCATCTGCGGCGGCATACCTGGACGCGCCTGCGGCGCTTCGCCATGCTGTCCCGCGGCGCCGACTGCGCCGGGCCGCTGGCCGGCCTGCTCGACGCCATGCGGTGCGTTGCCGGCGGCCACGCCAGGCGCTGCGGGCGCACCCGGCGCCATCCCGGGCGGACGCCCCGGTACATGCGATTGCACGACTCGCACGTTCGCCATCGGCAGCGCGCCTGGTGCCCCGGTCATATGCGCAGGCACCGAAGTGCGCACGACCGGCTGACCGCCGCCTGGCACCCGACCGCCGCTTTGCGCGAAGCGCTGCGCGAGCTCGTCGTGATACGCGGCTGGCATGGCGGGATTGCGGGTCGCGACCACCGGCCGCGCGGCGACGCTCGCCGGCGGCCGATAGTTCGCGCGCCGCAGATCCGACCCGAAGCTCTCGCGCACCGGTGCGATCCCCGGTGCGCCAGGGTTGATCCGCGCGTTGCGCCACTGCGCCGGATCGACCTTCTGCGAGAAGCGTCCAACCGGCTGACCGTGCACGAACGCGGTCGCCGGCACGGCCGTCACGCCGCCCGGCACGCGATAGTTCACGTAAGTGTTGTGGATGTTCACGTTACGGTGGTAATCGTTGACGATCGTCGCGCGATTCACGCGGTTGTAGTACCCGGCGCTCCAGCGGTCGTGGTCGCCCCAATGCGGGTGCCACGGCTCGCCCGGCCCGAGCGGAAACCACGCCACGCCGGCCGCGATGACCCCGCCGACCGCCAGATTCACGCCCCAGTCGACGCCACCGTCGTCATCGCCGACGAACCCGACCAGCGCCGGCGCGTAGGCCGGCGGCGCGTCCGCCTCGAGCGGCCCGGGCACCCAGGCCCACGTACCGTCGACCTCGGCCCAGCGACCGTAGTGGTACGGCGCGAAGCCCCAAGGCTGGTCGTCGACCCAGGTCCAGCCCCAAGGCGCTTGCCAGACCCAGTGGCCGTCGTGATAGGGCGCCCAGCCGGCCGGTGTCGCGTTCGGAACCCATACTTCGCCGTACTGCGGGGTCTCGCGCCACGTGCCGTTGGCGTCGAGATCCTCGTAGCCGGGGACGTCACGCGACACGTAACGTGCCGACTGCGAGCGGTCTTCGGTGGCGTCGCGGCTGGCGGCCCACTGGTCGAGCTCGTCGAGGGCGGGCGCGCGGTTGTCGGCGAGCTGCCCCAGGTTCGTGCCGGTGAAGCGGATCTGCTGGCCCGCCGCGATCGGCACCTGGCCGCCGTCGCCGTACGCGATCGCGCTGCCGCTGCGCACGGTGACGGTCGTGCCGCTGCCGTCGGGCGCGACGTCGACGCGGTAGTCGCCGGGGCCGTTCACGCCGAGCGCGAGATTCGGCGTGTCGATTTCATAGGTCGAGCCCGGCGCGAACTCGCGCACGCGTGTCGACAACGTGCCTTGCGCGACTTTCAGTTGCGCGGTCGTGTCGTCGAGATTCAGCACGTCGAGGCTCGTGTTCTGGCCGAGGCGCACCGCGGTCGAGCCGATGTGCAGTTCGGAACGCGCGTTCTGGTCGTTCCAGAGCTGGTCGCCGGTGGTGAGCGGGCGGTTGATCTGCGCGTACGACCAGTCGGTCGCCCCGGCGGGTTCCGTGGTCACGGCGCCTGCCGTGTAGTTCAGACGCGCAATGCGTCCCGGCGGATCGGTGTTCTGGGTGGCGGCTGCGCCTTCGGGTGCCGGCTGGACGTCCTGCGCCAGCGCGGCTTGTGCAGCGCACAGGAAGACCGCGGTTGCGATCAGCGTGTAGCCGCTGATGCGGCGCTGTGAATGGGGGCGGGTGGTGACTTTTCTCATGACTTATCTCCGACGGACGCGGCGATTTGCTCGGTCCGTAAGTCACTTTACCCGCGGCGTTTGTTTCAAGGCCCCCACTTTTGTAAGGCCACCTTATCGGCGTGTAACAAAAGGTCTCGTTAACGGTCTCGACAACGGGTCTCGACAACGGGTCGCGATAACGCGACTTGTCGGCTTATTGCGGAATTTTCATGGCCGCGTCAGAGGTTTGCGAACGACTCACGCCGCCAGAAACGCATCGAAATGACGGCGGCCCGCCGGCGTGATACGCAGGATGCGCGGCCGCTCGGTCCGTTCGACCCAGCCATGCGCCGACCATGAATCGAGCAACGCCGCGCCGAGCGCGCCGCCCAGATGCGGGCGCCGCTCGCTCCAGTCGGGGCAGGTGCAGGCGAAGCGGCGGCGGCGGCTCTTCTGGACGGACATGTCGATGCTCCATTCGGCGAAGCGGGCGGCGCCGTCGGCGGTGGCTTCGAGCGTCGTGCCATGCAGCGTCAGCAG
>DATAQT010000182.1:0-5762 GCA_036264535.1 Paraburkholderia sp. | reverse complement strand
ACCGGCTCTCGCCGGTCGTCGAGGAAATTCTGTATCCGGCGCTCGAGGACTACCAGATCGACATCATGATCGGTGAAGGGCCGGCCGCGCGCAGCGTGAAGCTCGACCTGCAGCCGTTCACGCTGGTCGGCGCGACCACGCGCGCGGGCATGCTGACCAATCCGCTGCGCGATCGGTTCGGCATCGTCGCGCGACTCGAGTTCTATAACGCCGAGGAGCTCTCGCGCATCGTCACGCGTTCGGCCGCGCTGCTCGGCGCGCAAATCCATCCGGACGGCGCGGTCGAAATCGCCCGTCGTGCACGCGGCACGCCGCGTATCGCGAACCGCCTGCTGCGGCGTGTGCGCGACTTCGCCGAAGTGAAGGCCGACGGCAACATCACCGCGCAGGTGGCCGACGCCGCGCTCAGGATGCTCGACGTCGACGCGGTCGGGTTCGACCTGATGGACCGCAAGCTGCTCGAAGCGATCCTGTACAAGTTCGACGGCGGGCCGGTCGGTGTCGACAATCTCGCGGCGGCGATCGGCGAGGAGCGCGACACGATCGAAGACGTGCTCGAGCCGTATCTGATCCAGCAGGGCTTCCTGCAGCGCACGCCGCGCGGCCGCGTCGCCACGCTGCTCACTTACCGGCATTTCGGGCTGGCCGTGCCGGATTCGTCGAGCGCGCTGCCGGGTCTGTGGGATTCCAGGAACTAAGTCACGCGACGAGGCCGACCAGGATGTCCGACCAGCCCCAGCAACCCGGCTCATCCAACCGCTCCCCCGTCAATCCCGCCGGCGACCCGTCCGGCAACTTCACCCAGCGACTCACCCACCGCCTGCGCTCGAAGCTCGCCGCCGGCGTCACGCATCTGACGACCGGCAGCGGCCCTGTGCTCGACTACTCGTCACCGCCGGGCGACCCCGGCCTGTTCGGGCCGGACTCCGTCTGCTGGAAGGTCCACGCCGACTTCACGTCGATGATGACGGGCGGCATCAGCGCGCTGCTGCTGCAGGCGCTTCATCCGCTCGCGCTCGCGGGCGTCTGGGACCACTCGAGCTTTCGCACCGACATTCTGGGCCGCCTGCGTCGCACGGCGACGTTCATCGCCGGCACGACATACGGCAGCAAGGACGATGCGCTCGCGCTGATCGAGCGCGTGAAGCGGATCCATCTCGACGTGACCGGCGTCGCGCCGGACGGTCAGTCGTATCGCGCGAGCGAACCCGCCTTGCTGACGTGGGTGCACGTCGCGGAGATGTCGAGCTTCATGACCGCGCACCTGCGCTATGTGAACCCGGTGCTGTCCGTCGCCGCACAGGATCAATACTTCGCGGAAACCGCGCGCGTCGCGGAAATGCTCGGTGCCGTCGATATTCCGCGCTCGCGCGCCGAGATCGAAGCGTATCTGCTCGCGATGCGACCCGCGCTCGTTGCGAGCGAGCGCACGCGCGAAGTCGTCAGGATTCTGATGAACGCGCCGGCGCCCAGCCTCGCGATGCGGCCGGCCGGCACGCTAATGCTCAACGCGGGTGTCGATCTTCTGCCCGACTGGGCGCAGACGATGCTCGGCTTGAATCGCTACGCGGCGCTGCGTCGAACCTTCACGCGGCCTGGCGTGCGGGTCGTCGCGCCGGTGATTCGCTGGGCGCTCGTCAATGGGGTATCGAAGCGGGCGCGGCGGCGCGCGGCGGCGGTGCGGGAGCACGATTGAGCGACGCGTGCGACGCGTCCGAACAGGTTCGCTTGCCCGCCTCTGCTTAACGCTGTGACTCTGGTCCTTTCCTGAAACCATCATCGTCGGCGCTGCCCGCGTCGAGATGCGCTACGTCCGCCCACGACACGATCGTCGCGCGACCGTTCTCGTAATCGAGGACGTTAACGCTGGTGTTCAGCAACGGGTAATTGCGCGGTGCGTCGAGCGGCATACTGGTGGCAAAGCGGCGCACGCAGTCGAGCACACCTCCATGCGTCACACAGGCGATGCGCCCGCCCGGGTGCGCAGCGACGAGCGGTTCGATCGCATGCACGATGCGGTGGTAGAACACACGCTGCGACTCGCCTTCGGGCGGCGCGAAGCCGGGATCGCGGGTTTGCCACTGCGCGTATTCGTCGGGGAAACGCAGCGCGATTTCGTCGCTGTCGTGGCCCTGGAACGCGCCGTACGAGCGCTCGCGCAAGTTCTCGCGCAATTGCAGCGGCTGGCCGAGCGCATCGCCAATCGGCTGCGCGGTCAGCTGCGCGCGCTGCAGGTCGCTCGAATAGATCGCGTCGAGCCTCGCGCCCTGCTTCGCTTCGTCGGCGAGCCGTTGCGCGAGACGTCGCGCCTGCGCGATGCCCGTCGTCGCGAGCGGAATGTCGATGTGGCCTTGAATGCGCTTGATGCGGTTCCAGTCGGTCTCGCCGTGCCGGATAAAGAGGATTTGCGTCGTCATCAGAGAGAGGCGCCGTTCGCCGGTTGTGCCGAGCCGCTATTGTCGCAAAAGGCGACGGCGCGCCTCGCGCGCGGCGGCGGTGCGCGCGTTAGCGATCGCTCAGGCGTTGGTCTGCAACCAGAACGTGACCGGCCCGTCGTTGACGAGCGAGACCTGCATATCCGCGCCGAACTCGCCCGTCTCGACGATCGGATGCTTCGCCCGCGCGGCCGCGACGAAGTAGTCGAACAGGCGCTTGCCCTCGTCGGGCGGCGCGGCCGGCGTGAAGCTCGGGCGCAGGCCGCTGTTGGTATCGGCCGCGAGCGTGAACTGCGACACGAGCAGCAGCCCGCCCGCGCGCCCGGCGCCGTCGAGATTCTGCACCGACAGGTTCATCTTGCCGGCCGCGTCGCTGAATACGCGGTAGCCGAGCACCTTGGCGAGCAGCTTGTCGGCGGCGGCCTCGGTGTCGCCGCGCTCAGCACATACGAGCGCGAGCAGACCCGCGTCGATCGCGCCGGTCACACGATCGGCAACGCGCACTTCGGCGCGCCGCACGCGTTGGATCAGCGCGATCACGCCGTCAGCGTCACACGCGCGAAGCGGCGCTTGCCGACCTGCACGACGTACTCGCCCGCTTCGACCTTCAGGCCCTTGTCGGAGACCGTGGTGCCGTCGATCTTCACGCCGCCCTGCTCGATGTTGCGCAGCGCCTCGCTCGTCGACGGCACGAGGTTCGCCTGCTTCAGCAATTGGCCGATCGCAAGCGGTGCGCCCGCGAGCGTCACCGCCGGAATATCGTCGGGCACGCCGCCCTTGGCGCGATGGTTGAAGTCCTCGAGCGCGCGCTCGGCGTCCGCCCGCGAGTGGAAACGCGCGACGATTTCCTGGCCGAGCATCACCTTGAAGTCACGCGGATTGCGGCCCGCGTCGGCTTCGCGCTTGAAACCGGCGATCTCGTCCATCGGACGGAACGACAGCAGTTCGAAGAAACGCCACATCAGCGTGTCGGAGATGCTCATCAGCTTGCCGAACATGTCGGTCGGCTTTTCGCTGATGCCGATATAGTTGTTCTTCGACTTCGACATCTTCTCGACGCCGTCGAGCCCCTCGAGCAGCGGCATCGTCAGGATGCACTGCGGCTCCTGGCCGTACTGCTTCTGCAACTCGCGACCGACCAGCAGGTTGAACTTCTGGTCCGTGCCGCCGAGTTCCAGGTCCGCGTTCAGCGCGACCGAGTCGTAGCCCTGCATCAGCGGGTAGAGGAATTCGTGGATCGAGATCGGCACGCCGCCCTGGAAGCGCTTCGTGAAGTCTTCGCGTTCGAGAATGCGCGCGACCGTGTAGCGCGACGCGAGCTTGATCATGCCGTCGGCGCCGAGCGGCATCGACCATTCGCTGTTGTAGCGGATCTCGGTCTTGTCGCGATCGAGCACGAGCGCGGCCTGCTCGAAGTAGGTCTTCGCATTCGATTCGATCTGCTCGCGCGTGAGCGGCGGCCGGGTCGCGTTACGTCCGGACGGATCGCCGATCAGTGACGTGAAATCGCCGATCAGAAAAATCACCGTGTGGCCGAGGTCCTGCAACTGGCGCATCTTGTTCAGCACGACCGTGTGGCCGATGTGGATGTCGGGCGCGGTCGGATCGAGCCCAAGCTTGATGCGCAGCGGCTTGGCCGTCGCCGCGCTTCGCGCGAGCTTTTGCGCGAATTCGTCTTCGATCAGCAGTTCGTCGACACCGCGCCTGGTCACGGCGAGCGCGTGACGGACTTCGTCGGTGATCGGGAAGGCGGAAGCGGGATTGGGCTGGGTGGACTCGGTGCTCATGCTGGAAACTTGAAGTCGCGAAAAAACAGGATTGTCACATAGATGCGCGCCGCCGCGCCCACTGACGCGTCCCGCACGGCCCCGCGAGGCGCGATTTTGTCGCCTCGGGCGCCGCCTGCGCCGCGGCGGCACGTCGGCGCAAACCCGCGCGCGACACCGACGTCGCGCTTATCTTCGGCCGCGCTTGCGCCGATAATCTGCTACAACGAATCGCAATGAACATCGACAGGAGCAGCGACGTGGCGCAAGACCCCGCAGACGGCATCTATATCGGACTGATGTCGGGAACCAGCATGGACGGCGTGGACGGCGTGGCCGTCCGGTTTGCCAAAGGGAAGCCGCCCGAAGTGCTGGCCGAGGCTTTCGTCGGCTTCTCGGCCGGCATCCGCGAGGCGCTGTTCGCGCTCCAGCAGCCGGGGGACAACGAGATCGAGCGCGAGTCGCTCGCCGCCAACGCGCTCGCGACGCGCTATACGGTGTGCTGTCACGATCTGCTACGCGACAGCCGCGTGCCGGCCGACGAAGTCCGCGCGATCGGCGTGCATGGACAGACCGTGCGGCATCGGCCGGAAAAGGGCTATACGCGGCAGATCAACAACCCGGCGCTGCTCGCGGAAATGCTGCATATCGACGTGGTCGCCGATTTCCGCAGCCGCGACGTCGCGGCCGGCGGCCAGGGCGCGCCGCTCGTGCCCGCTTTTCACGCGACGATCTTCGGTGCGAAGGACGAGACGCGCGTCGTCTGCAATCTGGGCGGCATCAGCAACATCACGATACTGAACGCGACCGGCGGCGTGCGCGGCTTTGACTGCGGCCCGGCCAACGCGCTGCTCGACGCGTGGGCCGAGCGCCACCTCGGCAAGCCATTCGACGAAAACGGTCATTTCGCGGCGAGCGGCCAGGTGGATCGCAAGCTGCTGAACACTTTGCTAGACGAACCGTTCTTCGCCGAACAGCCGCCGAAGAGCACCGGCCGCGATCTGTTCAATACAGCATGGCTCGACGCGAAACTCACGCCGTTCGCCGCGCTTGCGCCCGCGGACGTCCAAGCGACGCTCGTGGCGCTGACCGCGGTGACGGTTGCGCGTGAAATCGAACGGCATGCGTCGGACGCGCGCGCGGTGTACGTGTGCGGCGGCGGGGCGCGCAATCCGGAGATCATGAAGGCGTTGCAGCAGGCGCTCGAAGACAGCGGCGTCAGCGGCGTGCCGGTGTTGACGACCGATGCGCTTGGCGTGCCGCCGAGCCAGGTCGAGCCGCTCGCGTTCGCGTGGCTCGCGATGCGCTGCATCGCGCGTCTGCCGGGCAATCTGCCGGGCGTGACGGGAGCGTCGGGGGAGCGGGTGCTGGGGGCGATTTATCCGCGCTGAGAAGAGGCAGGGCGACGAAACGTGCGCCTTTTGCCGTGGCATGCTGCCTTGGCGGCGCGAAAACCATAAAAAAACGGGGCCGAGGCCCTAATGCCGTTCAGTTAAGCGACTGAACGGCATTTTGTTTGGTTGCGCGAAGTGGTTGTAAACGGGACGTGGCGATGTTAACT
>DATAQT010000154.1:0-25668 GCA_036264535.1 Paraburkholderia sp. | reverse complement strand
TTGATTTTGTCAAACCTGGTCGGGAAATCTCCACGTTTCGCGCCTTATTCTGATGGTTTTGCGCCTTTACGCTCTGGGACGCGGTCGGAACGTCGATTCAGGCGTGCTTCCGTTGGGTTCGGAGCAACATCGGCGCGACCTGTCCCGTTGCTCGTCGGCCGAGGCATTCAGCGTCGACTTAAATACGGCGCGTGATATCCGACAGGCAGACCCCCGTCGCGTCTCACGTGCGCCTTCCTGGAGTTCGTGCGAGAGAGGGTAAAGGAGCGATCAGGGCGCCACCGGAAATGATTCGCAGCCTGCGCTCGCGTTATGCAATGACGCGCAAGCCCGGCGGGAGCGAGCGATCTGCATGGCATTCAACTCTCTCAACGATGGCTCGAGGAAGCTTGTATGAAACGTTTATGCTGCGCACTGGCTGTTCTCATGCTGGCGGCCCATACCTATGCCAACCCGCTCGATCACGGCGACCTCGTGACGTTTGCCACGCGCGACGGAGTCACGCAAAGCATTTTCGTCGAGTCGCCATCGTCGAGCCCGGCGTGGGTCGTCGTGCTGTTCGGTGGCACGCCGGGTGCCCTGCATCTGGACGCCACGGGGGCGACGACGCTCAAGGGCAATTTCCTGATCCGCTCGGCGCACCATTGGATCGATCGCGGAGATGCCGTGGTGCTGGTCGATGCGCCGTCCGATCATGCGCCGGGCGTAGATGACCTGTTCCGTCACGGCAAGGAGTCGTTCGCCGACACGCAGGCCATCGTGGCCAAGGTGCGCGAGCGGTTCCCGACCTCGAAGATTGCGCTGGTTGGGACGAGCGCGGGAACGGTGTCGGTCGGCAACGCGCTCGAACGCGATCCCAACATCGCGGATGCCTTCGTCCTGACGTCGCCGGTCACGGTTTCCCGCAAGGGGGGCGGCGCGACTATCTCCGATGAGCTCGCCGCAGCTACGCCTGCGGTCGAAGAAGTTTGTCGATCGCCGCCATTTCGTCTGGCGGGGGAGAAAGTGGATCAGCGGGGCAACTAGAGTAAAGGCTCCATGGCGTCCGCAAGTCGCAGGGCGTCATGCCCGCGCGGTCCTATCCTTATGGCTGGGATTCGATTAACAACCGGGGTCGCAGCATGGAACAGGTCAATTCTTCTCGCACCGTCGCTAACGCGATGTCGTCATTCCACCTTGCCCACGTTCGATCTCTGCTCAAGAAACCGAAGAATCGGGGCGGCGCGACCGACCGTGTCCCAGAGAATGCAAGGCGCACGTATTCGGATCGTGTCGCCGGTCACGTGATGGTCGTCCTTCCAGGGGGAGGGACGAGTCGGGCGAAAGTCTTCGAAGCCCTTACTCCCGACGAAGTGCCAGCGGTTCGAGTTGCACATGGGGTGCTGGACGGCGTGACGTACTGGTTTCGGTGCTCACCACCTCAGGGAAAGCGCGGCGACGTGCCGTGCCATCGAGCGTACTTTCTCTGCCAGGGGAAATGGCTGTTCTTCTTCACCGACGGCGAGGCGCTGCCGTTTGGCGCAGTCGTCGAATTTTCTCGGTCTGTTGGCGAGGCTGGCGGTGAGATGGCGAGTGCCGCGTAGGGTCACCCGGAGCAGGCCGCTCAGATGACGGAATCGGCCGTGGTCTCAAGGTCCGGCGTATAGGTGAGAAAGAAGGAGTTCATCGGGTGTGTCGCCGGATCAGCTGGCGTAGCGACAGCGCATGCAGCAATATCGAGCTCGGCAGCCCGATCAAGCTACACCCCATCAAGCTCCACCCGCCTGCGCACCGTCCCCAGCAACCTGTCAAACGGCAACGTGCTGGCAGCGAGCGCACTAGCCTCCGAAAAATTCTCCCTCACGATATCCGTCAAGACCTGCCCCGGTGGCGCCTCGACCAGCACATGCGCGCCCATTTCCTGCATCGCCGTAAGCGCGTCGAACCAGCGCACGGTGTAGCGCATGTTCGTCGCAAGATCGTCGCGAATCGCCTCGGCCGTATATAGCGGACGTCCTCCGCGATTGCCGATATACACACCGCGCGGTCTTTCAAAGGGCAACTCGTGCGAGTACGCCAGCAGTTCGTCGCTCGCATGCGCGAGCAGTTCGCAATGCGAGGGCACGCTGACCGCGAGCCGCGTGGCCTTGCGCGCGCCGGTCGCGAGCGCGCGTTCGATGAACGCGTCGAGCGCATCGTCCGCGCCGGCCATGACGATCTGGCGCGGCGCATTGACGTTGCCGATATAGACGCGTTGCCGTTGCTCTGAGGCCTGCTGCGCGACGAGCGCTTCGACCTGCCGCTCGCTCAGGCCGGATATGGCCGCGAGACCATAGCCCGACGGATAGGCGGTTTCCATCAACTC
Organism: Paraburkholderia sp.; assembly: GCA_036264535.1. Lineage (GTDB taxonomy): Bacteria > Pseudomonadota > Gammaproteobacteria > Burkholderiales > Burkholderiaceae > Paraburkholderia. The sequence continues at coordinate 23,324 of DATAQT010000154.1, read as the reverse complement.
GGCGCGTCGGCGCACCAGTTTCAGCGCGTCGCGAAACGCCATCGCGCCGCAACTGACCGCTGCCGCATAGGCGCCGACCGAAAGCCCCGCGCTGATTTCCGCTGTGAGTCCTTCATCGGCGAGCGCGCGCGTGATCGCGACGCCCGCGATCGTCAAGCCAATTTGCACGGCGACGGTTGAATTCAAAGCGTCGGGGGAGTCGAGCGTGAGTACCTCGATGCCTAGCGTGTCGGCTGCTTCAGCGAGCGTGTCCTGCACCGCGCGATGCTGCGGCAGCCGATGCAGAAAGCCTTCGCTCTGCGCACCCTGGCCGGGGAAGAGAAGCGCGAGCATCAGACGCTGCCATGGGCAACAGCAGCCCACGGATCAGCGATCAATTGCGGACCGATCGCATGCCGGGCAAGCACACGCGCTTTGCCTGCAGCCCATTCCGCGAGTGCCACGCCGCCCGCGGGCGTTTCGAGTTGCGCATCGATGCGCAAACCGATTCGTCTCGCGAGCGTATGCAATTGCTCCTGCAACGCGCGCGCGAGCTCCAACGCCAGCGGTTCGGGCGCACGGATCAACAGATCGAGATCGCTGTTTTCGGTGACAGCCGGCACGTGTGTCGTCAGTTCGAATCCCGTACTACCAGTAGGACCCCAAACAAATCTGGCGAGCGCACTGTCCGGATCATGCTGCAACGAAGTCAGTGCAACGAACGAGGGCATTGCATCACGTCCGGCATCAGGTTGTGTCTGCGCCAGCGATTCCGGCGACACGGTACCGACGATATCGTCCGCATGAACCCACGTGCCGTAGCGCTGCGCCCGCTCCGCACCGCGCAGGCCGATCGCGACGAAATCCTCAGCGGCGAGCGCGCGTCGAACGACCGCATACGGTGCGCGTTCGAACGCGTCGCGAACCCACGCCGGTTGGTCGGCGGGCGCATTCAGCCGTCGCAGGCGCACGAGGTCATGCGCTCGCCACCGCGCGTCGCACGAGGTGGCGCATGCCGTGGAGAAGGGCGCAGACGCACACACTTGCATCACACGGCATCCCATTGTTCAGCGACACGCCGCCTCACCTCGATCGACGCCGCGCGATTCTGCCGCGCCGTCGCCGATTCGAGCCGACGCGCAAGCGTCCGATCCCCCTCGCGCGCGCTGCGAATCTGCTCGACCAGCACCGCGCGCACGCGCTCGATCTGCATTGCGTCGGGCGCATCCGCGTCGATGCCTTCGATCAGCTGATCGAGCAACCCCAACTTCGCGAACGACGCCATCGAATACGACATCGGCACGACCGTCTCGCCGAGTTCGTCGAGCGCTTCGACCGTGCGGCGCGTGACGCGCGCGGCCGCTTCCTTGCCCATCGCATGGACCATCGTGCCGGGCGCGTCGAGCGCGACGATGCGGTTCGCCTGATAGCCGTGCGCGAGGAACGCGCCTGACATCGCCGGACCAACGATCAGCGCGATCACCGGATGGCCCGCGTCGCGCGCGCTCGCGTAGGCGTCGACAGCGGCCGCGCAGGCGAGGTAAATGCCGAGTATTTCCTCGCGATAGCCGTACGCCTGGCTTTTCACGTCGACGATCGCGACGATCGGGCGGCGCGTGCTGGCGTCCCTGCCTGCGTCCGCGTCGATCGCTTCGCGCACCGCGCGCGCGAGTCGCCAACCCTGTTCGAGCCCGACCACGTTGGTGGTCGCGCGTGGAAAGCGGTTCGCGGGATCGGGCACGACCGTGATGAAGCGCGCGGTTTCGCCGCCGAGCGGCGCATCGCCGCTCAAAACGGGCGCCGCGCTCGACGGTTCACCTGCCAGTGCGTCGAACCAGCGGGCGCCGCGTGTGAGTGTCGTGTCGTTCATGCCTGCTCCTCGTTCGATGCATCGCGGCCCTGCGGGTTGTACAGATCGCGCACCGTCTCGGGCGTGACGTTCGCCGGATCGACCCGCGCGAGCCGCTGCAGGAACGTGTCGACCTGCTCGCTGCGATGCGCGGCCGGCACGCCCTGCGCGAACGCGGCGTGCACGGCGGCGCGCACCGCGTTCGCATCGTCGTCGACGAGCATGTCGGCGAGCGCGCTCGCGACGCGCTGCTCACCGCCGATCAGTTGCCACACCCGGCGCCGGTCGCTCGCATCGAGTTCCTCGATTCCGGCTTCCTGCTCGATCACTTCGGGCCCGTTCATGCCGAGCCGTCCCTGCTTCGTCACGACCAGATACGAGCACAACGCGGCCGCGAGCGACATGCCGCCGAAGCAGCCGACCATGCCCGCGATCACGCCGACCACCGGCACGTGCCGGCGCAGCGCGACGATCGCCGCCTGAATCTCGGCGATGACCGCGAGCCCGAGGTTCGCTTCCTGCAGTCGCACGCCGCCGGTTTCGAACAGCACGACGGGGCGCACGCGCTTGCCGCGCTCGCAGTCGCGCAGCGCCATTTCAAGGGCGGCGGCGATCTTGCTGCCCGACACTTCGCCGATGCTGCCGCCCTGGAACGCCGACTCGATCGCGGCGACCACGGCCGGCTCACCGTCGATCGTGCCGCGCGCGATTACGCAGCCGTCGTCGGCCTGGCAGACGATGCCCTGCAACGGCAGCCACGGCGACTCGATGCGATCGAACGGTCCGAGCAGTTCGCGGAAGCTGCCCGCGTCGAGCAGTGAGCGGGCGCGCTCACGCGCGGGCAGTTCGATGAAGCTCTCGCGCAGCAGCGGCGCGCGATGAATGCTGGCGGTCGTGCTCATACGTTGTCTCCTTCCTCGGCCGCCTCGACCGCTTCCGCGAGCCGCAACGCGACCACGCCGGGCGTCGCGCCGAAGTCGTTGATCTCGATCTGCACGGCGCCGTCGTAGCGCGTGAAGAAGCGGTCGAGCACGCTTTTCCAGATGTGGCTATAGCCGTCGACGCTCGTGCGCACGACCACGTGCGCGGCGAGCGCCGAGCCGCCTGCATCGGCGGCGGCGGGCGAGAGCAGCACTTCCAGATCGCCCGAGCCGACCACGCCGACGTGCGCGCGGGTCGTGACGGCGCGTTGCGCCGGATAATCGAAGGTCAGATGTTCCATGGGGCTCAGCTCCGGCTGGCGTCGCGATGCGCCAGCATGTCGAGAAAGAGGGTGGCGGCAAGCAGATCGGCCGCGCCGCCAGGCGAGGCGTTCAGCGATAGCAGTTCGCGTTCGAGCGCGTCGAGCGCGCGGCGGCCCGCGGCGGTCGAACTGCCGCCCGCGTCGAGCACGCGTTGCGCGCCGCGCTGGCCCGCATGCAAGCCGGCGAGACCCGCGCGATGCAGCAGGCAGGTATCGTCGAGCGTGCTCATGATCGCGAGCAACGCGTCGATGCGCGCGGCGTTTTCATCGATGTCGCGCGCGCGCGCCGCGTGCAATGCGGGCAGGCCGACGTCGAGCGCATGCGGAAAGCCGTCCTGCGCTTCGCGCCGCGCGCCGCCGACCCGATAGCGCTGACGCGCGCGTTCGCCGTGGCTGTCGGACGAAGCGGCGAAGCGGTCGGGGAAGCAGGCGATCTGCGCGGCCAGCGTGCAGACGCGCGTGGTATCCAGATGGTTGGAACTGCCAGGTAAGTGCGAACGCGTGGACGGACTCGACGACGTTTCGAGCGCCGCGCCAGCCACGAGCAAGCCGATGATCCAGATCGCGCCGCGATGCGCATTGCTGCCGCCCGTCGCGCGCATCATGTCCTGTTCGCCCGCGCGGCCGATTTGCGCAAGCTCGGCGCGCAGCAGCGCCGACGGTTCGCCGCGGCGGCGCGCCGTGCGTGCCAGCGCCGCGAAAGTCGGTTCGAGCGCGTGCGCGGAGCGCCGCATGATCGCGAGATCGAGGTCGCGATGCGCGCCGCTGCCGCGCCGGTCGACGAGCGCGGGCTTCGGCGTGAGCTCGGCTTCGTCGATCAGCGCGGTGATCGCGTCGCGCGCGAGTGGCGCGTCGGAAAACAGTGCGGGCGGCGCTGTGTCCCACGCATCGCGCAAGACTGAAACAACCGGCGAGTCCAACCGTTCGGCAAGAGCAGCAGTGGACGCCATCGTCACCAGCTCCGGAAGCGCGCGGGCGGCGCGTACAGTCCACCCGACCACGTGACCAGATCGTCGATGCTGCGCGCCGCGAGCAGCGAACGTTTCGCTTCGCCGCGCCGGACGCCGAGATCTTCCGGATACGCGACGATGCCGCGCCGGCGCAATTCCGCGGTTTTCTCCGGCTTCGCGCGCAGACCGATCGGCGTGACACCGGCCACCGCCGCGACCGCCGCGCGCCGCTCGTCGACGCCCTCGGCCTTGTGGAGGTGCGCGATGCCTTCTTCGGTGACCACATGACTCACGTCGTCGCCGTAGATCATCACCGGGGCTATCGGCATGCCGTTCTTCGCGCCGACGGCGACCGCGTCGAGTTCATCGACGAAGGTCGGCTCGCCGCCTTTCTTGTACGTCTCGGCCAACTGCACGACCAGCTTCTGACCACGCGACACCGCGCCGTCGCCCTTCAGCAGCTTGAGCCACGCCTCGCTCGAATGACGCCGCCCGCGCGGATCGTGGCCCATGTTCGGCGCGCCGCCGAAACCGGCGAGCCGCCCGCGCGTGACCGTCGACGAATTCGCGTCCGCGTCGATCTGCAACGTCGAGCCGATGAACAGATCGACGCCATACTGTCCGGCCAGCTGGCACAGCACGCGGTTCGAGCGCAGGCTGCCGTCGTTGCCGGTGAAGAACACATCGGGGCGCGCCTCGATATACGCCTCCATGCCGACCTCGCTGCCGAAACAATGAATGCTGTCGACCCAGCCCGATTCGATCGCGGGGATCATCGTCGGGTGCGGATTGAGCGTCCAGTTGCGGCAGATCTTGCCCTTGAGGCCGAGCGATTCGCCGTACGTGGGCAGCAGCAGTTCGATCGCCGCGGTATCGAAGCCGATGCCGTGATTCAGCGACGTGACGCCGTACGGCTCGTAGATGCCGCGAATCACCATCATCGCGGTCAGCACCTGCAAGTCGCCGATATGACGCGGGTCGCGCGTGAACAGCGGCTCGACCGCGAATGGGCGATCCGCCTGCACGACCACGTCGACCCACGAACCCGGAATGTCGACGCGCGGCAGTTCGTCGACGATCTCGTTGACCTGCACGATCACGATGCCGTGACGGAAGGCGGCGGCCTCGGCGATGGTGGGCGTGTCCTCGGTATTCGGGCCGGTGTACAGATTGCCGTGACGGTCGGCCTTCTCTGCGCACAGCAGCGCGACGTGCGGCGTCAGGTCGACGAACATGCGCGCATACAGCTCGACATAGGTATAGATCGCGCCGATTTCGAGCTGGCCGTCTTCGAGCAGTTGCGCGACGCGCAGACTCTGCGGCCCCGCGAACGAAAAATCGACCTTGTGCGCGATGCCGCGCTCGAACAGCGTCAGATGCTCAGGACGACTGATGCTGGAAATCAGCAGATGCACGTCGTGCAGCTTGTGCGGATCGACCCTGGCGAGCGAGCGCGACAGGAAGTCGGCCTGCTTCTGGTTATCGCCTTCGAGCGCGACGCGCTCGCCTGGCTGGATCAGCGTTTCGAGCGCATCGACGATGCGGTGCGCGGGCAGCACGCCGTCTTCGAGCCACGGCGCGATGGCCGCGAGGCGGCGGTTCTTTTCATCGCGGCGGGTCGTCCACGAGCGGGCAGTGGACGGCGATACGGCAGCTTCGGCGGGATGGTTCATCGGCTCGGTCATCGGTTCAATCAGCTCCCGGTGGTGACGCGCGGGCGTCGGCCGCGCGGCTTCGGTTGATGCGCAAGCGCGGCTTCTTCGCGCGCGCGCTCGGTCAGGAAACGATGCAGCAGCTCGCCGGTGCCGAGCAGATGCTCGACCACGAGCGATTGCGCGGCCGCGATATCGCGGCGCTCGACGGCGTCGAGCAGCGCGGTGTGCTCGGCGTCGGATTCGCCCTTGTACGACGGCAAGCCGAACTTCAGGCGCAGATAGCGTTCGCCGCGCCGGTGCAGCACGTCGATCATGTCCTTGAGTTGCGGCCGGCCGGCGGGCGCGTAGAGGCTCATATGAAACGCGGCATTGCGCGCGACGTACCGCGATGGGTCCTCTTCGCGCTCGGCGGCGCGGCACAGCTCCGTGCATTCGCGCAGCGTCGCGGCGGTGTGATTCGGAATCGCGAGGCCGAGCGCGAGACTCTCGAGCGCGGAGCGGATCTCGTAGATCTCGCGTGCTTCGTCGGCGGAAAGCGGGGCGACGCTCGCGCCTTTATGGACCGCCGCGCGCGCCCAGCCCTCGCTTTCGAGCTGGCGCAGCGCCTCGCGCACGGGAATTGCGCTCACGGAGAAATGCCGGGCGATCGCGTCCTGTCGCAGCGGTGCGCCAGGCGCGAGCGTGCCGTCGACGATCGCCGCGCGCAGTGCCTCCGCGATCACGTGCGAGGTGCTTTCGCGTGGTGCGGCAGCCGGAAGAAAAGAACCGGTCATGGGGGCGTCCAGGGGAAAACCTTCAGTTGCGTCAGTCATAGTATCAAATATTATATATAAAAAGACGCGCATTTCAGCACGGGCAAACCCGGAAAAGTCTTCACGAACATCCGGGCAGGTGCCCGCGCCGTCCTCTGAATTAGTTGTATGAGGACATCGCCGATCAATCAACGTCGTCGATCCCCTTCGAGCGCGCCCGTCGTTTTTCGTTACGTTCAACCATCGTAGGCTGGAGGAGCAAGATGAATACACTGTTCGACCGACGAGCGGCCGCGCGTCAGCGCACACCGCTCAATCGTTCGCAGATCGCAGGATTCTGGGGCGCGTGGGCCGGCTGGACGCTCGACGGCATGGACTCGTTCATTTACGCGCTGGTGCTCACGCCCGCGCTGACCGAACTGTTGCCGCGTTCGGGTATCGCGGCGACACCGTCGAACGTCGGGCTCGCGGGCTCGATTCTGTTCGCGCTGTTTCTGGTCGGTTGGGGCCTGTCGTTCATCTGGGGACCGCTCGCGGATCGCTTCGGCCGCACCAAGGTGCTCGCCGCGACGATCTTCACGTTCGCGATTTTCACGGGGCTCGCCGCGACCTCGACGAATGTCTGGCAACTCGGTATTTATCGCTTCATCGCGGGCGTCGGGATCGGGGGCGAATGGGCGCTGGCGGGGACTTACGTGGCCGAGGCCTGGCCCGAGGATCGTCGCAAGATGGGCGCCGGTTATCTGCAGACCGGCTACTACGCGGGCTTCTTTCTCGCGGCCGCGCTCAACTACACGGTCGGCGTGCATTTCGGCTGGCGCGCGATGTTCCTGACCGGCGCGGTGCCGGTCGTCGTCGCGATTCTGATTCTGCTGCGAGTGAAGGAGCCGGAGAAGTGGCAGAAGGCGGAGACCAAGACGGTACGCGCGAAGCCGCTGCGCGAGATCCTTGGACCGGCTTACCGGCGTCGCACGTGGGTCGCCTGCATTCTGCTGACGATCGCGATCATCGGGCTGTGGGCGGGCGCGGTGTACGAGCCGTCCGCGGTGATCCAGCTCGCGGCGCGCGCCGGCATGTCGAAGGGCGATTCGATTCGCACCGCGTCACTCGCGACCGGCCTGCTGTCGATCGGCACGATACTCGGGTGTCTGGCGCTGCCGCCGCTGGCCGAGCGCATCGGTCGCAAGATGACGCTGGCGGTGTACTTCGCGGGGATGGCGGTGTCGATCGCGGCGAGCTTCGGCTGGGCGTTCTATCTGCCGAACGGGCTCGCGCCGTTTATCGCGTGGCTGTTCGTGCTCGGCTTTTTCGGCGGCAACTTCGCGTTGTTCAGCCTGTGGCTGCCCGAGCAGTTCGAAACCCGCGTACGGGCGACCGCGTTTGCGTTCTGCACGTCGTTTGGGCGATTCGTCGGCGCGGGCGTCAACTTCCTGCTCGGCGCGGCGGTGCTGCATATGCAGACGCTCGGCGTGCCGGTCGCGTTGACCGCGCTGGTGTTCGTGATCGGCCTGTTCGTGATTCCATTCGCGCCGGAGACGCGCGGTGAGGTTCTGCCGCAGTGACAGCGTGGCGGGGCGCGCTTCACTTCGCGTGACTGCGCGCCCGCCCGTTCGGATGCAGCAAGGTGAGCAACGGCCAGCCGAGATTGACGCCGAGACTCGCGACGACGATCAGCACCATGCCCGCGAGTTGCGACAGCGACAGCGCGCGGCCGTACACGAGCGCGTCGACGACGATCGCGGTCAGCGGATAAACGAACAGCAGCACCGCGATCACAGGCGTACTGAGCTTGGGCAGCGCGCCGTAAATCAGCACATACGACAAGCCCGTGTGCAGCACGCCCATGCCGATCAGCCAGAACCACTGCATCGGACCGATATGCGTGAGCGTCAAAGGCGCGATCAACGGTGCGATCAGCGGCAGGCAGATCACGCCGACCGCGCATTGCGTGAGCGTCAGCAGATGCGGGCGCATTTCGCCGAGGCTCTTCGCGATCAGCGTGACGCTCGCATACAGCAGCGAGCCGAGCAGCGCCTCGCTCAAGCCGATCAGATAGCTGCTGTGTCCTTGCAGATTGCCGGCCGCGATCACACCCGACGCGAGCACGAGCCCGACGAACGCGGCCGCGATCCAGCCGAGCCGGTCCGCGCCGAGCCGCTCGTTGAACAGCGCCGCGCCGATCAGCACGACCCAGAACGGCTGCACATGAAACACGACGGTCGCGACCGCGATGCTGGTGCGATGAATCGCATCGAAAAAGCCGACCCATTGCGTGACCATCAGCACGCCGGAGATCAGCGCGAGCACGACCGTGCGGCGCGTGAACTGCGTGCGCGTGAAAAAGCCCTTCCACGCGCAATACGCGGCCAGCGACAGAAAGCCGAACAGGCAGCGGAAGAACACGAGTGTCAGCGCATCGAGCCGCGCTTCCTCGACGAAAACGCCGATCGTGCCCATCAGCAGGCCGCCGCTCGCCAGCGTGATCGCGCCTTGTTGACGTGAGGTGAGGGACATGCGCAACGACTCCGATAGATGTTGGCTGCGAGTATTGCGCCGCTTGCGGGCTCATCGCAAACGAATTAAATTGAGCAATTCCATAAGCCCGGTTGATAAATCGTGAACCCTGAATTCGACGTCGATCTGTTGCGCAGCTTCGTCGCGGTGGTGGAGGCGGGCAGCTTCACGAAGGCGGCGGCGAGCGTGCACCGCTCGCAGGCGGCGGTCAGCATGCAGATCAAGCGGCTTGAAACGATGCTCGGCACGACGCTGTTCGCGCGCAACACGCGCAACCTGGCGCTGACGCGGCCCGGCAATACGCTGCTCGAGTACGCGCGGCGCGCGCTCGCGCTGCAGGAGGAGGCGTGGTCGGCGATCGTGCGGCCCGAGGTGACCGGACGCGTGGTGCTCGGCGCGCCGGACGACTACGTGTCGTCGCTGCTGGCGCCGGTGTTGCGGCGTTTCGCGACGCTGTATCCGCGCGTCGAGATCGAGATCGTCTGTGCGCAGAGCACCGCGCTCGCGCCGATGCTCGCCGACAACAAAATCGACCTTGCCTTCGTCACGCGCGACCGCAAGCTGCGCGGCGAATTCGTGCGCAGCGAGCCGATGGTGTGGGTGGGGTCGTCGATCGATACGCCGGTGTTGAAGGCCTCGCCGTTGCCGGTGGGACTGTACGAGCCGGGCTGTATTGCGCGTCAGCACACGCTGGCCGCGCTGGATGGCGCGCGCATCCGTTATCGCGCGGCGTTCAGCAGCGCGAGCCTGATGGGGCTCGTCGCGACCGTCGATGCCGGTTTGTCGGTGATTGCGCTGACGCGCTGCAGCGTGCCGGCGCGGCTCGCGATTCTCGGTGAAGCGCAAGGCCTGCCGAAGATCGCGCCGCTCGAAATCGTGGTCGCGCGCAGCGCGAAATCGGATCGGCCGACCTGCGATTATCTGGCGCAGCAGATGATGCAGGATCTGTCGTTGCGGTAGCTGGGAACCTCAGCGCTGGCCGCTCAGGCGCGCGCATAAGCCGTCACTTCTCCCTCGACCGCAAGTCGCACGCGCTCGCCCGGCCGCGGGCACAGATAACCGGGCACGCGCGCGCGCACCATCGTGCGCGTGGCGGACTGCAATTGCAGCGCGACGCTCGCGTCCTGCCCCTGGAAGATCACATCGGTGACGAGCGCGTCGTGTGCGGCACCTGTGTGCGCGGTTTCATCGGCGCGCAGCAGACGGATCTGCTCGGGACGCAACATCACGTCGACCGCGCCGTTGCCGACGGGCGCGACCAGCGCGAGTTCGCCGAGCTCGCAACTCGCGCGATCCTGTTGCGCGACGCCCGGCAGCAACACCGCCTCGCCGACGAACGACGCTAGCTCGCGCGTCACGGGCCGGCGGTACAGCGCTTCGGGCGTCGCGGTCTGGATCAGCCGGCCGTTCCATAGCACCGCGACTTCATGGCCGAGCGACAACGCTTCGGACTGATCGTGCGTGACCAGCACGGCCGTCGCGCCGGCCGCGGCGAGCGCGTTCGCGACCGCCTGGCGCGTTTCGACGCGCAATGCGGCGTCGAGCGACGAGAACGGCTCGTCGAGCATGACGAGCGTTGGCGCAGGGGCGAGCGCGCGCGCCAGCGCGACGCGCTGCTGTTGACCGCCCGATAGCTGCTGCGGCGCGCGTTCGCCGAAATGCGCGGGCAGGCCGACCAGCTCCAGCAGTTCGGCGACGCGATGGCGCGCGCGGCGCTGCGTGCGCGGCAGACCGAACACGATGTTGTCGGCGACCGACAGATGCGGAAACAGCGCCCCTTCCTGCGGCACATAGCCGATGCGACGCTGCTCCGACGGCACGTGCAGGTGGTCGCCGACGACGCGCCGCCCGTCGATCTCGACACTGCCGCCGTCCGCGCGCTCGAAGCCGCACAACAGGCGCAGCAGCGTGGTCTTGCCACTACCCGAGGGCCCAAGCAGCGCGAGCAGGGTGCCGCGCTCGACCGAAAGATCGATGCCGTGCAGCACCGGGTGACCGTCGAATGACTTTTGCAGTCCGCGGATACGAAGTTCGCTCATGAAAAATGGAGTCCGGTAAAAAAAGCGGGCGCGGGTTAGCCGCGCTCGCCGAGCAGCGCCGAGCGGCCGAGCAGCGCGAACAGCAGCCCCGACGCGAACAGCGAGATGCCGGTCAGCAGTGCCGCATACGGCGCGGCGGCAGCGAACGCCATTGTCGACGTATCGGCCCACACCTGCGTCGCCAGCGTTTGCGTGTCGAGCGGCGAGAGCAGCAGCGTCGCGTTGAGCTCGGTGACGACCGAGATGAACACCATCGCCGCGGCCGCGCCGAGCCCGGGGCCCGCGAGCGGCAGGACGACTCGCACGAGCGTCTGCGTCCAGTTCAGACCGAGCGCGCGCGCGGTTTCCTCGAGGCGCGGCTGCGCCTGCATGAACGCGGCGCGCACGCTGACGAGCGCGACCGGCATGAACAGGATCGCGTACGCGACGACCAGCAGCGTCGCGCTCTGATAGAGCGGCTGCAGCGCATGCACCGCGAGCGACACGATCGCGAGCGCAATCACGAGCCCCGGCACGCCCTGCGCGAGAAACACGGTGCGCTCGAACAGCGTCGCGAAACGCGTCGGATAGCGCACCAGTAAAAACGCGAGCGGCACGACGAGCAGCGTGGTCAGCGCGGCGGCGGCGAGGCCGAAACCGAGTGACGACAAGGTCGCGTTCCACAGCAGCTCGGGCGAGACATCGGCGGGCGTCACGGCGGCCGCGCCCGGCTGCGTGAGCCAGAAGCCGATCATGCCGAGCGGCACGCCGAGCGTCGCGAGCGTCAGCAGTGCAAATCCCCCGACGACGAGCCAGCGCCACGCGCCGAGCTCGTAGCGCAACACCGCGCGACGCGTGCCGCGATCGACGCGCTCGTAGCGCGCCGCGCCGCGCACGCGAAACTCGAACGCGAGCACGACGAGGCAGATCACGATCAGCAGACAGGCGAGCAGCGATGCACCGCCACCGTCGAAACTGGTGCGGAACTCCGCGAAGATCTGCGTGGTGAAGGTACGAAAGCGCAGCAGCGTAAAGGCGCCGAACTCGGATAGCACGCCGAGCGCGACGAGCAGCATGCCGCCGAGCAGCGCCGGGCGCAGTTGCGGCAGCACGACGCGCACGAAGCTGGTCCAGCGGTTGCAGCCGAGGGCGCGCGCGCTTTCCTCGAGGGCCGGGTCCATGCCGCGCAACGCAGCGGCGACCGGCAGATAGACGAGCGGAAAATAGGCGCAGGTCAGCACCAGCAGCGCGCCGTTGAAGTCCTGCAAGTCCTCGCTCAACGACACCCACGCATAGCTCGAAATGAAGGCCGGCATTGCGAGCGGCGCGGCGCACAGCACGGCCCACGCGCGGCGTCCGGGCAGATGCGTGCGTTCGACGAACCACGCGGCGGCCGTGCCGATCACGGCACAGACCAGGGTGGTCGTGACGGTGATCAACACCGTGTTGACGAGCAGTTCGCCGACGAGCGGCCGCCAGATCAGATCGAGCGCGTCGCCGATGCCGAAGCTCGCCGCGCGCCAGAACGTAAACGCAATCGGCAGCAGCACCAGCAAAGCGCTCAGTGCTGCCGCCGCAAACAGGCCGCGCGGCGCGCGCGTCCGCGCGCGCGCCGGGGCAGGGGGGACAGCCGGCGGACCGGCTGACAGTGCTTCGCTCATTTACAGCAGGCCTGCCTGACGCAGCAGCTTGCCCGCCTGGCTATCGTCGCCCTGCTGCTGGATCGTCAGCGTGGGCGGAGTCAGTTCGGCGAACGGTTTGAGGATCGGATCCGGCGCGACGCCCGCGTGCAGCGGATACTCGAACATCACGTGGCTATTGGCCATCAACTGCTGCGCGCGTTCGCTGACCAGATACGCGAGAAACTTCTGCCCACCGTCCGCGTTGTGCGCGGACTTCAGCACGGCCGCGCCCGAGACGTTGACGAGCGCGCCGGCGTCGCCGTGGCCGAAGTGATAGATCGCGCTGCGGGTTTTCGCATCGCCGATTTCCGCATGCAGACGCGCCCAGTAGTAGTTGTTGATCAGGCCGGTCGCGACCGCGCCGCGATTGACCGCGGCGACCACGCCTTCGTCGTCGTCGAAGATCTGCGAGTTGGCTTTGAGGCCCTTCAGCCATGCGAGCGTCTGCTCTTCGCCCTTCAGCGCGATCACCGCGCTCACGAGCGGCAGGAAGTCGCCGTCGCTCGGCGCGATGCCGACCTTGCCTTTCCATTCCGGTTTCGCGAGATCGAACAGCGAAGCGGGCAACTGCGACGGCTGCAGCTTCGCCGTGTTGTACGCGAGCACGTTTTCACGCGCGGTCACCGCGACCCATACGCCGCTCGGCGAACTGTAACGCGCCGGCACCGCGGCGAGCGTCGCTGCGTCGACCTTCGCGAGCAGACCCTTTTCCTCGAGCAGCATCAGCTCGGGCGAGTTCTCCGTGAAGTACACGTCGGCTGGCGAGGCCGCGCCTTCCGCGACGATCTGCGCGGCGAGCGCCGGGCCTTCGCCGTTGCGGATCTTCACCGGGATGCCCGACTGCTTTTCGAAGTCCTTCGCGAGCAGATTGACGACCTGCTCATGCTGCGCGCTGTACAGCGTGATCGACGCCGCATGGGCCGCCGACGGCATCGTCGCGAGCGCGGTGAGCGAGAGCGCCGCCACGCTGCCGAGCGCGCGCAGACGGGTGGCAAACCAGGAATAAGCCATGTTGCAGAAGTCCGTTTTGATGGTGTTGAGTGGGCCAGGCGCTGCGCGCCCAGCGTGCTTCAGTTACTTCGGATGCCTGATGGAAGACACGCGCGAGTGCGGGTGCGAATCCATGAGCGGCTGCATCACGTCTCGAACAGCCCCGCGCCGACATACGAACCCGGCTTCGCCCCGGGCGGCACGACGAAGATCGCGCTGCCTACGTGGGTCGTGAACTGGTTCATCATGTCGAACTTCGCGAGCCGGTCGTTGATCGGGATGAAGCCGGTGCGCGGGTCGCTCTGGTGCGCGACGAAAATCAGCCCCGCGTCGTACTCCGTTTCCTGGCGCCACGGCGGCCAGCGCTCGATATAGAAGTTGGTGCCTTCGTTGTACGAATACGAGCGGCGCAGAATCTGCGCGCCGTTGTTGCTCGCCTGATTCGACAGACGCACGTGCGAGTTCTCCGGGATCACCGGATTGCCGTCCTTGTCCTCGGCCTTCAGGTCGAGCGCGTCGAACTCGTTCTTGCTGCCGATCGGCGCGCCGCTGTACTTGTGGCGGCCGAACACCTGCTCCTGGAAGCCGCGCTCGGTGTTGTCCCAGTGTTCGAGCGTGATGCGGATGCGGCGCACGACCGTGTAGGTGCCGCCTTCCATCCATGGCGCGTCGTCGGTGGCGCGGGCCCACACGAACTGGTTCATCAGTTCCGGCTTCGCGGTCGACGGATTGTTGGTGCCGTCCTTGAAGCCCATCAGGTTGCGCGGCGTCTGACCGCGCGGACCGGACAGGAAGCCGGCCTGGCCCCAGCGCATCGTCGCGACGCCATAGGCGCGGCGCGACAGTTGGCGCACCGCGTGAAACGCGACCTGCGCGTCGTTGGCGCACGCCTGGATGAACAGGTCGCCGCCGGTCTTTTCCTTGATCAGCTGATCGCCGTTGAAGCGCGGCAGATCGACGAGCGCGGCGGGGCGGCGCGAGGCGAGCCCGTAGCGGTCCTTGCCGTCCTTCGTGAAGAGGCCGGGGCCGAAGCCGAACGTGATCGTCAGACCGTTCGGGCCGAGGCCGAGCACGTCGCCGGAATCGGGGGCGGGCTGGTTGTCGCCGCCGTCGCCGGTGGGCATCGCGAAGGCCGTGCCGCCTTGCGTGAGGCGCGCGGCCGCTTCGGTCCAGGTACGCAACAGGGCGATCACGTCGTCGCGCTTGTCGGTGGTCAGATCGAGCGCGGCGACATAGGTGTGGCTCTGCTGCGGCGTGACGATGCCGCCTTGATGCGGACCGTAGAACGGCTCGACCGCGAGTTGCGGATCGGCGTTCTGCGCGCTATGCGCGGGCGCCTTCGCGAGCGCGGCCTGGGACGTCGCGAGGCCGGCGCCCAGCGAGGCGCCGGCCGCGACCGCGGCGCCGCCCGCTTTCAGGAAGCCGCGTCTCGACGGCCGTGGGGGTTGATCGTTTGTCATGCTCACTTCACCTTCCTGAAGCCTGCGTGGGTGTCGCTTACTTCGCGAGCACCAGCGTATTCACATCGTCTTCGACGTAGTAGAAGCCGTCGCCTTCCGGCGTCATCGCGATACCGAACAGGTCGCCGTTGCCGGGGGGCGATTGCGCCTTGTCGGTATCGATCCAGCGTGCGTAGAGCTGCTTGCCGGTCGCCGGATCGATCTCGACGACCTGGCCGTTCAACGCGTTGGTCACCAGCAGGTGGCCGTTGGGCGCCGTGACCATCGCGAGCGGACGATGCAGCAGGCCGTCGGCGGTCAACTGGCGGCCGACGCCCGCGCTGGTGTCGCGCGTGAGCGGATCGTCGATCCCGGTGATGCGGTTGCCGATCGCGTCGGACACGTACAGCAGTTTCTGATCGGCCGACAGCGCGAGGCCGGTCGGCCCGACGAGGAACACGCCCTTGTCGGCCTGCGCGCCGAAGCCGCTGCCGATCACGGTTTCCTTCTTCACGACGGGCGGCTTGCCTTCCGGCACGTCGAGGTCGAGGCGCAGCACGGTGGCCTGCTTGAACACGGGCGGATCGCCTTGCGCGCCGCCGACCCCGAAGCCCGCGTTGCTGACGAACAGCGTCGCGCTCGTGCCGTTGTCGACGACCGCCATGTTGCCCCACGGGTCGTTGATGTTCGGCGTCGAGATCGTCGAGGCGATCTTGCCCTGCGGGTCGATCACGATCAGGCAGCCGGCGCCTTTCGTGCCGGTCGTGCCGTCGTTGCTCGGCGTGCTGCCGACGATCACCCAGCCCGACTTCAGCATCGTCATCGCGGTGGACAGGCCGATGCCGCCCGGGCATTCCTTCAGGTCGCGCGGCACGGTCGCGAACACCGTCATCTGCCTGGTGTCCGGGTGATAGTTGATGATCGTGCTGCCGGTGCCCTGCAGGTTCGTCGAGTTGTTGAAGTTGCCGACCAGCACGTCGCCTTTCTTCACGGTGCCCGCGCTGACCGGCGCGACCACGAGCGCGTACGGGTTCTGGTCGCCGTTGTCGGGCACCGTGTTGATCAGCGTCGTGTGATGCTTGACGGTTTCAAGGAAGCCTTGCGGCTCGGCCTGGGCGCTGGCGGCTACCGCGAGGGCGGCGGCGCCGGCCGTCGCGGCAAGCAGGGCCCGCGCGGCGCGCGGCGAAAACTTGCGCGTGAGCTGGTTCACGACTGGGCCTCCGTAGGAGCGCGCAAAGCGGGGAGAGCGGTGACGATCGAAAGCATGGGAAGTGCTGGTCCGGTTACGTGGGTTTGCGTATCGATGTGCGGCGAGCGGCATCAGAAGTTGATATTGGTCCGTATGCCGACGACGAATGTATTGCGCAGCGGCTGCGTCGGGTCGCTCGGGTTCTGGCCGGCGCCGGCGTTGAACGTGTATTGGGCGTCGGCCTGCACCTGCCACCACGGATTGACCTGGTACTGGTAGGTCGCCTCGAGCGTGGTTTCGCTGGTGCGCACGCCGTACGGGCTGCCGTTGAATGCCAGGAAGTCCTGATCAAGTCCGTTCACGTGACTGCCGATCTTGATGTAGGTCAGCGCGAGGCCGGCGCTGTCGTTGTCGCGGCCCTTGAACGGCGCCTTCAGCACCACGCCGAGGTTGGCCGCGACGCTCACGAGGTTGCGATCGCCCGGCGCACCCATCACGCGGGCGAACACGCCGAGGCTGCGCGCTCCGTCGGGGTCGGGGCGCCACACCATCTGGTCGGCGACCGCGTAGAAGCTGTAGTTGCCGCTGTGATTCGCGGAAATGCCGGTCGAAGCCGGATTCGCGAGCGACAGCCCCATGTTGTCGTAACGCTGATCGGCGAACTTGTTGGTGTTGTACCAGACGCCGAGCTTGTAGGTACCCGGCAGACCGCCGCCGCCCACGCCGACCATTTCACCTTCGGACGGCTGGTTGATCGAGTACTGCAACTCGCCGATCCACAATGCGCCGTTACGCAGGTTGAAGTTGGTGCCGCTCATGTTGCTCGGATCGTTGCCGAGCGGGTCGCCGGAATACACGCCGGCGAGCGCGGTTAGCGACGGCGTGATCTGGCCGCGCACGCGCACGCCGAGACCCGCGAGCGGATAGGCAGGACCGCCCGACGGCATATCGTACGAGGGCAGCGCGGGCCAGCCGAACATCGTGTTGAGGAACAGGGCCGCATACGTGCTCGTGATGAATTCCTGGTCGAGACTCTGCTGACCGATCTTCACGTCCACGCGCTTGTTCAGGAACGACTGCTGATACCAGAGCTCCCACAGACGCGTCGCGTCGTCGGCCTCGATGCCGCTCGCCGTGTTCAGCGTGCCGAGCTTGTTCGCGCTCAGGTTCGCGCCGTGAATCTGCAGCGCGCTGACGTTGAAGAGGCCGCCCGGCAGACCGAACGCTTTTTGCGTATCCATCTGCAGAGTGGCGGTGGTCAGGCCGTCGTAATCTGCGCCGCGCTCGAGACCGCCGCGCAGATTGGCCAGCACTTCGCTGGTTTCGGTCAGCGTGAAGGTCATGCCGTACTTGCCGAGCCACGGACGCAGGCCGCCCATGTCACCGAGCAATTGCTGGCGGTTCCAGAGGCCGGTCCATTGGTTGGTCTGCGTCGCCTGAATGTTCAGGTCGGCTTCCGGGGCTTCCGGGTTGGCATCGGGATTGGCTGCGGCCAGTGCCGAGTGGGCGGTCAACGAGGCCCACGCGAAAGCCGTGCAAAGGGCGACGCGACGCATCGAAGGCAAACGCGTACGATGAGTTGCGCCGGTACGGGCTGAAGAGTCGCAAAAAGGAAGCGCATTGGCGCGCGCTCCGTTGAGTTGGGCGAACTTCATCGAGATCCTTATTAGTGGTTTCGACCATGTGATCAATTTGCGACTGCCTGGCGCGAATTCGCGTGATTGTCCCGGGATGCCAAAGCAGCGGATGGCGTGATCGTACGCAGGCGTATTGCGCGAGTCAACTCAAATGAGAACTATTATCATCAATATTGCTGACATGTAATGCCGTGATTTACGGACTACTCGTAAACGGCATGAAAGCGAAAAGAAGTATTAATGATTGTGTAATGCAATCGTATTGTTGTGGTCAGACCGAACGTGCGTAAGGGCGACGTGTCGAAGCACACGCATTACCCCGAAAGTCCCGATAAGGAGGTAGAAATGAGCAAGCGCATTCTTCTGGTTTCGTTGCTGACGAGTGGCGGTCTGTTGCTGGGCGGCGCCGCGCACGCGCAGTTGAATCTGAAGCAGTTCGGCATTGGCGGAGGTGGGGATAGCGCGGCGGCTGGCGGCGCGTCATCGGGCGGCGTGTCGCAGCTGCTGCAGAGCTATGTGGGCGCAAACCAGCAGGTGCTGAGCGGGCAGTCGAGTCTCGCGTCGGCGATGGGCATGTCAAGCGCGGCGGGCCAGGCGCAGCAAGCGGCGGGGCTCTTGAGCGGCGGTACGCCGTCGGTCAGTCAGTTGACGCAGGTCGGCAGCGCGCAGCAGTCGCTGTCGCAGAAGCTGACCGATGCGTTCGCGAGTCACGCAAGCGGCGGCGCGTCGGCGACGCCGGTCAACAAGGAAGCGTTTACCGAAGGGCTGTCGTCGCTCGGCAAGGGCGTGAGCCAGTATTCGAGCTTGCAGTCGGGGCTCGGCAGCATTGGCCAGATGAGTCCGTCGTCGTTGCTGCAATCGGGCCTCAATCCGCAGACTGCGCAAAGCGCTTCGTATATCGCGAAATCGGCGCCGGGGCAGTTGCAGTCGCTGATGTCGACGCTCAGCTCAGCCGTGCAGTTCGCGTCGAGTCACGGGATTACCGTGCCGTCGATCGCGACGTCGGCGTTGAAAGGGTTGTAGGCGCCGTTGCGGTTCGCGTGACGTCGCTGATGAGCCGATCTGGTGCCGTAAGCCGCTATGATCGCGTCGAACCCGCAACCCAACCGGAATTCCGCCGATGTCCCACACCATCAATCTGGACAACTACTTCGCCCGCATCGGCTATCAAGGTCCGCGTGCCGCCACGCTCGACGTGCTGCGGGCGATTCACCGGCTGCATCCCGCCGCGATCCCGTTCGAGAACCTGAACCCGCTGACGGGCCGGCCCGTCAGCCTCGAACTCGAAGCCGTCGAACGCAAACTCGTGACCCAAAAGCGCGGCGGCTATTGCTTCGAGCAGAACACGCTGTTTGCGAACGTGCTGATGCAACTCGGCTTCAAGGTGAAGCCGCTGCTCGCGCGTGTCGTGTGGGGCCGCGAGCCCGGCACGATCGCGCCGCGCACGCATATGGTGCTGCGCGTCGATATCGACGGCGACGCATGGATTGCCGACGTCGGTTTCGGCGGCGTGACGCTGACCGCACCGCTACGACTGACCGCCGGTCTCGCGCAGCCGATTCCGCTCGGCACGTTCCGTCTCGCCGACGCGGGGCACGACACCGTCTATCTCGAGGTGCAGGCGCCTGACGACAGCTGGACACGCGTTTATCACGTCGATCTGCGTGGAGTCGAGTGGGTCGACTACGAAACCTCGAACTGGTACACGTCCACATCGCCCGATTCGATCTTCGCGCACAACCTGCTGGCGTGCCGTGTGCTGCCCGAAGTGCGCCTCGCGCTGTTCAACGATCAATTGAGCGAGCGTGACGGTGAAGGGCAGATCGTCAGCGAGCGGCGCCTCGCGAGCGCCGCCGAACTCGCCGACTGTCTGCGCGAGCGCTTCGGCGTGAATCTGGAGGACATCGATATTGCCGACGTGTTCGAGCGCGTGTGCACGCGCGACGCGACCGCATAACCCGAGCGCGGGAGGAAGCCGCCATGGTCACGCGTCTGATCCTGCAATCGCTCGCATGGCTGGTGTTCATGAGCGTGCTGCTGTTCGGCGCAGCCGGCACGCTCGCGTGGCCGGCCGCGTGGTGGTATCTGATCGAGCTGGCGGTATTGAGCCTGTGGCTCGGCTTGTGGCTCGCGCGTCACGATCCCGCGCTGCTCGCGGAGCGGCTCGCGCCGTTCGTGCAGGCGCAGCAGAGCCGCTGGGATCGTCTGTTCATGGTCGCGATTGGCGCCGCGTGGTGCGGCTGGCTGATCCTGATGGGCTTCGACGCGATGCGCTTTCGCTGGTCCGCGCCGCTGCCGGTGTGGCTCATGGGCTTCGGCGCGCTGTGCGTGTTCCTGTGCATCTTCATGTGCCGCTTCGTGTTTCGCGCGAACAGCTATGCGGCGCCGGTCGTGAAGATCCAGGCGAGCCGCGGACACAAGGTCGCCGACACTGGTCCTTACGCGTACGTTCGTCATCCGATGTACGCGGCCGCGCTGGTGTTCTTCGTCGGCACGCCGCTCCTGCTCGGCTCGTGGTGGGGGCTCCTGGCGCTGCCCGTGATGGCCTACGGCATGGGCTGGCGGGCGGTGCGCGAGGAACGGTTGCTGGCCGGGCAGCTCGATGGCTACACGGCCTACATGGCGCGTGTGCGTTACCGTTTCGTGCCGTTTATCTGGTAGCGCGTTGCGGTGGTACCGCTGCCGTCGAAGCGGGTAAGATTGGGCCCGGCCGCCGGAGATCCGGCCACGGTGGACCCCAGGTACCACCGGCGAACCACCGATGAGGTTTGGAGTGAAAACAACTACACAGGCGCACAAAACGGCCGCCGTACAGGACGAGCAGAAACAGCATTCCGCCACGAGCGATCGCGATCGTGACACGCCGCTCAAGGCGATGCCCGCCTACGAGCAGATCAAACGCTACGTGGTCCAGCGCATCAGCGAAGGCGCATGGAAACCGGGCGGACTGATCCCTTCTGAAACGGAGCTGGTCAAGGAGTTCGGCGTCGCGCGCATGACGGTGTCGCGCGCGCTACGCGAGCTGACCGCCGAGCGTGTGCTCACGCGCGTGCAAGGCTCGGGCACCTTCGTCGCGCCGCAACGGTATGAATCGACGGTGCTGGAGATCCGCAATATCGCCGATGAAATCGCCGCGCGTGGCCATCGTCACTCGGCGCGCGTGCTGATGCTCGAACCGAGCGACGATGCCGATGCGCTCGAAGCACTCGGTCTCGCGAGCGGTCCCGCGTTTCATTCGTGCATCGTGCACAGCGAGGAGGGCGAGCCGATCCAGTACGAGGACCGCTTCGTCAATCCGAAGGTGTTCCCTGAATATCTGCAGCAGGACTTCTCGGTCGAAACGCCGAATCACTACATGGTGCGGCTCGCGCCCGTGCAGCGCGCCGAGTTTCGCATCTATGCGCAGAAGCCTGACGCCTATGTACGGCGTCATCTGATGATGGATATCGGCGAGCCGTGTCTGCTGCTGTGGCGGCGCACGTGGGTCGGCGAGAACGTCGCGACGTCGGTGCGGCTTTGGCATCCGGCGTCGCGGTTTCATCTGGCGGGGACCGTTTAATACGGTTCCTGACGCGCGCTTTATCCCTGCCGTTGCGACGTATTCGGCGAGAAGCGGCAGCCGAGCCGATAGCGTGAACCCGGATGCACGAAGCGCGCGAACGTCACCGCGACACCGCCCGTCCATGTGCGGCGCGTCAGCGTCAGGCACGGTTCCTCGGCGTGAATTTCGAGCAGCTCGGCTTCGGCGGGCGTCGGCCGCGCCGCGTCGACCACGTGCTCGAGATCGTGCATCGGCACGACCGTCAGCAGATATTCGGACGGCTTGAGCGCCGAAAAATCGTGCTGCAGAAAATCCGGCGCAACGGCCGGATTCACATAGCGATCTTCGAGCTGCACCGGCAGGCCGTTCTCGCGATGCACGCAGATCACATGAAACACCGAAGCGCCCGGCGGCAGCCCCAATGCGTTGGATACCGTGACCGACGCGGTCTCGCGCTGCAACAGCACCACGTCGCAACGATAGGCGTGGCCGCGCGAACGGATTTCGTCGCCGATATGGGCGATCATCAGCAGTGTCGATTGCGGCTTGTTCGGCGCGACGAAGGTGCCGACACCCGATACGCGCGTGACGAGCCCCGCATCGGCGAGCTCGCGCAGCGCGCGGTTGACCGTCATGCGCGACACGCCGAGCGTCGCGACGAGGTCGAGCTCCGAAGGTAGACGATCGCCCTCCTGGCGCTCGCCCGATTCGATGATCTGGCGGATGTGCTGCTTGACCTGCTCGTAGCGCGCGGCGGGCGCGTCGTCGCTGCCGCGCGCGGTTTTGGCCGCGCTGGCGGAGGCTTTGCCGTGAGGCTTGTGGCGAACGGTGGTGCTCATAGCGGCTGGGTGTCGTCGGGGCCGCGCGTCCAGAACGCATTGCGGTCGAAATAGTTTTGCAGGAACTGCCGCAGACGCGGCTGCGCGGCATCGTGAAACACGTCGCGTGGTTTGCCCTGCACGGCGATGCGGCCTTGATCGATGAACACGACCTTGTCGGCGACCTGCGCGGCGAAGCCCATCTCGTGCGTGACCACGGCCATCGTCATGCCGTCGCGCGCGAGCTGCTTCATCACTTGCAGCACCTCGCCGACCAGTTCCGGATCGAGCGCCGAGGTCGGCTCGTCGAACAACATGATGTGCGGTTCCATCGCCAGCGCCCGCGCAATCGCCACCCGCTGCTGCTGGCCGCCCGAGAGTTTCGCCGGATATGCATCGCCTTTGTGCACGAGGCCCACTGTGTCGAGCATCGCGTTGGCGCGTCGGCGCGCTTCGTCGCGCGACAGATGCCGCACGCGTAGCAAGGCTTCCATCACGTTGCCGAGCGCGCTCATATGAGGCCACAGATTGAACTGCTGAAACACCATGCCGACATTGCGCCGCACGCGATTGATCTCGCCTTGCGACGCGCGTACCCGTTTGCCGTTGCGTTCGCTATAGCCGAGCAGTTCGCCTTCGATGCGCACGTCGCCCTGATCGTAAGTCTCGAGCGCGGCGAGGCAGCGCAGCAGCGTGCTCTTGCCCGAGCCCGACGGACCGATGATGCACACCACTTCCGAACGCGCGATCTCGAGATCGACGCCGCGCAGCACTTCTGTTTCGTTGAAGCGCTTGTGCAGCCCGCGCACGTTCACGAGCGGTGCGTGAGGCGCATCCACGATCACCGGCGCTGCGCCGATTTCGGAGGGAGAGAGCGGGGAATCGATCATGGCGGACGAGTCCAGGTACGTTCAGGCAAGAAAGCGATTCACGCGTGATTCGACCCACATCCCGGCGCGCGATGCGAGCTCGACCAGCACGAGATAGCAGACGCACAGCGCGAGCAGCGTCTCGACGAACGCGAAGGTGGCCGATCCGATGCCCGTCAGCACGAAGGTCAGCTCCGGC
>DATAQT010000145.1:0-2166 GCA_036264535.1 Paraburkholderia sp. | reverse complement strand
TACGTGCACCAGCGCACTTTCCTCGAACGAGGCGAGCGTCGAATCGACGTCCGCCTGGCCGTTGTACGCGGGCATCAGCACCGCGACGTCGTCGAGCGTGGTTTGCGCGGTGGCGGATGAATTCGTCATGGGCGCAATTTGAAACGGATGTAATAAAGATTGACCGACGCGGCGGCCAGATAACCGGCCGCGAGACCGACGAGCGCGCCATACTGACCGAGTCGCGGAATCGCCAGCAGATTGACCGCGAACGCGACGGCCAGTGCTAGCAGCCACTTCGCGAGCAACACGAACCTGGCCTGATACTTGAGCACGACGAGATTGCCGATCGCCTCGATACCGGCCGGCACCGAGAGCCACACGGCCCAGCGGAAGATGTCGATCGCCCCTTCGAAATCCGGCCCGAACACGCGGCGGATGATGAAGCCCGCGAGCAGATCGAGTACGAGTGCGCCGCACACCATCAGCACGGCGGTCAGCGCGCTGAGCCGCCACATGTTGCGGCGCAGTTGCGCGATGCCCTGCACGCGATAGACGAACGCCGGCGCGATGGTTTGCGCGAGCATCAGCGCGAGCGTGATCCAGTTTTCATTCAACTGCTGGGCGGCCGAATAGCGTCCGAGGTCGGCGAACGAAATCGCGCGCTCGAGCATGAGCCGGTCCAGTTTCAGGAACAGGTACATACAGATGAGCCCGAGCCAGAACACCGTGCCCGCGCTCGCGAAGTGTTTGAACAGCGGTCGGTCGAGATGCCAGCCGAGCTTGCCGCCATGCCGGCGCATGAAGTAGAGCAACAGCACCGCACCGATCGCCGCCGATTCGAGCGCCCACAGCCAGCCGAAGCGCGCGGGCGTGGCCATTGCGCGCACCAGCAGGTAGACGAGGCCGGCCTTGATCACCGCGGTGCTCATGCTGGTCAGCAACTGCGGCTTGCTGTAGGTCATGCTCTGCAGCCACGCGTTGATTACGCCGACGAACGGTTCGCGAAACAGCATCGTCACCGCAAGGCCCGCGAGCATCGCGCCGACGAGCGGTTCGAACCAATGCAGCGCGATGCCGAGCCAGGTGAGCAGCAGCGCCACGGCCGACACCGAAAAGCGCAGCGCAAAGGCGCTGCCGAGCACGGTGCCGAGTTGTTCGGGCGAGCGGTTGACGATGGTCGGTACGAGAATTTCCGCGCCGCAGACCCACGTGATCGGCGACAGCACCAGCAACAGCGTGTTCGCGTACTGCCATTTGCCGAACGTATCGGGCCCGAAGTAGCGCGCGAGCATGCCGCTGATCACGATCGCGACGCCGATCTGCGTGAGCCGCTCGAGGCCCAGCCAGACGATGTTTGTAAACGCTCGGGTGACGTCGGGATTGGCGAAGCGCTTGAGCGTCAGCATCCGTTGGCCGCTCGCCGCTGCGCGTCGGTCAAGCCGCCTCGCGGGGTCGTATCTGCGGTGCTATGCGCGTTCGCCCGCCCGGCCGACAGCCGCGGCAACTTTACAAATGGAGGGCGTCTAAGCATTAGAATGGCGTTACTCAGGCTGGTCAGAAGAACGCAATTATAAGTTGGAACCGGACCGCTTCCGGCAAGGGCGCACCGAGGCGTGGTAACACGGGGATTTAATGCGATTTTTACCGCGATTTTTACCGGTTATCGTCAGTGCGCAGGTCAAAATTTTCCATTGCACGCAAGTGAGCCAACATGATCTCCAAATCCATTTTCAAGGCGTATGACATTCGTGGCGTCATTGGCAAGACGCTCGACGTCGATACCGCGCGTTCCATCGGTCGCGCGTTCGGCAGCGAAGTGCGCGCGCAGGGCGGTGACGCGGTCGTGGTCGCGCGCGACGGGCGCCTGTCGGGACCCGAGCTGATCGCGGCGTTGTCGGACGGTCTGCGTGCGGCCGGCGTCGATGTCGTCAACGTGGGCATGGTGCCCACGCCGGTCGGCTACTTCGCGGCGAGCGTACCGTTGAAGCTCGCGGGTGGCGAGCGCCGCGTCGACTCGTGCATCGTCGTGACCGGTAGCCATAATCCGCCGGACTACAACGGCTTCAAGATGGTGCTGCGCGGCGCGGCCATTTACGGCGAGCAGATTCTCGCGCTGCATCAGCGCATCGTCGACGAAAACTTCGCCGACGGTAGCGGCAGCTACACCGAGTACGACATCTCCGA
>DATAQT010000113.1:0-9899 GCA_036264535.1 Paraburkholderia sp. | reverse complement strand
ATACGACGAAAATGACGCGAAAATAGGCCGCGATTAAGTCAGGATTTTGAAATCAGGCCGGAGCAAAAATGGTCGCGGCCCAAGTGGTACCAAGACGAATGCGACGGTAGCTCGCCGAATATCGGGCGGATGAGCGACGGGGCCTCTGCGGGCCCGTTCGCGTCATCGCCACTTTCTCTCAGGTTCTGCTTTTTTTGGCGCCGATGCCGGGCGGCATCAGCGGTTCTCTCCTGCACTGCCCTACTTTCGGTCCTCGCGGACCACCCCGGTATTTCAAGCGGTCGTGCGCCGTGCGGCGCTAACCTTCGACTCCATGCCCAACAGGTCACGCAGCTTCGCGATGCGCATGCGCTGACTTGCGACCAGCTCATGCGAGTCCTCGAGCGCGAGAATGCGCTGGGCCCAGTAGGCGTGGTCGAACTCATCGGGCTGCGCCGCGCCCTCGCGCGTCACATAGCCGAGCACACTCTCGAGATGCCGCAACTGGCCATCCGCGAAACTGGCCGGACGCCTCCCGCCGCGTTGCGGGGCCGGTTGCCTGCCTGTAAGGCTCATCTTCGCTACCCCGCGTGCCGGCTGTTGGCCTGATGAATCCGCCGCATCGATCGCCAGCATCGAAAGCGATCTGCAATCTAATCGTGTGACGATAACGCAGTTTCCGGACGCGGCTTGACCATACGTCTCAGAATAAGGCGCGGGCGTGCAAAGTGCTGGCTGGTACGGCTCAGTCCCGTCCCTCAACCCCGTCCATGCTTGCAACAGCAGTCATTTCATGAGCCAGCGCACGAGTCCATTACCGTCCCACCTCGCCGCACGCGCCGCCGCCGATTCGCGCACGGCCGTATCGACGAACCGCTTCAGCACGCAAAGGCTCGCCCGCGACGAGCAGTTTCTCGCGTGGCGCCAGCGGGTCGGTCACGTGGTCGACGCGCCGCCGTCGAAGGAGCAGATCGCCAACGGCTTTCGTGGCGAAATCGACCTGTACGCGGTCGGCGGCATGGTGTTGACCGACTGTCGTACCGAGCCGATGCTGCTGGAGCGCTCGGTCGCGCGCATCTCCACGGACCAGCGGCGCGATTACGTGTTCCAACTGTTCGTCGAGGGCGAGGTCGGGCACGTCACGGGCATGCGCAAGAAACGCAGCGAGCCGGGCTCGGTGCCGGGCATCGTCGCGTTCGATCTGAACCAGCCGTTTCGCGTCGAGCGACCCGAGTGCCGGCTGCTGAGCCTGTTCATGCCGGCGTCGCTGGTCGACGAGCAGTTGCGCGACGGCGTCGGGATGCACGGCCGCATCGTGCATAACGAAGCGCCGCTCGCCGGCCTCGCGCTGCGCCATCTCGCGGCGCTCGCGAACGAGATCGCCTCGCTCGATGCCGCCGCCGCGATCGACGCCCTGCAGACCGGCAGGCAACTGCTGGTCGCCGCGTTCCGCAAGGAAGCGCGCCTCACCGGCGCGGACCGCGCGGCGTTGCAAGCCGCGTTGATGGCACAGGTGCGCCGCTATATCGACGCGAATCTGCATCAGGGCGACCTGACGCCAGAGCACGTCGTGCATGCGCTGCATCTGAAACGCGCGACGATCTACCGCTGGTTCGAGCACGAGGGCGGGCTCGGCGCGTATATCCGCCATCGCCGGCTGCGCGAAGCGGCGGACGAGCTGGTGCGCTTTCCGCATCGCCAGGTCGCGCAGATCGGGTATGGATTGGGATTTGGCAGCGCGTCGGATTTCACGCGCGCGTTTCGGCGCGCGTTCGACATGAGCCCGCAGGATCTGCGGGCTCGTGCTCTGGAGTTGAGCCTGACCGAGCTCGCGTAGGCGCCGCCTTGCCGATGCCGCCCTGTCCTGAACACACTCGATAAGCGGCAACACATGGCGCCCCGCATCGGGCACGATGCGAACGGGCCCCCTTCCAGGAGATTCGACTATGCAGCAGGCTGAAAAACCTTCGTTCGCGGCGTCGCTCGACGCGGGTCTGAGCGGCGCGACGCGCGTTTATTTCATCGTCGGCGATCCGATTGCGCAGGTGCGCTCGCCGTCGGGCGTGACCGCCGCATTGCGCGCGGCCGGCCGCGATGCGCTGGTGGTGCCCGCGCACGTCGCGCCCGCCGATCTGCCCGCGTTCTTCGCGGGGATCGCGCCGATGCGCAACGTCGACGGCGTGATCATCACCGTGCCGCACAAATTCAGCGCCGCGAGCTATTGCGCGACGCTCGCCGAAGAAGCCGCGTTCCTCGGCGCGGTCAACACGCTGCGCCGCAACGCCGATGGCGGCTGGCATGGCGGCATGTTCGACGGCACGGGCTTCGTCGCGGCCCTCGTTGCCGCGGGCTGCGAGCTACAAGGCAAACGCGCGCTGCTGGTGGGCGCAGGCGGCGCGGGCTCGGCGATCGGCCATGCGCTGATTCAGCACAGCGTCGGCTCGCTCGACGTACGCGACAACGACGTCGAACGCACCGGCTCGCTGACCGGGCGGCTCAATGCGCTCGGCCGCGGCGAGGCGCGCGGCGGCGCCGCCGACCTCGACTTGGGCAGCTACGACGTGGTCGTCAACGCCTCGCCGCTCGGCATGCGCGCGGGCGATCCGTTGCCGATCGACGTCGCGCGCTTGCCGGCCACGACATTTGTCGGCGACGTCGTCACGAAGCCGCCGCTCACGCCGCTGATCGAAGCGGCACGCGCGCGCGGCTGCCCGACCGTGACCGGCACGCAGATGTTCGAGCGCGTGTGTGATCGGATGGTGGAGTTTTTGCTGGAGACGGCGCCGTCAGCGTAACGGCGCAAAAGAGGCGAGCGCGCGCTGCTACACTGGCGCGAAATTGCCGTGCTGAAAATCCCGCACGGCATGCACGAGATGCGGCGCAAGCCTGCGCCGGCGTTCCTATCGCCCTTTGCGCCACCCCATGCTTCGATTCGACAACCTCAGCAAGCGCTATAGCGACCGCGTCCTGTTCGAAGGACTGCATTTCGACGCGACGTGCGGATGCGTCGCGTTAAACGATGAATCCGGCAGCGGTAAATCGACGCTGCTCGGCATCCTCGCCGGTGCAATCGAAGCCGACACCGGCGACGTATGGCTCGGCGGTCATTCGCTGCGCGCCGCGCCGCATGCCGCGCAAGCCGTGCTCACGTACGTGCCGGAAGACAGCATGAGCTGGCCCGATCAGACCGGCCGCGACTATCTGCAGCAGGTCGCGTCGGCGCGACGAACCGCGCTCGGCGACGACGTGCTCGCGCTCGCCGAACGCCTCGGCCTCGCGCCGCATCTGGACAAACGTTTCGAGCAGATGTCATATGGCAGCCGCAAGAAGGTGTTTCTGACGGCGGCCGTGCTCGGCGAAACCCGCGTGCTGATCGCCGACGAACCCTCCGGCGGACTCGACGCGTCCGCGCGCGCGGTACTCGCCGAGCTATTCAGAACGCTCGGCAAAACGCGCACGCTGTTTTTCACGAGTTACGACGAAGGATTCACGCAGGCCTGCGAGGCGACGAGTGTCTGTTTCGCCGACCTCGCGCGGCGCACTTGACTCAGATCGCCACGCAAATCTTGCCGAAGTGCGCACCCGATGCCTCGTGCCGGAACGCATCGGCGAGCTTGTCCAGCTCGAACGTGCTGTCGATCACGGGCTTGATGCCGGTCGTCTCCAACGCGCGCACCATCTCGATCTGATCCTGCCGGCTGCCGACGATCAGCCCTTGCAGGCGCTGCTGCCGCGCCATCAGATGCGCGGTCGGCACCGGACCGGCGCGGCCGGTCAGCACGCCGATCAAGGCGATATGGCCGCCGATGCGGCATGCGGTGATCGACTGCGGCAACGTGCCGGGACCACCCACTTCGATCACGTGATCGACGCCGCGCCCGTTCGTCAGGTGCCGCACCTCTTTGCCCCACTCGGGGTTGGCGCGATAGTTGATCGTATGGTCGGCACCGAGTTCACGCAGCTTCGCGAGCTTCGCATCCGAGGACGACGTCGCGATCACCGACGCACCCATCGCCCTGGCCATCTGCAGACCGAAGATCGACACGCCGCCGGTACCGAGCACGAGCACCGTGCTGCCCGCCTTCAGTTGACCATCGACGACGAGCGCACGCCACGCGGTCAGCCCCGCCGTGGTCAGCGTCGCCGCTTCGGCGTGGCTGTAGCCGGCCGGCGCATGCGTGAAGCAGTGGCTCGGCAGCACGACGACTTCGCGCGCGTAACCGTCGACGCCGTCGCCGGGGGTGGTTGAAAAATCGCCGATCGCGGGCGAGCCGTTTTCCCACAGCGGGAAGAAGCACGACACGACGTGATCGCCGGCCTTGAATTCGCGCACGCCCGCGCCGACTGCTTCGACGATGCCCGCCCCATCGGCCATCGGAATGCGGCCCGCTTCGGCGGGCAGATTGCCGCTCACGACGCCGTAGTCGTGGTAGTTCAGCGAACTCGCATGAATGCGCACGCGAATCTGTCCGGCCGCGGGCTGACCCGGATCGGCGAGATCGACGACCTGCAAACTATCGACGGTGGCGGGCGAACCGATTCTGACTGCTTTCATGTTTTTGTTCCCTCGTGAATGGCGCGCTACCGGACGGTCTGAATGACTTCGAAGCCTTCGAATTCCGGGTGGCCGAGATACAGCACGCGGTTTTCGTTGCCGGCGCTGCGATGCGCGGCGCGAAACGCGTCGGACTTGGTCCACGCTTCGAACGATTCATAGTCGCGCCAGATCGTATGACTCGAATAGAGCACGTGATCGTCCTTGCGCGGTCCCTTCAGCAAATGGAATTCGACGAAGCCCGGCACCTCTTTCAGATGGGTGTCGCGCGTGGTCCACAGATGTTCGAAAGCGGCCTCGGAGCCGGGTGCTACCTTGAAGCGGTTCATCGCGATGTACATGCTGTCAGCCTCGTTGCGTAAGTGATGCTGATGATGATGCTGGATTGGCCGTCCGGTCGCGCTTCATTATAGGCGCGCCCCTGGTTTGGATTCGCTTGACCTTACCACGGCAGGAAGCTCCACGATGTTCGACGTGCCCGGTCCATGCCCGCTAGAATCGCGCGTTCACGTCGGCCACCCTCTTCATCAACGGAAAACCAATATGAAAAACCTTCGCGCGTTGCGCGCTCTCTGTGTGTTCGGCGGTTTTGCATTCGCGGCGGCGGCTCTGCCCGCTCACGCGCAACATCAGGCGATGCCCGGCATGGACATGTCGGGTTCGGCGCATGCGGACGCGGGTGAATCGACGCAAGCCTTCAAGGCCGCCGACGAGCGCATGATGCACGACATGAGCGCCCCCGAATACACCGGCGACACCGATCGGGATTTCGTCGCGCACATGATTCCGCATCACCAGGGCGCGATCGAGATGGCGCAGGCGGAGTTGAAATACGGCAAGGACCCGGAGATCAAGCGGCTCGCGCGCAATATCATCAAGGCGCAGCACGATGAGATCGCGTTCATGCAGCGCTGGCAGGAAAAGCACGGCGGCAAGTAACTCGCTGCGAGAATCACCAGCGTGGCTGCTTGCGCAACAGCGGCGTCATCGCGATCAGACCGATGATCGGCCCGGGCAGCAGCAGCCACGCGACGCGCACGTCGAGCGAGTGAAACACACTCGTCGACCACAGGATCGAGCATGCGGACAGGAAAAAGCCGAAGCTGTTCTGCAACGTCAACGCGCCACCGATCTTGTCGGCCGGACAGGCCTTGACGGACAGCGCCGAAAACTGCGGCGAATCGGCGATCACGCTGATGCCCCAGACGAGTAGCAGCGCAAGCTGCGCGGCGGCGCCGAGCCCGGTGGTCAGGGGATAGATGGCGCACAGGGTGCCCGATATCGTCAGAGCGAGCGCGGCGGTACGCGCGCTGCCGACCGACTTGCTGAGCCTGCCGCCGAACAGACAGCCCAGCGCGCCGATCGCGATGATCAGGAACGACCACATTGCGACGGTGCCCGGCGCGGCCGGCGCGCCGTTCGCGAACGCGCGCTGCACGAGGAGCGGCGTCAGCGTCCAGAACGCGTACAACTCCCACATGTGACCGAAATAGCCGAGCGCGGCCGAGCGAAACTCGCTGATGCGCAGCACCTGCCCCACGCCCGCCGACAGACCGAAACGTCGGTTACCCGCGCGCCGCGCATGCGGCCCTTCGCCGAGCACGAACACCAGCACCGCGCCGATCACGGCGAGCCCCGATGAAGTGAGCACCACGGTTTGCCATGGCACCGTCGACAGCAACGCGCGAATCGCATGCACCGACGCCGTGCCGAGCGTCAGCATCGCGACGAGCAGCGCGAGCGTCTGCGCGGCGCGGCGCGGGTCCCACGTGACGAGCAGCTTCATCCCGAGCGGATAGATGCCCGCGAGCGCCACGCCCACGCCGAAGCGAAACACGAGCGCGGATGCGAGGCCGCTGCTGCACAGCGCGAACAGCGCATTCAAGGCCGCGCCGAGCACGCCGCAGATAGCAAACACCTTGCTCGCCGACACACGATCCGCGAGACCGGTAAGCGCCGACAGCAAGGTCCCGACGATAAAGCCGGCCTGCACCGCATTCGTCAGCCAGCCGATGCCGGACGCGCTCAGGTGCCACGCGACCTGCAGATCGCGCATCGCGCCGTTCGCGCTGAACCACAACGACGTACCGAGCAATTGCGCAATCGCGATCACGATCACCGCGCGTTTCGCGCGCGCGTGCTCGCGCGCCGGGTCGCCGGAATTCGTTGCGTCGGCGTCCAGCCTGTTCTGCATCATGCCTCCTCTGCGTCGATTCTGAATCGGCCGCGCGGAGTGGTGTTGGGAGCGGCCCGTTTCGAGCGGCCATTGTAGACGAGGCGTCGGCACGCAGCGGCGAATGCGGCGCGCCTGGATCGCGCAATTACCTGAACGCGAGCCGCGTCCACGTCACGCCGCTATCGCGGTTGGCCTGTTGAGCCGATGACGTATGCAACTCGCGCACGAGTCGCAGGCCGTGTTCGCTCGCCAGCCGGATCGTCTCGTCGGGCGTGACGTCGAACATGCGGCGGCCGGCTGGAACCGGTCCGTGCCGCAACGACATGATCAGCACGCCGCCGTCGCGCAGCAACGACGCAACACGCGGCATCGCACGTTCGCGCTGGCACGCATCGAGGTGCATCCAGACGGCGGTGAGCATGACCGCGTCGAAGGTGGCGCGCTTCGGCTTCGCTAACACTAGAGCGAGATCCGGAAGGCTGTCGTCGAGCCATTCGATGCTCGCCGACCGATGCAGCTCACGCGCAGCGTTTCGCAATGCGTCGACCGGTTCGACGGCGAGCACCGTATGCCCCATCGCCGCGAGCGCGGCCGCGTCCGTGCCGATGCCCGCGCCGATATCGACGATGCGCGACGGCGCCCGCGGTATCCAGTCGAGAATCGGCCGATGCCGGTCCGCGAACGACAGCGTCCGCCATCGTTCGATCAGCGTTTCGGCCTGCTGCGCGTAGCCTTCCGTGCCGCTGACGTGGGCCGACATCGACGCTGCCTCAGCCCTGCTGCGGCACCCGCACCCACCCCTCCATCAACATGCGGGCGCTGCGGCTCATGATCGCCTTCGTGACGACCCACTCGCCGTCCTTCAGACTCGCCTGCGCGCCGACGCGCAACGTGCCGGACGGATGTCCGAAGCGCACCGCCTCGCGTTCGCCGCCGCCCGCCGCCTGATTGACGAGCGTGCCCGCGATCGCCGCCGCGGTGCCGATCGCAACCGCCGCCGTGCCCATCATCGCGTGATGCAGCTTGCCCATCGACATCGCACGCACCAGCAAGTCGACGTCGCCCGCGCGCACCGGCTTGCCGCTCGACGCGACATAATCCGCGGGCTTCGCCACGAACGCGACCTTCGGCGTGTGCTGCCGCGTCGCGATCTCGTCGAGATGCTTGATGAGCCCCATGCGCAGCGCGCCGTGCGCGCGAATCGTCTCGAACATCGCGAGCGCCTTCGCGTCGCTATTGATCGCGTCCTGCAACTCGGTGCCCTTGTAGCCGAGCGCTTCGGCCTCGACGAAGATCGTCGGAATGCCCGCGTTGATCAACGTCGCCCGCAACGTGCCGACGCCGGGCACTTCCAGGTCGTCGACGAGGTTGCCGGTCGGGAACATCGCGCCGCCCGCGCCATCTTCGTCGGCGGCCGGGTCCATGAATTCGAGCGGCACTTCGGCGGCCGGAAAGGTCACGCCATCGAGTTCGAAGTCGCCGGTTTCCTGCACCGCGCCGCCGGTCATCGGCACGTGCGCGATGATCGTCTTGCCGATATTGGCCTGCCAGATGCGCACGATCGCGACGCCATCGCGCGGCAAGCGGCTCGCATCGACGAGGCCCGCGCTAATCGCGAACGGCCCGACCGCGGCGGACAGGTTGCCGCAATTGCCGCTCCAGTCGACGAACGCCTTGTCGATCGAGACCTGCCCGAACAGATAGTCGACGTCGTGATCGGGCCGGCTGCTGCGCGAAATGATCACGGTCTTGCTGGTGCTCGAGGTCGCGGCGCCCATGCCGTCGATCTGCTTGCCGTACGGATCGGGGCTGCCGATCACGCGCATCAGCAGCGCATCGCGCGCGGCGCCCGGTCGTTGCGCGGCCTCGGGCAGATCCTGCAGACGGAAAAACACGCCCTTGCTGGTGCCGCCGCGCATATAGGTGGCCGGAATCTTGATCTGGGGAAGGTGGGCCATGAAAGTGTCCTGAGATGACTTGATCTTTGATGAATGAAGGGCGATGCGGCATGTCAAGCCGCATCGCCCGTCTTGTCGTAACGTTCCCTACAAAGCGCGCCTCAACGCATCAAGCCGCCGCCTTGGTCGACTCGAGAAAGTCTTGCGCGAAACGCTGCAGCACGCCGCCGGCTTCGTAAATCGACACTTCTTCGGCCGTATCGAGCCGGCACGTCACCGGCACTTCGACGCGCTCTCCGTTGCGACGATGAATCACCAGCGTCAGATCAGCGCGCGGCTTGCGATCGCCGATCACGTCGAACGTCTCGGTGCCGTCGATGCCGAGCGTCAGGCGATTCACACCCGGCTTGAATTCGAGCGGCAACACGCCCATGCCGACCAGGTTCGTGCGGTGAATCCGCTCGAAGCCTTCCGCGACGATCGCTTCGGTCCCCGCCAGCCGCACGCCCTTCGCGGCCCAGTCGCGCGACGAACCCTGCCCATAGTCGGCGCCCGCGATCACGATCAGCGGCTGCTTGCGCTCCATATACGTTTCGATCGCTTCCCACATGCGCGTGACCTTGCCCTCGGGCTCGACGCGGGCGAGCGAGCCGGCCTTCACCTGGCCGTCCTCGAGCACCATCTCGTTTTTCAGCGTCGGGTTCGCGAAGGTCGCGCGCTGCGCGGTCAAGTGATCGCCGCGGTGCGTTGCGTACGAGTTGAAGTCCTCTTCGGGCAGGCCCATTTTCGTCAGGTATTCGCCGGCCGCGCTGTCGGCCAGAATCGCATTCGACGGCGACAGGTGGTCCGTCGTGATGTTGTCGCCGAGCACGGCCAACGCGCGCATGCCCTTCAGCGTACGCTCGCCGGCCATCGCGCCTTCCCAGTACGGCGGACGGCGAATATAGGTGCTTTGCTCGCGCCAGTCGTACAGCGGGTCGGCTTTCGGGCCGGTGTCGGCGGAGAGTGCGAACATCGGTTCGTACACCTTGCGGAATTGCTCCGGCTTCACGCTCGCCTCGACAATCGCATCGATCTCGGCGTCCGACGGCCACAGATCTTTCAGCGTGACCGCATGGCCGTCCGCATCGACGCCGAGTACGTCCTTCTCGATGTCGAAGCGGATCGTGCCCGCGATCGCATACGCGACGACGAGCGGCGGCGACGCGAGAAACGCCTGCTTCGCGTACGGATGGATCCGGCCGTCGAAATTGCGATTGCCCGACAGCACGGCGGTCGCATACAGGTCGCG